>CAYXDG010000018.1:0-47203 GCA_964463655.1 uncultured Dactylococcopsis sp.
GGCGATGACCACTCCTGAGTTCTGATGGCTTTAATTTTTCCTTCTGATTCCCATCGCCTAAGAGTTTTAGGGGTAACACCCAGACCCAAGTGCTGCTTGATTTGTTGTTATCAACTCAGTCATCCCCTCAAAGTTACCAAATATCTATAACAATAGTATAATTTGTTTAAGAAAACAAGTAACTGCTGAAGCCCTCAATCAAGTAGGGTGGGCAAGGCAAACCCTACGAAACCAATAACGAATATGACAGACTATCGCTCTCTCTTAGCTGATTTAATCCAGAAATACCACGATCGCGCTGATTTTATCCTCATTCGTGTGGAAAAATCGGAAAGCACAGACATTCTCCTGCGCGGGCAAAAAATCGAAACCCTCAGCGAAGAAGTCGCCATCGGTGGACAAGTGCGAGTATGTTACAAAGGCGGGTGGGGGTTTGCTAGTTTTAATCGCCTCAGCACCCTCAAAGATCGGCTAGAAGACGCGATCGCAGCAGCTAGACTGGTGGGAACTCAAAAGACTTGTTTAGCTCCTGTTGCGCCGATTCAGGGAGTCTATGAACTTCCCTTATCAGCAGGCAACCCGCGAGAAATTCCCCTTGCAGAGAAAAAAGCCCTCTGCGATCACTATAATCAGATTTTACAGGAGTATAATTCGCGCATTACTACCACGGTTGTTAGCTATAGCGACATCACGCAACGAGTGACAATCGCCACATCTGAAGGCACATTATTTGAACAATCGTGGGCTGATTTAGAAGCGAGATTTAGCGCGATCGCCCGTAACAGCGAAACAGTGCAAACGGGACGAGAAACCACAGGGTCTCGTCGCGGTTGGCAAGACCTGCTAAACTTAGACCAGCAAGTCCAGAGCGCAGCCGAAAGAGCCGTTAACGCCCTCTCTCTTCCCACCATCACAGGGGACACTTATCCCGTTGTTATTGACCCGATTTTGAGTGGGTTATTTGTCCATGAAGCCTTTGGTCATCTTTCAGAAGCAGACATGATCTATGAAAACCCTGATCTCATGGCAGTGATGACAATGGGACGCAAGTTTGGCCCTGATAACCTCCAGATTTTTGATGGTGCAGCATCTCCAGACCATCGCGGAAGTTACTATGTTGACGATGAGGGAACACCCGCAACAACCACGCAACTGATTCAAGACGGCTTTTTAGTGGGACGGTTACATTCCCGTGAAACGGCTGGGAAATTGGGAGAACAACCCACAGGAAACGCTCGTTGTTTAGACTATCAATATCCTCCCCTTGTCCGCATGACCAACACTTGGATTGAACGAGGGCAAACCCCTGTTAAAGATTTGTTTCAAGACATTCCCTTGGGAGTTTATGCGAAAAACTGGTTAGGGGGAATGACCAACGGGGAAATGTTCACCTTTTCCGCAGGAGAAGCATGGCTGATCCGCAATGGCGAACTTGCTGAACCTGTACGAGATGTGACCTTATCGGGGAATGTGTTTCAAACCTTGGCTAACATTGAAGCCATTGGCGATGACTTTTTCTGGGATGAGTCTGGCGGTTGTGGAAAAGGGGGACAAAGCGGGTTACCTGTTGGCTGTGGCGGGCCCAGTCTTCGCATTAAAGATGTGGTGGTCGGTGGGGAAAATTCAGGGGAACCAACTCCAATGAACCAAGAAGAAAAAATTTAATGACTAAAGACCAATCATCAGTTATTATGGTAATGAGAAGAATCATAGAAAAATGTTAAAAGCCAGAGGTGAAAAAAAGTTATGGATTGGCGAATTGTCATTGTTCTTGCTCCGATTGCACTCGCTGCAAGCTGGGCGTTATTTAACATCGGTGCTGCTGCGATTAGACAGGCTCAAGATTTCCTGAATAACCAAAACACCTAATTTAATCGTTTAATATGTCTTAACAGTCGCTGTTTTCCAAGAGAGACAGCGACTTTTTGGGTTTGGGTCGGTGGGGAAAGCCCACTCGCTGAAAACTAGACGTTGAGCGCCTCGACTCCCTGTTCTTTGTCAATAAAGTCTTGCACTCGCTGACGGTATTCCCGTAAAGTATTATCAACCCAAGCGCGATCGTCCCCATTAGCAAAAATATGAACCAATGGTTCTCCCGCATCAGGTAGCACTAACATCCAATTGTCATTTTGAGGGTCAATCACTTTTACCCCATCAATTAACTCTAATTCCTTAGAGGAGTGAGTTTCTACCAGATACCGCATTAACGCCCCTTTCACTGTCCAAGGACAGCGCATGGTATAAGATTTATGACAGACTCGTGGCAACTCAGCCCGAATCTCAGCCAGGGAACGTTCCTGTACCGTCAACATTTCAATCAGTTTCGCAATGCAGAACATAGCATCAAAGCCAGGATGTAGTTCTGGGAAAATAAAGCCCGTTTCTCCGCTTCCCCCTAAGACCACATTGGGATTTTTCTGGGAAGCCTCCATTAAAGCAGTTGGACTTGCCTTAGTGCGAATCACATTTCCATCATGACGGCGAGCAATTTGCTCCACCGCACTAGAAGCATGAACGGGAACAACCACTGTACTGCGAGGATGGGCTGTCATCATCATATTCACCATCAAGGCGGTGAGAATTTCCCCGCGAATGGGTAAACCCGCTTCATCCACCAGAATTAACTGTTCACCGTTAGCAGCTACTTGTACGCCCATATTCGCTTTCAGCGCCTCCACCACTTGACCCAACTCGTTGAGGAGGTTTTCTCTCTCATCGTTGGATAAAGCCGTTTGACTTAAGCTGGCGTTTAAGACCACCGCATCGCAGCCAAATTTGCCTAATAAGAGGGGTAAAACGGCTCCAGAGACAGCATAAGCATAGTCAATAATTACCTTCGCCCGACTATTGTTAACCGCTTGGACATTAAGATACTTCTCGAAACTCTGACTATACACATCTAAGACTTGGGCCGGATAGAAGACTTCGCCAATTTCAGGAATTTGCGCCCGTCGTAAATCTTCTTTGAAATAAGCTCCTTCAATTTTCTTTTCCTTGGCTTTGGAAATGTTTATTCCTTGTTCATCGACAAATTCAATCAGGAGATGATCGTGACGACTGTGATGTAAGCGGACATGGATTCCTCCCACTACCGAAAGCGTGGGAATCGTGGTTCGGGTAATGGGTAAAGCCGTTGCGTCTAGGTTTTGTACATTCACACCCGTTGACATTAAGCCAGAAACTAAAGAACGACTCACCATGCGGGAAACATTGCGTTGATCACGGGAAATGCTTACAGTTGATCCAGGCTTGAGAGTTGAGCCATAAGCTGCGCCCAACTTAACAGCAAATTCGGGTGTAATATCAATGTTGGCAATTCCCGTGACTCCCTGCTGTCCAAAAAGATTTCGCTGCGCCATGTTCCCCCAAATTAGGTTGATATTCAGGATTGCTCCTGATTCAATTTGTTTACCGGGCCAGACTCTCACCCCTTGACTAATTTGGGCTTCTTCTCCAACGCTACATAAGGCTCCAAGGGTTACTCCTTCTTGGACATGGGCGCGGCGATCGACCCTGACCCCTCTGGAAATGGTGCAAGCCCAGATATGAGCCTGTTCACCAATAATAACGCCATTCCAAAGAATTGGACTCTTGAGGTCTGCTTCTGCGCCAATGGTGACATTATCGCCGATAATTGTTCCTGCTTCAATGTTTACTCTCGGGCCGATACGACAATTATTTCCAATCAAGACAGGAGCTTCAATATTAGCACTGGGGTCAATGGTCGTATTGTTTCCGATCCAAATTCCTTTGGCTTTTTCTTGATAGGCGAACTCAATTTCTACTTTGCCATGCAGCGCCTCATATTGCGATTTTCGATAGGCTTCTAAATGACCAACATCGCACCAATAGTCATTTGAAATATAGCCATAGATGGGTTCATCTTTTTCTAGAAGTTGAGGAAAGAGGTCTTTAGAAAAGTCGCATTCTTCATCACGGGGAAGATAATCTAAGACTTCTGGTTCAAGAATATACGTTCCTGTATTAACGGTATCGGAAAAGATTTCACTACTAGAGGGTTTTTCTAAAAAGCGTTTAATATGATAATTTTCATCGGTGATTACTACTCCAAATTCCACTGGGTTGGGAACTCTGGCTAACACTAAAGTTGCTTTTGATTCTTTTTGTTTATGAAACGCGATCGCAGCAGAGAGATCAAAATCAGTCATGGTGTCACCGCTAATTACCAAAAAGGTATCGTCGAGCATTTCTTCCACATTTTTAACACAACCGGCCGTTCCGAGGGGTTGGTCTTCTTCCACTGCATATTGCATTTGTATCCCAAAATCACTCCCATCGCCAAAATAGTCTCGCATCACGTCTGGGAGATAGTGTAAAGTCGCAATAACTTCTCGAATGTTGTGGCGCTTGAGTAAATTAATAATATGTTCTGCCATGGGACGATTCAAAACGGGGACCATTGGTTTAGGCAGATCACAAGTTAAGGGTCGGAGTCGGGTTCCAGACCCTCCAGCCATCAGCACTGCACGCATAAAACCTCCTTTATACTCTTATCTTAAAAAAAGTTAGCGGGATTGAGACAAAGCCTACTACCTCTTTTGTCTGTCCCTAGTCTTTCATGATCGGCTTAAAAATATTATCTTGTTCAATGTCGTTTCTCATCTTCCTTGTGCAATATTTTCTCTAATTACGACTAATTTAAGGAAAGGTTGAGTAAACATACAGTTGGTCATTTATTGAAAGGGTAAACGATCATTATGAAAATTCTAGGATAAGTCGATCCTAACTTTAGTAACTGATGAGCAACAAATATGGCACAATTAGCTAAAGAAATGTTGCAACGTATCAACGGTTATTGGTTGAGATTATTTAAGCTATGGCTGGAAAAGTTAAAAAAGGCTCTTTAGTCCGTGTCATCCAAGAAAAGTTAGAAAATAGTGTGGAAGCGATCGCCAGTGACAATCGCTTTCCCAGTTACTTGTTTGAGAGTAAGGGAGAAATCCTAGAAACGGAAGGGGATTATGCTTTTGTTAAGTTTTATGTCGCCACCCCAGGGATGTGGCTGCGTCTTGACCAACTAGAGTCCGTAGAGTGACAAACCAAAGATAATGACTCGAACCGGTTTAACTTGAAATCCCTCTGGAATTGGACGATGAACATTGATTCTAACTTTCCCAATTTTGGGTAAGTCAATTTGCAATGTCCCCCCTTCTTTTCCCCCCTGAAGAAGGGCAGGGCTGTTTCATTCTACTGAAATCCCGTTCAGGTGGGGAGATGGGGGAAAGGGAAGAATAATGAAGGTGGGATGGGGAGAAAGTGGGATGGGGGGTCTCCCGATCTCACTCTCCCACTCTCCCACTCTCCCACTCTCTCCCTACTTCCTCGTCTCCCCATCTCCCCATCTCCCTATCTCCCAACAAACAAGGTTATTTCTCCGAGAATGAAACGACCCTGCCTGAATAAGGGGGCTTAGGGGGGATTCCTTAAACTTAGGAATAGCAGGGGTTTTACGGCTTTTTTCTGATGAATCTGTTTATAGCCCCCTAAAATTAGAAACGTTCACCAATACCAAAGTGAAGCTGATTATCCCCTTCATCATTAATCCCAAAATCAATGCGAATCGCGCCCAAGGGAGACTGCACGCGGATTCCAGCCCCATAGCCAAACCCACTGCCAGGTTTACCACGGATTTCAGCTGGTTCACCAGGGACATTATCTCCTGTTCCTAAATCGCTACCCACGTCCACAAATAACACCCCACCAACAATAGAGAACACAGGGAAGCGATATTCTGCGGTAGCTTGAACAAAACTGCGTCCGGCTCCCACATCTCCTTGTTCATAGCCACGAACGGAATTGCTTCCTCCGAGCAAAAAGGCTTCATAGGGAGGGAGATCGCCGAGAACTGTTCCCGCTTGCAGATTAAACGCGAGGGTTTCTCCTCCGTCTTCGCTAAAGCTGGTAAAGTCAACAGGAATAAAATAGCTATAACTGCCTCGAACGCGATTAAAGAAAATGGTTCCTGACCCGATCGGGATCGTTTGATCAATTCCCAACCGTAAAACAGAGCCACTGGTGGGTTGACGGGGGTTATTGCGGCGATCGCGCACCGCATCGAATTCGAGGGTAAATAAATCATCTTCCCCACTTTCATCAAAAGCGAGTTGATTGCCTAATTCGTCTTCTGGGGCGAGCTCTCCATCTTCATCTTGAATCTGCACTCGTTCATAGCCAAAGCCAGCGGAGAGTCTCCATTCTGCTTGGGTGAAGGGGTCGGGAGAAAGGGGACGGCTAAAAGTAATCCCACCGCCAGTCCTAACCACACGGGGTTCATCTCCGTTGGGTAAATCCACATCTTCATCACCGCCATCAAAAATTAAAGAGAGAGAACGGCGACGGAATAAATCCACTGCATAAGAGGTGCGGTTGGGGTCTCCTGCAATCCAAGGATCGACAAAACGGGTGTTAAAAAGCAAGGTTCGCGATCCCACTTGCACCTCTGCGCCCAAGGTTTGATTATTCCCTCCTAAGTTTCGTTCTTGGTAGCTCACGGTTCCGAAAAGACCACTGGTGGAACTAATCCCAGCACCCGCCCCGATCGAGCCAGAATTCCCTTCTACCACATCAAAATTTAAGACCACCTTTCGCGGGTCTTCCCCGGGGGTAAAAGATAAACTTGCATCTTCAAAAATCCCTAGACCAAAAATCCGTTCTAAATCTGATCGTGCGGTTTCTCGCTGAAACACATCCCCTGAAGATAATTCAACTTCTCGCGTTACGATAAAATCACGGGTTTTCCCTTCAAGTTCTTGTCCTTCCTCATCAAAAGTCCGAACCCGAATCTCTTCAATCACCCCTTCGGCTACCGTTAAGGTGACAACGCCATCTGGAGACACTTCTGGAGAACCTACCACTTGTGCTAGGTCATAACCATTTTCTTGATACCACTGGTTTAATTCTTCAATATTGCTTTGGAGTTCTTGTAAATTTAAGATATTCCCATATTGTTCGCTAAAAACATCATCCACGACAGATTCTGGCAACACTCTGGCTTCCGCGTCGTCGGGGACTATTTCCACTTGAACTTTTTCTAAGACGGGGTTGGGTTCGACAACAAAGGTTACCCGCACTCCCAAAGGGGTATCTTCGGGAACCACTCTCACATTGGAGAAGAATCCTGTGGCAAAAATTGCATTGACATCTTCTTGTAACTGCGATCGCGTCGTCAGTCGGCCGGGTTGAACCCCAGTTGCTTCAAATACAATGTCTTCTAAGCGACCTTCGACCCCCTCAACCTCTACTTCCACAATTAAAACCTGTGGTTCTTCGGAAGGAAATGTTTCAGGAGTTTCTGGATCGATTTGGGCAAAAACGGCTTTTGAGGGCGCGATCGCCCATAACAACATAGCTGTTAAAATCACTGAAGATAAGCGAGACATTTTGATCAGTTTTAACACTTCCACACACCAAATTTGTTAATAACTAATTGTTAATTGTTAATTGGAAATTGTCAATTTAAGTTGTGACAATATGCGAGTTTGCACTTCTTGGTAGGCAGTTTCCACATTGCCTAGGTCTTTGCGAAATCTATCTTTATCCAAGACGCGGGCGTTTGGATCGTCTTTTTTAGCTTGATCCCAAAGACGACAAGTATCAGGACTAATTTCGTCAGCCAACAGTAAGTTTTGGTCTGAGTCTAGCCCAAATTCTAATTTAAAATCGACAAGGATAATCCCACATTTTTCAAAAAAGGTTTGGAGATGGCTATTGATCGCAAGGGCCTTACTTTCCAGTTGTTGCAGTTGCTCCTCTGTGGCAAGATTCAGGATTATAATGCGATCGCGGGTGAGTAGGGGGTCTCCCAACTCATCATTTTTGTCATAAAATTCTACTAAGGGAAAGGGGAGAATTGTTCCTTCACTCAGTCCTGTTTGCCGACACAAACTTCCTGCTGCCAGATTCCGCACCACGACTTCTAAGGGAATAATCGTGACGGATTTGACCCGCATTTGGTTGGGGGTCGGTTGGTCGATATAATGAGTGGCAAGGCCTTGCTTTTCCAGTAGTTGAAACAAGGCTGCGCTGATGCGACAGTTGATTTCCCCTTTTCGGGCGATTGTCCCTCGTTTTTGGGCATTAAACGCCGTAGCATCATCCTTAAAAGATGTCAGTAACACCCTAGGGTCATCTGTTGGATAGATAATTTTCGCTTTTCCTTCGTACAGTTTTTCCATGACATCAATCTCTGATTAGGCTAGGGCTAAATGTTAGCTTATTTTAGGAATCTTTAATAGTATGCCAGAATCCAATCCAAATAAAGATGATTTTCTCTATCCCCATTATCCCTATCGTGGAGAAGCTAAGCCCCAAAAAATTCTTTTTAATGCTAATCTACAAGAATTTGCTCAACGGGTCAATTATATTTGTAACCTAGAAACAGCTGGGAAAATTAGCCAAGAACAAGCGTATCAAGAAATTAAACAATTATGGCAAAAGTTAGACCAATCACGGGAAGGAATTGGAATTGATCAACCCTAGCCTCCTCACGCTTTGCTCTGTTTAAATCAGGAGGTAACCAATAACAAATAACCAAATCATTTATGAGTGATCCTCTTTTTTGGCTGGCTTTATCTTTGTTTTTAGTATCAATTAGTTTAACGGCGGTTTTGGTGGCTGCGTTGCCAGCATTTTTAGAAGTTGCGCGAGTGGCTCGCACTGCGGAAAGATTAATTGATACTCTTGAAAAAGAACTCCCGCCTACCCTAAAAGCCATTCGCCTGACGGGGGAAGAAATTACAGAATTAACCAATGATGTTAATAGTAGTGTGAAAGGTGCTTCTCAAGCTATACAACGGCTCGATCGCCGCGTGACAACGGCAAAAAATCAAGCCCAAGGGATTAAACAACAAACTCGTCGTGTATTCACAGGAATTAAAGTTGCTTGGCAAACATGGCGCAATTACAGTTAATCCTTCCTTAAAAACCCCAAAAAAGACAGGCTTTATGCCTGTCTCTTTCAGTTAAAAACTGAGGGAAAAGATTAGAAATTCATTTCCACAGCTTGAATTTTTTCCACCTGTTTCTTTTTCAGGACAAGAAGCACTTGCGCTAACATGATTGCGCCAATAAAAGCCATTAACGCTTTAATCCGTGCGGGACTTTGTAAGACAATTTCGCTATCTTCTTGTCCAAAACCGCCGACATTGGGATCAGTGGTTAAAGGGTCTCCCTTTTCAACTCGATCGCCTTCAGAAACCATTAATTCAGGACCTGGCTGAACAGTTTCAATAACGCTTTCATCTTCACTCACTTGAATGGTGATGTTGTAGCCAAAACCATTATCAACAATTTCAGTAATTGTTCCACCTTGGCTAGCATTATAAACCGTGTTATTGCTCTTATCGCCAGTGGGATAAACTTGTCCTCTTCCTCGGTTTGCCCCTAAGTAAATAGGGTATTTTCCGAAAAAGATATTGGGATCAATATTAGGGTCTGGCGACAAAACAGGGAAAGTAATTTCTGGGTATTCGTTACCAGGTAGTGGGCCAACTAAGACCACATTTTCTAACCCTTCCCGATAAGGCTGGAAGAAGACATCTCCCACTTTCTCCTTCATTTCCTCGGTCATTCGTTCAGGAGGAGCAATTTTAAAGCCGTCTGGAAGCATTAAAACAGCGCCCACATTGAGATCGCCTTTTGACCCATCCCCTAAAACTTGTTGAGTTTCAGGGTCGTAGGGAATATGAACCACTGCTTCAAAGACGCTATTAGGAGCAACGGAAAGGGGAAGTTCAATTTCTGCTTCTTTTTGCGCTAAATGGCAGTTAGCACAAACGATGCGACCTGTGGCATCGCGAGGGGTCTCTGGGGCAGTTTCTTGCGCCCAGAAAGGGTAGGCGCTAGCACTTTGGGGGAAAAGAGCATCGCTAGCAAAGAAAACGGTGAAGGTGGCAAAAACAATGCAAAGCAGTGAGGTGAAAAGACTTTTGGTTTTCTGCGTTAACGCTTGCCAAAAAGCGAGTGCGTAATTCTGGGGTTTCCCCAGAATGTAAGACGCATTCAAGACAGAGTTATTCATGAGTTCGGTTTGGTTTCTTATACAAGAGTGACAAATGCTTTATTAAATCGGAAGGACTTAAACCCACCAAGGTTCTTTATCGGTGCGGAAGTCGGTTTCTTCCCATTGGGTAA
Organism: uncultured Dactylococcopsis sp.; assembly: GCA_964463655.1. Lineage (GTDB taxonomy): Bacteria > Cyanobacteriota > Cyanobacteriia > Cyanobacteriales > Rubidibacteraceae > Halothece. The sequence continues at coordinate 10,153 of CAYXDG010000018.1, forward strand.
AGATAATCTTACCTTCTTCGTTAACATCTGCGTTAACCAGAGCTAGGGATAAAGGTGCTGGGCCGCGAACGACTTTCCCTGCTGCATCATACTGAGAACCATGACAAGGACAGACAAATTTGCCTTCGCTTTCGTTCCAAGGAACAACACAGCCTAAGTGGGTACAAACGGCGTTTAAGCCATAGCTGGCAATTTCCTTGTCTTCAGTGACAATGACGTAGGTGGGATCGCCTTTGAGTCCTTGTGCTAAGGTGCGATCGCCTGCAGAATGTTTTTCTATAAACTCACTGGCGATGATATCATTACCCAATTCATCTTTGGCTGTTGTTCCTGCCTTACCACCACCGGCACTGGGGGGGATAAAATAGCGAACTACTGGATAGAGCGCTCCGAGCGCCACGCCAGTAATTGTACCGAAGGTTAACAGGTTCATAAACTGTCGTCGTCCGATTCCCGGCGCTTCTGGTTGCGGTTGTGAAGTTGTCATTGTTTAGTTTCTCTCTCTCCCAACTTAAGATGATTTTGCTTAAACATAGGCAGTTAAAGCCACGAAGCGCGATCGCTGCGCGGTCTTAAATATTGTAAACTACCTCTATGGGTATAATCTAACAAATCTTAATTCGGGCTTGGTTTATGCTTCACCTGAAATGTTCTTTGACAAATCATCAACCACTGATCACCAATTGGCACAAAATCTATTATGGTAGGGGGTAAGAATTTCTGCAAAGAGATGGTTATGGTACAAGCAACAGCTTCTCCAGTGCAAGCTCCTGACAAGACCCAGGAGAGCGTTCGCACGGGATATCCTAATTACAAAGTGATTGTCCTCAACGATGAGTTCAATACGTTTCAGCACGTGGCAAACTGTTTGATTAAGTATATTCCAGGCATGACTAGCGATCGCGCTTGGAGTTTAACGGAGCAAGTCCACAACGAAGGACAAGCGATTGTCTGGGTGGGCCCTCAAGAAGCAGCCGAACTCTATCATCAACAGCTACGCCGTGAAGGTCTAACAATGGCCCCTTTGGAGAAAGCATAACATGGGAGATTCTTCACAGGGACGATTGGTTTGGAATCATTCTACTCATCTTGAGGGATTGATTCCTATCTTAGAACGGTTGATTACCCAAAAAGGGATTTCTACGGTGACACCAGGGGTGATTGGTCGCGCTCGCAGCAATTGTCAACAACTCAAGTTAAGGGTTTCTGTTCCGATTCGTGGGGGGTATAAAGTCATTGCTCGTCATGGGAAAAGTGTCCAAGAAGTTTTTATTATTACTGATTTAGACCAACAAGAGTTAAATAGCGCGATCGAAGCATCCTATAAAAATTAATAATGAATAATCAGTAGGGTGGGCAATGTCCACTATGACAATGATAACTTCTATGTCAAAAAAATTTACTTAATTGCTGAATGATTTTTACGCCACAAGTTACCTCGGATGGTTCTTATACCTTTTTTTCTCCAGAGTTTCAAGAGACGTTTCACTCTCTGCGCGGGGCGAAATTAGAAGCTCAAGAAAAGTTTGTTATCCCTTGTGAGTTAGCTAAAAAAGCGCAAGTGCGATCGCAGTTAAATCTTTTAGATATTTGTTATGGGTTAGGTTACAATACCGCAGAAGCGCTAGAAACTATCTGGAAAATCAATCCTCATTGTCAGATTAACTTGATTGCATTAGAATCCGATTTAACAGTTCCACGAAGTGCGATCGACCATCAACTTTTAAATCTTTGGTCGTTAGAAATTAGAGAGCTTCTATCTACCTTAGCGCAGCAGCGATCGCTTAATTCTCCTCCTTTGCAAGCGCAATTATTCATCGGCGATGGAAGAGAAACCATTCAGCAACTTATTCAACAAAACTTTCTCGCTGATGCCATTTTTCTAGACCCTTTTTCTCCCCCTCATTGTCCTCAACTTTGGACAGTAGAGTTTTTAAGGTTAGTCTCTCACTGTTTACATCCTCAAGGACGACTCGCCACCTATTCTTGTGCTGCTGCGGTGCGAACCGCGTTCAGTCTCGCTGGCTTGTATTATACCTCAACAATGGGCATGAATCGTCGTTCTACAGTGGCGACTTGGCTAGAAAACGAGTTACCTCCCTTATCACAATTAGATATTGAACATCAACAAACTCGCGCAGCGATTCCGTACCGCGATCGCGCTTTAAATGCGTCTCCTGAAACAATTCTTCATAATCGTCAGCAAGAACAAGCCAAAAGTCTTCTAGAATCAACCAGTCAATGGCGCAAACGTTGGCGGATGAAAGCGCAATCATTTCCCATGATAGTCCAGCACAAGGAAGATTAATCTCATAACTCTTAATTATTTAGCTTTAGAAATCACAAATAATCCTTTCTGATCTGGGGAACTTACAGGAATCGCATTCGTCACATGAAGTGAGAATGATTTGAGAGCCGTAAAAGAGTGAGCTTTCCTGCTAATTGGCAGTTAACAGGTTAGCAATAGAGAAAATACAATGATCATGTCTGACCAACACAATATTCAAAGCAATCAACAACCTTGGTGGAATCGTTCATTATTTGGAAAGCATACACTACGGGAAAAATTCTTGAGTTTTTTCCACAAAGAACCGATTATAGATGGTGATATCTTTGTTCATGATCTTAACATACGCAAGTTAGAAGAAGTCACTCCCTCAATCATAGAGTTAGATCAAGAAAAATTTGGCGATCCTGAATTTATCTTACTCTTAAATATTCGTTCAGCTTTTGAGCAAGAGGAAGGAGAAAATAGAAACTTAGGCAAAAGTAGTGAAATGCTAAAAGCAGCTATTGAGGCTAAAGACATTTTTTTAATGATTGAACAAATTGAATTCCAGCATTACAGCTTTGCACAACAAGAATTTTATCAAAGAATTTTTCAGTTACTTGAACAAAGCATTACCATTAAAGAAGACCGAAAAGCAATAGAAAAGTATCAAACTTATTTTTCTGAACAAGTGGAAGTTCTTGCTCAAAGAGCAATGGAAGAACTAACGACTGAAGAAGGAAAAACGGCGATTAAGTCTTATGCAAAACAATTGTATATTTTAGCTTCAGAGCATGAGGTAGGATTAAGATTGTTTTATCTGTTCAAACTCTACGAACTACAAGATTTTTCTATTCTACAAAAAATTTCCAATCTTGTGCCAAATTTGAAAAGACAGGATTTACACAATCTGCAAAGAATTTCATTAGAAGTGAAACGACATTATAATCTTTTCATAAAGCTAAGAAAAATCATTGGGATTCCATCGGAACAAAATAATTTTGAGACTTACACAAAAATGATGCAGTACATTGCTTTACTCGAAAAGCATAAACATTCATACGGTCAGTTTAAGCGATTAATCGAGTTATTACAAGTTTGGCTAAAATTTTATGAACCTGTTAATATTTTACGTGATCAATATCCCTCTGTTTCCTACAGATTACCAAGAACCTTTCGGCAAAAAGTACCCGGTTTAGCGGTGTATCGAAAGTATCAATCTTGGTTAATCTTGAGCAGGTAAAATAAGAAGAAGGTGAATCCTTCTTTCCTATGAAACAGATCAAGAAGCGTTGGCGTTTAATTATCCTGTTGTTTTTTCTTTTCATTGGTTTTTCTTTCAACGAAAGTCCTGATCAAAAGATAGAAACTTCTTCCTCTCCTCCCCCTATTCCCACATCAATTCGGGTGGAAGACTGGCAACAAATTCTCGGACGCAAAATTTTGGCACTTCGCCAAGCTATTCCTACTGCTAGTCGTGTCGTTTTAGTACCAGATAGCGCCACTTTTTTAAAAGCTATTCAACAGTGGAGTTTAGAAGAGCGCTATCCTATTTTAATCGAAGACGATCGCTATACACCCTTATTTCTGAATCAGTTTCAACCCCAAGAAATCATCCGACTTCCTACAGCAAAACAACTGTTAGTTCAAGAGAACAAAGAAGTGATGGACAAGGCAGTAGCTGCTGCGTGGGAAACTCACCCAAAATCTCTGAAAAAGACATGGGAAGAATTAGGATGGAAACCGCCAGGAGTTGTCATTACTTCTGTTTATGATCCTGCTGCGGTTGCTGCGGTATCCCTTGCGGCCGATCGCGGTCAACCTTTATTATTTTTAGAGGGATACTTTGGCGATGTTAACACAACCCTTTCTCCCCGCAGTTGGGAACACCTGAAACAGGAAGTGAATCGGTTAGTAGAAAGCACCGAATACGACTATAAAAAATTAGGAGATACCCTTGATACAATCACATTGGTGGGAAAATTTCCTGTAAAATATCAGAGTCCGAAAAATTATCAAATCTTAGCGGTGACTGATGGGTTAGGAAGAGATGAAAACCAACAACGTTATGCGATCACAGGCTGGATTTATGGGAGTCCAGAACGAGCCGTTTATCAAGCCATGTGTGCAATTTTTTTACAGCATAATACAGCTTTGCTTTATGATAGTTATCCTCAAACAGGTAGTTGGCGAGGATATCATTTTGAAGAGTTTAGTCTGGAGACTTTCAAAAGTCTAAGATTAGATGTAACCCTAATTGAACAACCAAAAGCTAACGAAGAAACTTGGCAGAAAATTACAGATCAACCTTGGAATTATGATTTAACATTTATTAATTCCCGAGGGGGAAAAGCAAACTTTGCTGTTGGGAATGGCGACGTTTCTGTAGCAGAGATTCCGCGCTTAAAAACTCCAACTGCTATGTATATGATCCATAGTTTTTCCGCAACCACTCCTGCTGATTTTAATACGATCGCGGGTCGTTGGTTAGACTATGGGGTGTATGCTTATGTGGGAAGTGTTGATGAACCTTATGTCACCGCATTTGTTCCACCCCAAGCAGTGATCAGCCGTTTATCATTCCAAGTCCCGTTTTTAGTCGCTTCTCGCTATGTTAAGACACCGCCTTGGAAGGTGACCACAATTGGGGATCCTTTACTGGTCATAAATAATTAATTATTTGTGATCTCGAATCAGATTGGTCAATGTTTTTGCCCTCTAACTGAAGCAAACTGTTTACGAATGATCTAAGATTTCTATATGGCAGAATGGGGGCAGGGTGAATTATTTTACTTTTAGGATTAATCTGTCGAGAATCACAGCAAGAATGCCATGAGTCGATCACGCAAGCAAAAAGCAGCCAAAAGGAAATCTCAAGTCTCCGAAACCAACCAGTTAGCTTTATCGCCATTATATGAACAAATCGAGACGTTAAAACAAGACCAACAATGGTTGCTAAAGCAAATTAAACGGAAACGGACAGAGTTTAGCAATTTAGTGGAACAAATGCAAGAAATTTCAAGGCAAATGTTTCAAAAGTGCGCTCCAATTGTCCAGAAAATGATGGAACGCGATCGTGAAATTCATGAGCTATTTGCTGAAGTGTTTGCGAAACGAAAAATGGGGAAGACGAATAAAAAGAAAGTGAGAAAAGTTTATGAATCTTTGCAGCAAAATGGAATGATTAGCTCTGAGAAAGAAAGAGAAGATAGTGATTTTTCCGAGCAAGTTTCTGAAGAATATTCAGCAGAAAACTCTCAGTCCAAACCAACTGATGATCCCCCAGCCAATCAGCGCAAACTAAGAGAAACTTTTCTGCGTTTAGCCAGTCATTTTCACCCTGACAAAGTAACCGATGAAGAAACCCAAACTGAGTACACAGCGATCATGCAAGAAATCAACAAAGCCTATCAAGAAGGAGACTTTGCCAAACTTCTAGAAATTGAACGCAGACAGCATGAAAAAGAAGCCATCTCTGTTGCTAACGACGATGAAAGCAGTAGCGAAAAACAGCGCTTAAGACTCATTCGTGAAAATGAACTCTTAAAAGAGCAATACGAAGAAATTAAGCAAGAATTACGCTACCTGAGACGAACACCAGAAGGAAAAGCAGTGACCGACTATCGTCGCGCAACTAAAGAAGGCTTTGATCCCATTACCGATGTTGTCGAAGAAGCAGAAAGTCAACTAGAAACCATAACCACCATTCGTGATTTTGTGCGAGACTTTCGAGATAAAAAAATTACTATCCAAGAATTCTTAGAAGGGCCAGACTTAGGCTTTAATCTCACTGAAGAAGACTTAGAAGCAATTTTAGAAGAAATGTTTGAAATTGAAATTTTTCGAGGTTAAACTGCTGTCACTTCATCCGCAAAACTCTGCCAACGGACAAACTGAAATGGTCCAGCCACAGACCCCCAAACTCGCTCATCCGTTGCGGGATCGCGTCCTCGATCTAAACTGATAAACTTGTTTTCATCAATTTCAAAGGTACTATCAAGATAAGTTTCTTGTCCTTTGCGAACAACTTTACAGGCTTTTCCTGGTTCAACTTCTCCTTTAAAGCTATGTCCAGTCCAATGCACTAACATATTACAACCTGGCAGTTTTTCAAGATTATCTGCGGTTAATTGTTGTAAACGTTGGGGGTCACGACTAGCACCCAAAAATGAATTAGCTTCTTTGAGGATGTAGTTTTCAATCTCAATATGGTCTTCTACTGCTAAGAGTTTTAAGACTCGTACCCGATAGGGATTATTCAACATATAATCATAGGCTTGTTCCACAAACAAACTAATTCCAGAAAGTAAGGAAACAGGTAAAGGACGCATACAAACCCGAATATGAGCGAAAAAAGGGGGGTTAGCAAAGGCTTGTTCTTGATTACTAAAATCAGCCGACATCCAGTGGCCCAAGGTGACAAGATCAGTAGCGTGAGACATAACTATCAATTTTTTTCTTAAACTTTTAATCATTGTCCCTGATGACGCGATCGCTTAGGGATATTCCTTTAAAAATAGTAATGATTCTCCACGCTCCCTGATTAAGGGGGGCAGTAGTAGTCACTTTGTAGCACTAATTGTTCAAAATGGTATAAGTTCCTAGGGTGGGGAATGCCCACCCTAGAAAATCTCAATCCTCAAAGATTGCGAGAGTTATTGATTTGTCCAGCCTTTTTCCGCTTGGGAGAGGACATACGCAGCCACATCTCTAATTTGTTCTTCGCTGAGTCGTCTTCCATAAGCAGGCATCGCATTCTTACCATTTTTTACCTGACGCGCGATCGCCTCAAGGGAATCCATGTTATATTTTTCTAAAGCATCTTTCCCCAAGTGCTTATCTGCAACCACCGTATTGATTCCCCCGCGATGACATTGTGTACAGTTGGCTTGAGCCAGAAAAACCTGTTTCCCATTTTCAAGATCAGCTGCTTCCCTCATCATGACGACTTCTGTTTTCTCTGGCTGTTCCACCACTTCTTCACGCTTCGGGGTCGATGATGAGGTATCCTGAGCATTAGAATCTGCACAACCCGTCACCAAAAGCATCATTACCATACACAGTGTAAGCAGTTTTTTCCAATTCATCCTTTTCACCTCCCGATCTTATTTCGACTCCGCAACTTTCTTCGTAGAATCTATTGCTTCAAATGATCTAGCCTGTGAAAATTGCTCACTCAGCCCATTGGCGACAAAAGTGTCTAGAGAAAAAAGTCCACCGCCATTGACCGCAAAGAACAAGAATGCTGCAGCATAAATCGTCGCCAGTTCTAAATAGGGAACACTGAAGCCAGCAACTAAAATATGGTGATAGTCTGCAACTAACATGGTTGCCAAATTTAACAACGCTGCGGGTCGCGTCAATAACCCGATCGCAGCTAAAGGCGCTGCAATTAATTCTGTATAACCTGCTACATAACTGAAGAAAATTGGGAACGGCAACCCAATCACTTCCACATAAGCCTGGGCGAAGGATTCAACATCAGAAAGTTTATCAATACCGTTGTGAATCATAAACAGTCCGATAACCACTCGTAAAAGCGCCCATGTCCCTTGTAACCAGTAGTTTGGCGCGAGGTTAGAGCGAAAGAGCGCAGAAATTAACGGTTGCATTAAATTAATCCCTCCTTGTCTTTTCATCAAAATATTGCTATTGATCATTGTATAACTAATTAATCATATATGACAAGGGAAGAAGATGATACCGTTTTGGAAAAATTAGCCCCCCTTCTCCTAAGCCAGTTTCACAAGCACCGTCTAACTGGTGACGCGATAACGTTCAAACCACAGACCCGCGATCACAATAGCAATGCCACACAAAATCAGAATCACTGACTTGAGAATTAAACCTGTTTGATACTCAAACATTCGAGAAAATATTTGTAAGGTTAAGATAGCTAAACCCAACCAAAAATTGAAGCGACTGCCTTGATTTGATCCCTGACGAAGTAGGACGATCGCAGCAAAAAATAACATAAAATTATACAGAGTCGTGGGCAAAAAAGCGTAATCTGAAAAGCTGACACCTGCAACGGATAAACCCACAATTCCCCCTGACATTAAACTAAGCACAGCAACTAACTTACTCATAAACGCTAGTCGCCACAAACTTTGATCACAATTAAAGCCCAAGCGCCACCAACGATAAATCGTAAAACCCATAAAAATGAACACTTGTAGGAAAATTCCCCAAGGGGCGATCGCGGAATCATTCCCTCCCTTAAAAGGGGTATCATTGAGCCAAATTTGATGAAAGGAGAAGGCATAAACAACCCCCACCAGAAATAAAAGCGACAGACGGCAGGTGATCGAATTCGGGTTCATACTGTTTTCTCCTAACCCTGCATCATATTTCCACAACAGCAAGGGAGGTAAGGAAAGAGCCACCATAGTTGTCATGCCCCCTAACCAGCTAGAATGCTCCCACAACGCTGGTTCGCGAATAAGAGTCGCTTCTAAGGAAGAAATGACCGCAACCATTCCCCAGACAAAAACCCACATTGACTGGCAAATTCTCGCCAGAGGAATAAAGAAAATAAAAGCAAGCATTGGGGTATAAGGGATCATCTCAGAAAACGGCTCGATCGCATCATAAGTGCTTGGGAAACCTAACCAATAGCCAATTCCCAGCAGGGCGATCGCAACAACGGCCAGCCAAGTTAATCGTAACCCATAGGCCATCCCCAAGACTCCGACTCCCCACACCAAATAAAGCTCATACACCTCACCACTTTGATGAAACATCTGCGACATTAGCGCTAAATTTGCCCCTAAAATGATCGCCCCTAGCAATAGTAAGGCTTTCCCTAATCTTTGCCATTGGCGTTGGGAAGAAGACCATCCCCAGAAACCTGCAAAATTAACCGCCAGAAAGAGACTTAACAGCAAAGCCACGCGCACTCCCCGCGATAATCCTTGCCAATTAGCAGCGACAAAGGTAATAATTCCTAAGCCGAGTAAAATCATGCCCAGCGCCAGTAAAATAACCGTGAAGCGATTTTGACTGTCTGCTTCTAGGGAGTCTAACTGATAGCGCTGCGTTAGTTGTTGAAAAACAGAGGAATCAATTAATCCTTCTGCTTGCCATTTTTGAAGCTCTTTCTTTAACTGCTGGCGAAACTTTTCAGAAACCATTTTATCTATATCCCACAAGAATCTCCCATCATAATCTTTGGGCGTGATGGGAGAGCGTCAATGCAGTGAACAGCTAAATTAATTATAGGGTAGGCAATCCTCACCATAACAGGAAGTAGCCGTTCATACTATAGCAACTCCCACCCTGCTTTTTCTAGACATTAAATCTAAATTCAATCACATCTCCTTCTTGTACAACATATTCTTTTCCCTCTGATCGAATTAACCCTTTTTCTCTCGCTGCTGCTAAAGATTTTAATTCTGCTAAAGCGGAATAACTAATTGTTTCTGCACGAATAAATCCTCGTTCAAAATCAGAATGAATCACCCCCGCAGCTTGAGGAGCTTTCATCCCAGCGCGAATTGTCCAAGCACGGGTTTCTGTTTCTCCAGTGGTTAAATAAGTTCGTAATCCTAACAAATCATACGTTGCTCGAATCAGAGATTGTAACCCCCCTTCTGTTACCCCCAAATCTGCTAAAAAGTCTGCTTTTTCTTCCTCAGACAGTTCTATTAATTCTGATTCTACTTGAGCCGAAATCACCACAACAGAAGCATTTTCTTTTGCTCCAACTTCTCGCACCTGTTCCACTAATTCATTCCCCGTTGCTAAGTCTTCTTCAGCAACATTAGTGGCATAAATAATCGGCTTTTTCGTCAGTAATCCAAAGGGTTTAATAAGCGCTTCTTCATCCTCCGTCAATTCCACTTGTCGAGCCATTTTCCCCTCATTCAGCGCTTCTACCAGCTTTTCTAACAATTCCAATTCTACTTGAGCATCTTTATTTTTCTTGGCATCTTTACGAGTGCGAACAATGCGTTTTTCAAGTTGAGCTAAGTCCGCTAAACCTAACTCTAAATTAATCACTTCAATATCTCGAACGGGATCAACTGAACCAGAGACATGAATAATATCATCACTGTCGAAACAACGGACAACATGAACAATTGCATCGACTTCTCGAATATTCGCCAGAAATTGGTTTCCCAGTCCTTCTCCTTTACTGGCCCCGGCCACTAACCCCGCAATGTCCACAAACTCAATGCGAGTGGGGACGATACGCTGAGAATTGGAAATTTTCGCCAAGACCTCCAAACGCTCATCAGGCACAGAAACCACACCGACGTTCGGTTCAATAGTACAGAAGGGAAAATTGGCTGCTTCGGCTTTTGCGTTTGCAACAAGGGCATTAAAAAGGGTTGATTTACCAACATTAGGGAGTCCGACAATTCCAGCTCTAAGCATTTTGATTTTGTTGTGTGTTGTGTGTTCTTTATTCATTCTCCCCCTTAGTCAGGGGGGTGAGGGGGGATCATTACTTGCCCAATGACCAATTATCCATGATCAATGATCAACATATCAATTGTTCACTGATGGACAGCAAAAAAACTGACACAGTTTCTTTACATTCTTTAACTCTGTTTATAGATAATGCCTCTGGCAGATTTTTTATATTTTGTGCGAAGTTTTTGCTGAATTGGGCGTAAAACGTTTATTCTGCTAGAGAAACTTAGGTTTTTAGTCTTAATGTGTGGTGGAGGATTTTTTCACGTGAGTAGCAATAATCATCAGAATGAGGAGTTGTCAAAAGAAGAAGTAGAGACAAATCACTTTTCTCGCAATGGGAGTCAACCTCTGCGTGTGGGAGTGATTGGGGTTGGGAATATGGGACAACATCATACTCGTGTCCTTGGCTTGTTAAAGGATATTGAATTGTATGGGGTTGCTGATATTAATATTACAAGAGGGCTAGATATTGCCAGTAAGTATCGGGTTCGCTTTTTTGAAGATTATCATGATTTGTTAGCCTGTGTGGATGCGGTTTGTATTGCCGTTCCTACTCGCTTACATCATCAGGTAGGTTTAGAGTCTTTAAATGCAGGGGTTCATGTTCTCATTGAAAAACCGATCGCTGCTAACATTGAAGAAGCTGAATCCTTGGTTAATGCTGCTGCAGACAATCACTGTATCTTGCAAGTGGGACACATTGAACGCTTTAATCCCGCTTTTCAAGAATTAGGGAATGTTCTAAAAACTGAAGATTTATTGGCACTAGAAGCACACCGCATGAGTCCCTATTCTCAACGAGCTAATGATGTCTCTGTGGTGTTAGATTTAATGATTCATGACATTGATTTACTCTTAGATTTAACAGGAAGTCAGGTGGTGAAACTGACCGCAAGTGGGACGAGGCGAAAAGATTCTGAGTATTTAGATTATGTCACAGCTAATTTGAGATTTGCTAACGGCGCGATCGCCAATTTAACCGCAAGTAAGATCACTCATCGCAAAATTCGCACCATTTCTGCTCACTGTAAAAATGCTCTCATTGAAGCTGATTTCTTAAATAATGAAATCTTGATTCATCGTCAAACTACTGCTGATTATACAACCAACTACGGACAAATTCTCTATCGTCAAGACGGTCTCATTGAAAAAGTTTATACCAGCAAAATTGAACCACTCCATGCAGAATTAGAACATTTTGTCAGTTGTGTTCGGGGCGGAAATCAGCCTTCTGTTGGCGGTGAACAAGCCTTAAAAGCCCTACGTTTAGCCAGTTTAGTGGAGCAAATGGCAACAGACGATCGAAGATCAGAAAGCTCTTTGCAAGAAGAAGCAATTCTGTTTTCTTAATCTTAGCTTGATCGTTTCAATGCTTAATTGTTGATTCCCCCCGAGAGGTAGGTCATCAGGGAAGAAATAACCGCGATACATTTTATGGAGGAGATGAAACAGGTTACACCGATTATCCCTTCTTAGAAGAAAGCCAAGTCACCGCCTAAAATTTTAAGGGATCAACACTCTTTTGATCAACCTCAAAAAAATCTCCTTTTAGAGTAGATTGAAATAGTTTCCTATCCCTGATGAGAAAGCAATTGGGGCAGATATAAATTTGTCCCAATTAAGCCTTAACTTATTAATCCATTGGGTTGATTGAACGAACAATCCTAATGACTAATTTCTCAAAAAATAGTCAATTTCCCTCAAAAATGGCTAGTTGTTAACTAACACAATTCATCATGAGATTCACTCGTGCTTTTGTTGTAAGCTGGGATAGCCTAAAAATAGCCCCTTATCACTATATTTATCCTAACATTTTATGTCAAAAGTGGAATCATTGGTTTCTTTAGGCGTTGAAAAAACATCTGAATTTATGCTCTGTGCAGTAGTGAAATCCGAAATAAATGTGCTATAATAGGCTTTGAAAAAAATATATTTTTTTTCTAAATAGGAAATTATCCACCATGTTCATTTAGATTAAACTGAATTCACCTTTGGAGAAGAGGGTAATGTCAAGTCGTAGATCATCACCAAGAAAAAATTCTAGATTAGTTCGTCGATTAATTTTGTCGTTTCGGGCTTTACTGCAAGCCTTGAAACGGTTTACAGCAAAAGCGTTTCGGAGCGCTGTTTCGAGAATTCAACCCAATCAAAACAGACAGCGATCGCAAAAGGCTGGATTTGTGTTGCCAACAACAATTTTAGTTTTGCTAGTCATTGGCTTATTTACAGGAGCTATCATTTCTCGCAGCGGCAACCGCGCAGAAGATGTGATTCGCACTCGGGAAATCGATCGAATAGATAGTGTCGCAGCACCTGCGGTAGAACGGGCAAAAGCCAAACTGGAATTTCTCTTCAATCGTGATGAGAGATTACCCGTAACCGTTCCCACGGAAACAATTTTAGAAGAATTGATGTTGTATGTAAGTACAGCGAACGTGAACTTGATTGAAGATGGGTCTGGAGGCTTTCTACCAGACCCATATACCCTACCGGGGGAAACCCGTCTTGATGCCAATGGAGACACTACGGTTGATAACGCTTGGACTTATCAAACCGACTTAGATGGCGATGGCGTTGATGAGACAGTGGCTTACTCCATTATTCTGAGGAATGAGAAAGACATCAACAATGATGGAGATGTAGATGATGATGTAGATGTTACCTTAGCTGATGATGAAGAAACAAAAGCCAATAATTTAGTCGCCAGAACCGGGCCGTTGAGTATTAAACCTTCATCAGGAATTTCTGCAGACTGTGAAATTCCCGCTTTAGCAGATGAAGAAGGCTGGTATGGTGTGAGCGCCACATCAGTGCGTAAGAATTTCCAAGTGGATATCTTTGTCGAAAATCAAAACGAAGCCAATAAAACAGTTGCTGCCGTAGAGTTCTTACAAGATCGACAAATCGACAGAGGAAACAAATATGGGGTTTGGTTTCGCTATGACCTGCTGATTCACCCAGGTCCTCAGTTCAACTTGAATGGAGCGATTCATACTGATGGAAACTTAATCACTTGGAATAATAGTCTGCAATTTTACCTAGTCAGTTCCGACCAATCTTGTTTAGCTTTAGAACAAGGAAGTATTATTGAGATCGCTCAACAGGAAGACCCAATCACAGGTCAACTAACCTTTCAAGGGCAAGCCATTTCAACAGGAGGAGACACTGAAGAAGTGGATGTGTTCACTGGGGGGGGGACTCCTACCACTCTCCCATTCGAGCAAGGTAATGACTCAATCGTCGGAACACCCAACGTCGCCACTGGAATTTATGAGAATAGTCTTGATCCACTCAGACTCTACACTGAGGATAAATTGATCTCAAGAAGCAACCAACTCCCATCTCCAAATGAAGAGTTTTATGACACAAGCGTCCGAGACACAAATTGGGAGGGTTCAGGTTTATCAAAACGGATTAGAAACGAGAACCAGCAAAAGCCCTATATTGATGACTTTTATCGGGCTGATGACCGATGGGGACCCAAACCCAGCTATGGGAAAGAAGCAGAAGTGCTTCTGGAAAACTTAGAAAATAGTTCTGGCACTAAGATTGGGTTTGAAAAGTATGGAACTTTAATTACAGAGAACCCACCTGCTAATTTAGGGTCTTTTGGCACAAGCATCAATGAACTGCTTGAAATCAATCCCGCCCCAGAATCTCCCGAAGACGTAGGATTAGATGGTTATTGGGAACGCCGAGCTTACACCCAAGGGTTACGGATTATTGTGGGACAACGCTTAGAGCTTGGTAATCCCTTTGGTTGGTTGCAGGATAATAACGGGGATGGAGATTATACTGACCCGGGAGATCAAGATTATGGAGACGACCCACTACAACCAGTAGAGAATTTAGCTGGCAATCAGGGGACTGGCAATGCTCGCGTCAATGAAGAACGACAGCTAAAAACCCTGCGGGATAATCTAGCAGCGGTGCAAGCCACGTTGGTTTATCACCATAACGATGATAATGATGACGGGTCAGGAGAGTTTCCGATCGCCACCTTAGCCACAACCGCTCATCCAGGCACCGCCACAACCGTTGCTGATAGCACCACCTTTAATACCGTTAATATTCCTCCTGGGGGAGTTGACTTAAATAACGATGGGACAATCACTGATCCCGAGCCATTCATTAATACTGAATTCTTGACTGGGGTGGGAACCAATGGCTGGGAGTTTCAACCCCCTGGCAGCAGACCGCAGGTTCTTGGTTTCTCACCGCTAGAAATCAATGATGATGCTGCTTTTGGTTCTTTATTGAATAATTCATCTTTTGTTCCTACATTAGAAACAGCCTTAAACAACTTAGCTCACTTGGCAGGCGATCCCTTTGGCGCATTTCCTCCTTTTCAAGACTTGGGGGATGGCACCGCCGATAGTAATGATGCTGTTCCCGCCATTGGTGAAGTGGTTCATCCTTATCCACAACTAACTATGTGGGGAGACTTTTCTAATTTAAGACGAGTGCTGGATCGGGATATTAATCGTCCTGGGGGAACGCCTTACAGCGATTTGAGTGTTGCTGACAAATCCACTTTACACAGTGCTGCTGCTACTTTAGGGATGCTTTCTCACAATCTCTTCTTACGTCGTGAGCGTTTTTTTGATTCTCCAACTGGCGGGAATAGCGGGGTTGATGTGTTAGGTCAGACCATTGTCAACTTGATAGATGGGGATATTAGTAATGGCGAAATGGGAGGCGACCCTACCGATTTATGTGAATCCCCCAAAAACTACGGCGACTCAGGTTGTCCCACTGTTGATCCATACGGAGAAGACATCAACGAGAATGGGGTGCTTGATTCTGGGGAAGACACTAACAACAACGGCGTGCTTGATGAACCCTTGCCAAGTGATCCCGAACATTTCTCCAACTACTACACTGATTTTACCTCTGAAGAATGGCTAGCCGTCATTGATGCTGGAGATTATGTGAACGCTGTTGCTGGGACAGCAGCAGCAGATACTGATGCGGCGATCGCCAATGCCCAAAGAATCATTGATGAGGTACAAGTTCGGCGCGATCGAGCATTAGGCTTCGCCCTGAATAACGATCGCGGGATTCCAGACACTGGTGCAAACACAGGAGGCTATGATAGTTCCAGTGCAACTTTTACCCTTGGCGAAGACTTAAATGATGATGGGAATATTGACACTGGTGAAGATGTTAATGGTAATGGTATTCTTGATGTTCAGATTAGCCAGGGAAGGCTAACGAATGCGCTGACATTTAACAATATCATTTGCAAACCAAGCATATTCCAAGGATTTATCAGTGATGATGCTGCCAGATTTGGTCTATCGGTAGCTTTTTGCCCTAGCAATCAGTACACACCGAAATATCCTGCTCTCTACTACTTATTTCCCATTGCCGAACACGATCATCAAGGGAATCTTTCTTCAGCCCTTCCCCCTGGGTCGTCTGACCTAGAAGTGATTCAACCAAGAAACGAAGATACGAATGGGAATGGTGCATTAGATGCTGGAGAAGACCTCAATGGTAATGGCACTCTTGATACCGCAGATGAACCTTACGTTAGCGACCCATATATCAATAATGTCAATGGCAGTTACATTTACCAAGTCGTTGGTGACATTACCCCTAATGGTATTGAAGATACTGCAGATGTCCAGGACGGTGGAAACGGAATCAGACTTTCTCCGCGCGATCGCAGCAACTGGGTAACGCCAGAAACCACAACCGCGCCGACGGTTACTGCGTTGACATCAGGGTTAGGTCTAACTCCCCCCACAGCCCCAGGCAACTTATCTGGAAGTTCAGGACTGCCAAATCCTGCTGCGCTAACCCCTGCAGCCATTAACCAAATCAACGACAACGGAACAAATGTCTTTATTCCCTTCCTAGATAAGGGAATGTATAACGGTCGTCAACAAATGGCAGTGCGGGTGATGAATATTGACCTCGGGTTATTGAGAGATAATACGATTCCAGGGGGGAGTGACGAAAGTTGGCTACCGAACTCAGGGGTCATTTATGGCTTCCGTGAAGATGCTGTGCGAGAAGATGGCATCGCTCGCCCCAATGTTGACCCTTGGTCAAGCTGTAACACAGAAACAGAGTTAGCCAATACGAGCAATAATTGTTACATGGATCCAGCCGTTCCTCGCGATCCACCCAAACTCGATAAAAATGCCATTAGCCCCAAACCAGTGGACTATATTGCTGATCCCGATCGCCGTCCTCATGGCTTCCGACTCAGTAATGGCTCTAAACTCGGTCGTCTGAATACAAGCAAAGGAATCTCCTTTGTAACAGACCAACCCACCTATTTCCTTGGTGACTTTAACCTGCACAGCCGAGAAGAGTTTACGCAACTGCTAGAAGATAACTACAATAACTTCTATACCCGCAGTAACCTTGATGTTGGCTTTGCCAAAGCCGATGTTGACAACCCAGGCGATGCGAATAATGATGACTGGCGACCTGCTGAGGTGCTTGCCGACTCCCTGACCTTCCTCTCTAATCAACACTGTGATGGCGTGATTGAAGACGCAATCCGTGGAGCTAACAGTTGTTCAACAGGACCAAACGTCCTGCCAATGTCTTCTTACCGCAATACTAAGCTAGACCCAAACGATGGTGGTCCAGATGGCAATGACACTGGTAATTTTTGGAATCGAGAGAACCCCGACAATCCCAACTCTCCCATTAAAGTCAACCGTAACGGGAAAATCCTCTTTAACAACGGCACAAATGATGGAGTTGAGTATGACGAACTCTTGGGAACAAATAATGTTCAAGCCCTCAACGACCCCAGCGAAACCAGTGTCAACTCCGTTGTTGTTCAAGGATTAAGTCCCACACGAGAAAATGAAAGTTACGGCGGACTGCATAACTTCCCTCGTTTTAATGAAGACTGGAACCGAAATCGAGATCCAGGTACAGGTAGCAACATTGACCTCAACATTGACGGTTCTCTGATTCAACTGAATTTCAGTCTTTATGATACGGCTAACCTTGACCAGCAAGACACATTCCGACCCAGAAACAACGCCCAAGGTGGAAATAACTTCCCCTTCTATACTCCCCCTAACCGAAAATGGGGTTATGATGTTGGGCTGCAATATAATTCTCCCGCACCAATTGTTGAACGATTGCTATCGCGCTCTGGTTTACGAAGTGAAGTTTATGAAGAAATAGACATTCGTGACCCTTATATTCAGCAGTTGTGTCAAGCAGTCAACCCTAATTCTTCAACCTGTCAATAAGTAACCAAGAAATTGAGAGTGGGTAGTTTTATTACCCACTCCTCGCTACTCACTACCCACTACCCTCATGAATACTACTCTTTTATCTCTGTTCAAATTACACAAAGCCAATCAGGGGTTAACATTAATTGAATCTCTGGCAGCAATTGTGATTACTACCGTTGCCCTAGGAGCGATCGCGCCCCCTTTGTTATTATCGGCAGCAACTCGGATTCAAAGTCGCAATGCCGAACAAGCTCAAGGAATTGCGCGGGAAGAACTCGATAAAATTCGTGCAGCTTTATCCCGTGAAGAAGGGATTCCCCCTAATGGTGAAGAGGGATTTGCTCCTCCTGTATCAGGAGCGAATCCTCTTAATAGTACCCCAGGACCCGATACCTTAGAGCTTGTTCGTTCTAACTTAAATTATGTCAACGAAGCTGCTGTTATAGATGCAGATGGCGATGGTGATAAAGACTTTTTTGTACAAGTGATGCGCGATCAGGGGGTTCGCTTTGGCTCTGGTCCAGCATCAGGTCAGCTAGCAGTCTTTGAAATGGGAGTCCGCGTTTACGATATCACAGCCAAAGACAACCTCGGTAGCCTTAATACAGACCAAGCGTCCCTGGGATTAACCAACGGCTTAAATCAGCGTGGGACGAATCCCCTAGCAGTTATCTACACTGAAGTTAGTCGTAGTGATTTAAAGCTATCCCTAGATGAATATCGAGAGTATTTGCAATGTCAGCAACCATCTCCTCCACCAAGTTGTCCCTAATTAATTAATCCTCTAAGACCATGATTAACAGCAATTTTCTCAAAAACATTCTCAGCCAGACTCCTAAATTACCAAGGAGTTGTCAAAAAGGCTTTACCTTGATTGAATTATTGGTATCGATCGTTATTGGCAGTCTAATTGTAACTGCGATTTTAGGAATCATGACTGACTTGATTCGCGCCAGTCGAGAAGAGGAAGTGCGAATCGAAACCCAAAGAGATATGCAGAAAGCGCTCAGTTTCATTGAAAACGAGCTTAAAAGTGCTGTTTATCTTTACACAGGAGAAGACCTTGCTACCAGCAATAGAGGCGCTCCCCCTCTTCTTGACTTTCTTGATCTTAACAGTGACTATAAAGTCATTCTGGCTTTCTGGAAGCCAGAGGTGATTCCTTACACACCAGCAGGGCCAGCAGTCCCGCAAACTTGCACTAATGTTGCAGGCGATGCTTTAAATGGCAATCTTGATGCTGCTGATGCCTCTATAGAGGAATGTGAGGAGTTACTGATAGAACGGCGAACCTATACGCTAGTGGTCTATGTACAGGACACAGACCCAACAAGCACTTGGAGCGGTGAAACGGTTATTCGTCGCTTTGCAATGCGTAAGTATGATGCGGAGGCAAAGTTTGGTGGGGGTGACGGATTCTTAACACTGACCCGAACTGAAAATCCAAGTAACCAAGACATCTACATTGATCCAGCTAAGGAAGCAAAGGGTTTCCGACTCTGGCCAATTGCCCCAGATGGTACGACTAACCTCCAAGCAGGGATTGGTAAACCCAAAATTAACGGCAATACTGCTCCTGTGCTAGTGGATTTTGTGGATGACGATAACCCTGCAAGTCCACCAAGCAATCTTCCAACTTGCTTAGATGAAGACGATATTACTAGCGACAACCTCTTACAGGTGGCAGAAGATGACCCCAGTAATGGGGGCAATGGCAATGGAGTCTTAGATGTTTACATTCCTACCCCACTGAATACAGGCACAGGTCAACCAGACTCAACCAGTTTCTTTGCTTGTGTCAGACAAAGTTTCCTGCAAGGAGATGTGAGTGAAGGAAACCAAGATGTTATTCTTTATTTGCGAGGAAATCCCACAGGTCGCTCAGGGTTTGAAGCGAATCCAAACTCCTACAAACCTTTACCCACTGTGCAAAGTCGAGTGGTTTTACGGGGTGTTGTTGATAAGTTATTTAGCAAGTAATGGAATCAGAGAAGCTCATGTTGAACTTAATCCCGAAGCAAAAACTAAACCGTGGTTTTACCCTTATAGAAGTGCTTGTCATCACCATTATCGTTGGCATCTTAGCTGCTGTTGCTGCACCGTCTTGGCTTGGTTTCTTGCAGCGTCAGCGTCTGAATCAAGCGCAAAATGAACTGTTAGCCGCGATTCAACAAGCACAGAAACAAGCAGTTCAACAAAATACGAGTTGGCAACTGAGTCTGCGAGAGGTAACGTCTGGCGGAGAAACAGTTATCCAATGGCGCACAGAAAGAGAAATCGACAATGATCCTGATCCTTTCTTTGATTCGAGCATAACAGGTGGTTGGCAAAGCCTAGATTCCAGAACTAAATTAGATAATGTTACGTTTCCAGCGAGTGGTAATCAATGGCGAATCCAATTTGATAATCAAGGCAGAGCGCTTGGGGATGATGGATTATATCTAGGAAGAATCGTGATTACTGAGGACAATACCAATAGCAAGCGCTGTGTTATTGTTTCCACAATCTTGGGTGCTGTCCGTGAAGACGAGGATGGAGGTTGTTAGGTTTTCCCTTTCAATTGCACATTTCCTTGTCTGAGGATTTCCCAGCTATCCCCTGTCCATTTTGCAACGGTAGAAGGTAAGCCACTGTTAATCACCTTAGCCTCTTTCAGAACAAGAACCTCTGGAAAAGCTCGATTAATCGCTTCTGGAGAGGTGAGAGGAGCTTTTCCAGAAAAATTAGCACTGGTGGTAGCCAGTACCCCTGTTTTATGAAAAATCTCTAGGGCGATCGCGCACTCAGGAATCCGAACCCCGATCGAGTCTCTGGTTTGAGGATTAACCCCAGCAGGAACGCGATCGCTGCTTGGTAGCACCAGTGTCAACTGTCCTGGAAAATATTGCTTTGCCACCTTTTCCCAAATCGAAAACTCTTCGGAAGTTCCTTGCACATAAGCCCATAACGCTTCCAAAGTAGCAGCCATTAAAATTAGGGGTTTACTGGCTTCGCGCTGTTTGAGTTGAAAAATTGCTTGCCCTTGGTCTGGACGCACGGCTAAAGCAGGAACGGTATCAGTAGGAAAACTAACCACTTTCCCCTCTTTTGCCCCTTTTACCAATTCAGAAACAGAAACTAGCGTCATTGCGGAAACTGTTGTTGTTTAACCTCTTCAACATAATTTTCAGCAGCTTCCGTAATCATTTCCCGTAAGTTTAAATAAACTTTAGCAAACGGAGGCTGTTTTGAGGTGAGTCCCAGTATATCAGCAGTTACCAAAACTTGTCCATCACAGTTTTTTCCAGCGCCAATGCCAATGGTGGGAATCGAAACCGCCTTCGTAATCTTAGCAGCTAATTCTTGAGGAATATGTTCGAGAATTAAAGCAAACGCCCCTGCACTGGCAAGATTCATGGCTTCTTGATAAATGCGATCGGCTTCTTCTGGGGTATTTCCTTGTTGACGATAGCCGAGGCGATGGACAGATTGTGGCGTTAACCCCACATGACCCATGACAGGAATCCCCACACGGGTTAGAGTTGCTACCGTTTGCGCGATCGCGTCATTGCCCCCTTCTAATTTCACCCCCTGAACTCCTGTTTCCTTTAACACTCTTCCTGCGCTACGAATCGCTTGCACCTCACTTTCTTGATAACTTAAAAATGGCAAATCGCACACCACTAAAGCTCGTTTCGTCCCTCGTTTCACCGCAGCAGCATGATGAAGCATCGCCTCCAAACTCAAAGGAAGCGTCGTCTCGTATCCCAACGCTGTCATCGCTAAAGAATCCCCGACAAGGAGAATATCCAAGCCCGCCTCATCCAGAATCTGTGCTAAGGCATAATCCCAGGCTGTGAGAACCGTAATGGGGCGCTGCTGTTGTTTCCACTTAAGAAGCTGTGCGGTAGTGACTGCCATGAAAAAATCTCAAAGTTGAGGATAGTCTTAGTTCGCGGTTCTTGGGGAAGTACACCAAGATTAACCTCATTTTCTAACAAATAACAAATAACGAATAACAAATAATGATTTCTGATGTTAACTTAATCATAGCTTGCCTTGGAGGATGAAATCTGATGTTTAAAACAATTCTTTTTCCCGTCGATCGCTCGCGAGAAACCCAAGACGCGATCGCAACCGTCACCAACCTCGTTCAAACCTATAATAGCCGTTTAGTATTACCTAAAAATTGGGTTTAAAGCCTCGTCCTTCTAGGACGACTTTAATTGATTCTTAGCAATTCAACTAATTCTATGTTAAAATAGAGTTAATCTGGAAAGGTATTCAACCAGTCTAAAAACCTTAATCTCTAACCGAGATTAATCTAATCAACAATAAGTTTTGATTATCTAAAAGTACCCAAGGGCATTGGGAAACTATCTCGAAAGAGGAAACGACTGGGGAGACTCCCACCTCTGTTGATTCGGGGAAACTTGAATCAGTAAGTGGTGTCAAGGAATCAGTAATCCAGAATTCGTGAGGTCTGGAGAATCCCCACGCCTTTAGGCTGGGGAGTATGTCAAGAAAACAGATCACGTTGGGTTTCTCTTCCCTCTACCCAACCTACTTTTTGCTGTTGCTAGAGGAATCGATGGGCTACATACTCGGCAATGCGATCGGCAGCACCTGAATTTCCCATCCGAAGTTTACCATTTTCTGTAATCAGTTGTAGTCGATCGGGGTCGCTGAAAAGTTGCTGGAAACTATCTGCAACTTGAGAGGGCTTTTTCGCTAAGATAACAGATGCTCCCAGTAAGCGGGTTTGCGCTTCCGCAAAAGCAGGGGTATATTGAGGACCTTCTCCTGGAAAGGTGATCACGGGTTTTCCGAGACCCACAAATTGTTCTGTTGCAGTTCCCGCCATCGCGATCGCAAGATCACAAGCAAGTAAGCAGCTATGATAAGCGTTTTGCGTGAGAAGAAGTTTGGTTAATCCTTGTGTGAGGAGTAAACTTTGTTCATCTTTGATAGGAAGAAAATTGGGTTGTAGGGTGCTAATTTGCCATCTTCTGGCTTCTAATTGTTGGAGGAAAGGGTCTAAGCTAAAATGAGGGGCGATCGCGCCAAAAAAGGACAATTTGCCCTTGGTTTCTCCCATTAAGAGATGAGCAACTGCGTCTAAAATTAATTCCCAGTTGCGTTCTGCTTCTGGTGATCGTGATCCAGGTAATAATAAAATTCGCAGCGATCGATCAGCGTCTGATTCTTCGACAATGGGAACTTCTGGCATGATACCATCCATCATCGGGTTACCAAAATCATAAGCCTTAATCCCAAACTGTTGCAAAATTTGAGTGGTTAATGTGTCGCGAGGAAAGACTCCTTGACAGCGAGGCTTTTTCATCAACCAACGTTCCCAGGGAAGATAAACTGACCCCATTTTCCGCTCCCAAGCAGAGGTTTTGGGCAACCAGCCTAACTCATCTCGTAGATAATAGTCTGACTTAGCTGTTCCGACAAAAATGTAATCAGTTTTACTGAACCAAGCGAATAGCAAGGGAACAAGATCTCCCACTGCTAAAATCAATCCTCCCTGTTTTCCCCAACGCCGAACCGCTTTCAGTTGCGCTAAAGTGAGAGAAACCAGTCCCCCCTGCACATCTCGCCACAACTCTCGCGCATCCATGTAAATGAATCCCCCTGATGGCATGGTTTTTCTCGCACCAAGCAAGGGAATGTCTGATCGCTGATAGGCGTTGCCATCTCCCACAATCGGCAGGGCTACGATGTCAATCAAATCTGTTTGCTGACGTAATGCGGAAAGGATACGGACAGCAATTACATCTTCCCCATGACCATTACTGAGACAAAGTAATTTCAATGTCTTCCTTTGTGGTGTGAAATGGTCGCTTTTGTAGAATTCTGCTGGCGATTTTGCGGGAATATCTTTCTGCTCCATATTGATAAAAAATATCGGCTAATATTGTTTCATCCCAATGATTAATCATTTCTTCGGTGGTGAGTGATTGCTTGGCATTCATCCGCATATCCAAGTTTTTTTGTGAAAACTACAGCTTCTTTCTGCTTGGTCTAGTTGCGTTGAACTCATTCTTAAATCAGCAATAATGCTATCATAAGTTTCTCCTTTGGACTGATAATCGGCAAAGTTAGTGTGCTAGCATTTGATTTGATTTTCTTTGGCAAGGGTAGAAGATGCGTTTATTGATATTATACAACCGAAACCTGATCAGAAGTAAAAAAAACACTAAAGCGCGATCGCGCTCCTATTCAATTCATAATTCAGCACAGAAATATAACGATGGAAAATTTCACCTTTATCGACTTATTTGCAGGAATTGGAGGAATTAGAATTGCCTTTGAAAATATTGGCGGAAAATGTGTTTTTAGTTCCGAGTGGGATGCTTATGCACAAAAATCTTATCACGCCTATTTTTTAGAAACTCCTCATGGAGACATTACAGAAATTGAGGCAAAGAGCATTCCTGATCATGATATTTTAACGGCGGGATTTCCTTGTCAAACTTTTAGTATTCTAGGAGATAGAAAGGGATTCACCGATACCAGAGGAACCCTTTTCTTCGACATCGAGCGCATCTTAAAAGAAAAAAGACCCAAAGCCTTTCTGCTAGAAAATGTTAAAAATTTAGTGAGCCACGATCGCGGGAGAACTTTTTCGGTTATCAAAACCTCTTTAGAAAGTTTGGGATATACTGTTTATAGCAAAGTCTTGAATGCGCTTGATTTTGGACTCCCTCAAAAAAGAGAACGGATCATTATTGTCGGTTTTTTAGGAAACTACTTTTTTCAGTTTCCCGAACCGAAAAAGGAAAGAGCAAACCTTAAAGATTTTCTAGAAGATGATGCTCAGATCGATCAAAAACATTATGCTTCAGAAAAAGTGGTCAAAAGTGTCTGGAGTCGTCTCAAAGCTGAACCCTTTTTTCCCTCAGTTTGGCATGAAAATAAATCAGGAAATATTTCTGTTTTGCCTTATAGTTGTGCTTTAAGGGCAGGAGCATCTTATAATTATCTTCTTGTGAATGGAATTCGTCGTCCTACTCCCAGAGAAAATCTAAGATTCCAAGGATTTCCTGATGATTACCCCCTTGTCGTTCCCCCTTCCCAAATTCGCAAACAAGCGGGCAATTCTGTTCCCATTCCCATGATTCAAGCGGTTGCAAAAGAACTAATTCTAGCCTTAAAGTTTGAAATTCCTTCTAATGAGGGTTATCAAATAAAAATTGAAGAAAGTGGACAATTAGCCTTTTTTATTGAAGATGCGTTTATCGGAATTGTGCAATGAGAAAAAAAATAATACAAGAATATTTTGTCTAGAGTCTAGAGTAGTTAATTACCATCTATTTCATTTTTTAATAATGATTTTAATAGTTCTTCTGCTTTGTTTTCCCTTTCTTGCTTACGCACATTAGTTCCATAAATATAGGTTGTAGTGCCTGTACCAAATAAAACGACTATAATAACAATTGCAACATTGGGCTGTCCAAGATATGCGAGGGCAGCGGCGACTACAATACATAATATACCTAGCATAAAAGCAAATGTTAAGCCTTTATCTGCTCTTCTATTATCGCCTTTTACAATCAGACTTTCTATATTGGTACGATGATCTATCTGGCGTTCCGTCATTCTGATTATTCTATCAGCAGAACCAGGTACAATATTTTCATAGCCTTCTAGAAGCTCTGGCGGAGGAATAGGACCAGAAAATTTAGAAGAGACCTGACGTAGTTCCTTTTTGAGAAATATCTTTTCTAGCTTTTCTGGATCTTCCCCTTGCAATTGGGATAATCGCTCTATAAGCTCCTTATAGATTTGATTGGTTTCCTTGGGCTGTTGTTCACGTGAGCTTGCTTTTTCCAGTGATGATTTTTCATCAGTTGATTCATCCTCTTGAGAGGATGAATCATCGTTGCATTTTTTGCTCTCAGATTCCTCGAAGGACGACACTGTAATTACCTCACTAAATGATCAATGCAAAAAAACTTACTTAGTTTCTGAAGAATTATCGCTACTTAGTTCTTCAAGATAATTTAACAATGCCACCTTGAGATCATCACCAACAACTTTCCAATCTGAATAAAGAGCCAGATAGTCGATTAACTCTGAGTCTAAGTCTGTGTAAATTCGATTAGATAGGGCGCCACTGCTATCAAACAGCCGACTAATCCCCTCAATTGTAGTAGGGCGAGAGGTTAAAAATGTAGATAGGTTGTTCATTTGCTGTGCCTCCGTGTTAAGGTGTGTCGCGTCAGTGACTCAGGTGGTGCTACCTGTGTATCCTTGCTTGATACTTGGCTTAATAAATATGCTATGGATGCTATGGCATACATTTTAATCTTAAACCTATACACTATACTATCTTGACATACTAATACCAGAAAATATCAACCTACTAAAGGTGTAGTGAGGATAAATAGGTAAGCGTGACAGTTTTTACTTTATCAGCAAGTTCACATTTTAGGGGGCGTGGTGTACATTCATCAAACTAGAATTGCATGGGCGTTCAGCATTTCCTTAGCTAACTCTAACAGCGCGATCGCTGAGTCAATACTCACGCTAATAATATGATCTAGAAAATATCTAAAGCTGATTCCGATTTAGTTTGCTATTGTATAGACATAAGACCAGATTCAAAGAAGGTGAAGTTAGGATTGAAATTCAAGGATTAATGAGCATCAAAAGTGACGCTGATTAAAAATAAAGATAAAATTAGGAGTAAATTATGGATTATCGTGAAAGCGCGATCGCAAAATTACAACAACTTTCTGAACCTTCCCTAGAAAAAGCAAATCAGTTACTTGATCTGTTACTGCTTGAAGAAAACTGCAAACAATTAAGCACTCAGTCAGAAGAAATGCTCAAACGGAAATGGGAGAAATGGTTTTCACAAGTGGATCAATTAGAGGTATCCCCTAATCCTCCTCAAGATGACTATTTGGAGGGAGTAACAAACACCTTAACTGAATGGAATTCTGAGGCAGATCAAGTCGCTTATGGAGACTTATGAGTTCGACCATTTATGATCAATTTGAAGTCGTGGTTGTTCCCTTTCCCTTTACTGACCGAAGGGCAACGAAACGCAGACCAGCCCTTATTCTTTCTAATACTAACGCTTTTAATACTTCTATTGGTCATAGTGTCATGGCAATGATCACAACCACTACCCATACACCTTGGCCCTTGGATGTCCCCATTCAGGATTTAGCAACAGCAGGGTTACGAGTTCCGTCGATTATTCGCATGAAGTTGTTCACCCTAGATCAAGGATTAATTCTTAGAAGAACTGGTCAATTTAGTCTGCGCGATCGCGTTGCTGTCCAAAAGTCTTTGCAACAATTATTTAACTTATAGCTTATCACAGAAATATAACGATGACAAGTTTGACATTGCTCGATTTATTTGCAGAAATAAGAGCGAAAAAAGTTGTCAATACCTACGCCTGTAAAGAAGAAAGCGCGATCGCGCTTTACTAATCTTATTGCCAAGTTAAATGAATAAGCAAGGTTTACCTTTAATTATTATTGTTTGTTTAGGGACTGTTTTCAGGTTAACCAATCTTGGTGGAAAGCCTTTATGGTTAGATGAAATTATAACAGGACTGTTTACTTCTGGACAAGGATATGAAGTCATCCCCAGAGAAACCTTGTTTTCCCTCCAAAGCATTCCAAACTTCTTCACTTATCAGCCTCAAAGTTGTTCAGTGATTGCTGATTTTTTAGCAACACAATCTAGTCATCCTCCGCTTTTTTTCTGTGTGATGCACCAATGGCTGGGACTTGATTTCTTAAACCTATCTTTAGTAGTTCAATTACGCCTTTTACCTGCCATTTTAGGCATCCTTGCGATTGTTTTATTATATCATTTGAATCAGTTGGCTTTTTCTGAAAATGCGGGATTAATTGGGGCTGGAGTGATGGCAGTGTCCCCATTTGCAGTTTACTTAGCACAGGAAGCGCGACAATATACCTTGCTTTTCATTTTAATCACGATCGCGCTTTTATCACTCATCAAACTTCTCAAACCCACTCGCCACAGTTTTGTTTATTGGTTACTCTGGGGAGTCGCCAACAGTTTAGGATGCTACACTCATTATTTTTTCTTCCTCTCCTTTGCTGCTCAAATTATTATCTTAGTTCTCTGGTTTATCGTCCATTCTCCGCGACGTTTATTGATTCTATTTAGTCTCATCACTAGCGTTATTTTAAGTTATCTTCCTTGGCTTCCTACTGTTATTCATCATTTTTCCAGTTCAACAACTGATTGGCTTCCATCTGTTGATTTCTTTTCGCCCCTTTTACAATTATTGCTGGGCTTTGTGGTGATGATTGTTGCATTTCCCATAGAGAATCAACCGCTTTTTATTCAGATTATTTCAGGGATTTTTATGTTAGGATTTATTGCTTGGTTTCTCTATCAAGGGAGTTTAGGCTATGGGAAATTATGGCAAGATAAAAAAACTCAGACGGCGACATTAGTGTTATCATTATACTTGGGATTAGTATTGCTACAATTTTTATTGATCATTTATGGGTTAGAGAAGAATATCGCGATCGCGCCCCGTTATAATTATGTTTATTATCCTGCTGTGTGCGCTCTACTTGGAGCAAGTTTAGCCCATCGAAATAATAGCAAGCAATGGCAATTTTGGGGAATCATTGGCACAGTTAGCAGTTTATTTGTGGTCTTTAATCTCTCTTTTTTCAAACCCTACTTACCTGAAATAACCGCCCAACGCTTTAATCAATCCTCAGACCCCATTTTAATTGTCATGGGCTATAAAGATGAGATGGATTTAGCATTAGGATTAAGCTATGGGTTAGCTCTGAATCAGCAGCGAGAAGAAAAATTAACTAGCGAATTCATATTTTTTGATCGCCGACAGGGATATGATCGGATTTGGCAAGGAATCAGTCAGCTAGAAGTAAACGCTTCTGATCTGTGGGTGATTGGAACGGGTTTAAAACAAATTGCTTTTCCTGAAAAATTGCGCTTAAATGATAGAAATTGCCAGCGCGATCGCGCTAATTATTACAGAATTGGCATTCCTTATCAACGTTATGCTTGCTGAGCGCTATCCATTGCCATCAACTTATAATTGAATCCGCTTTAAAAACATCATTGTTAAAGAGCCAATCTGCTGAATTTCAAATAACTCCCAACCGTCTTGTCCTAAGCGATTCAAAGCCTCTTGCAGTTGACGAGCAGGATGTCTAGAAGAATCATTGACACTATAAATATCAGGAAACTCTTGCTTTAAAAACTCTGGACTTAAAGTCCCCTTTGTTGCTGAACTCGCTGCTTCAGCATTAGGAACATCCGTTGTTTTAACATTAAGATGAATGACTTTATATTCCCAAATCGGTCTAATTTTTTGCTCTTGCTCCATGTTCTCGCTCCGTTTTCTCATCTCCCCTACACTGTGACAAATTAATCGTCCTTGTTGCCACCGATGACCCTTGGTCAATTCTGGCAAATTATAGCATCAGAGATTGAGACAAGGAAAGTTCAAGGGAAACTTGTCTTTGAATAAACTCAGACCGTGGAAGTGCTGACTGGTATCTTGACTAGGCAAGCCATTTTCAGCTTCTATCCAAAAAAATATTCCTATTCCGAACCAAATAAACCATTGGTCGCTATCTGAATGTGTCACAATTGTTAACGGTATTTGCACTCAGTCTTACCCAAGACAGTGGTAACGCTCGGACACTTGGGGATTAACTAGAGTGTGATCACTCAAATAGTAGAGTCTAAAAATATATGGAACAACTATATCAATATGCTTGGCTAATCCCAGTCCTTCCCCTAGTCGGTGCAATGATTGTCGGGACAGGACTGATTTCATTTAATCAAGCAACCAGTGGTCTCCGTCGCCCTGCTGCCATTTTTATTGTCTCCTTGATGGGGATAACAATGGGATTATCCTTTGCCCTGCTGTGGAGTCAAATCAATGGACACGAAACCTTCCTCCGCACCCTTGAATGGGCAGCAGCAGGCGACTTTCAGTTGACAATGGGTTATACCATTGATCATCTTAGTACAGTGATGTTGTCGATCGTCACCACTGTTGCCTTCTTGGTGATGATCTACACCGATGGTTACATGGCCCATGACCCCGGTTATGTCCGCTTCTATGCTTATTTGAGTTTATTCGCCTCTTCCATGTTGGGCTTAGTAATTAGCCCCAACTTAGTACAAGTTTATATTTTCTGGGAGTTGGTGGGGATGGCTTCTTACCTTCTCATCGGTTTCTGGTACGATCGAAAAGCAGCAGCAGAAGCCTGTCAGAAAGCCTTTGTGGTTAACCGTGTCGGGGACTTTGGCTTCCTCCTCGGAATGTTAGGACTGTATTGGGCAACAGGAACGTTTGAATTTTCCGAAATGGGAATACAATTAGAAGCCCTCGTTGAGTCTGGAATGATTGGGTCAAGTCTCGCTGCTTTGTTTGGCATTCTGGTTTTCCTCGGTCCTGTGGCAAAATCGGCACAATTTCCCCTTCATGTCTGGCTTCCCGATGCGATGGAAGGCCCAACACCCATTTCCGCCCTCATTCACGCTGCAACGATGGTTGCTGCGGGTGTTTTCCTGATTGCGCGGATGTATCCCGTCTTTGAAAATCTCCCAGCAGTGATGAGCATCATTGCTTGGACAGGGGCATTTACAGCATTTTTGGGAGCATCGATCGCCCTTACCCAAAATGATATTAAGAAAGGCTTAGCATACTCCACCATTTCCCAATTAGGTTATATGGTAATGGCGATGGGTGTGGGGGGTTACACCGCAGGCTTATTTCACCTGATGACCCATGCGTTTTTCAAAGCGATGCTATTCCTCTGTTCGGGTTCAGTCATTCATGGCATGGAAGAAGTGGTCGGTCATAACCCCGCACTTGCCCAAGATATGCGCTTGATGGGAGGCTTACGGAAATATATGCCCATTACATCCTTAACCTTCCTCATCGGAACATTAGCCATTTGCGGGATTCCTCCCTTTGCTGGTTTCTGGTCAAAAGATGAGATTCTCAGCAATGCCTTTAGCGTTAATCCCGCATTATGGTTTGTGGGCTGGTTAACCGCAGGCTTGACCGCATTCTATATGTTCCGAATGTATTTTATGACCTTTGAAGGGGAATTTCGCGGGAATGATGAATCCATTCTTGCAAGTCTCAAACCCGCTTTTGGCCCTGGGGCAATGGATACAGAGGAATTAGAATCGGAACAGGATGCTCACGATCATAATCACAGTGAAACCCCACATGAATCGCCATTCAGCATGACCGTTCCCTTAGTGATTCTTGCCATCCCCTCCATTGCCATTGGCTATCTTGGCAAACCTTGGGAAAACTACTTTGAAGAGTTTGTCTATGTCCCAGGAGAAACCTTGGAAGAAGTGCGAGAAGCAATGGCTGGCTTTGAATGGTCAGAGTTTCTGATCATGGCGGGAAATTCTGTGGGCATTGCCTTAATTGGGATCACTATTGCTTCCCTGATGTACGCAAGCCAGAAAATTGATCCCAGCGCGATCGGCGATCGCGTTCCCTTCCTCTATCGTTTCTCCCTCAACAAATGGTACTTTGACGAACTCTATAACAGCCTGTTTGTTCAAGGGAGTCGTCGTCTTGCCAGACAAGTGTTAGAAGTCGATTACCGCGTAGTTGACGGTGCGGTTAACCTCACAGGGTTAGTCGCCCTCATTAGCGGGGAAGGCTTGAAATACTTTGAAAACGGTCGCGCCCAATTTTACGCCCTGATTGTCTTTGGGGCAGTTTTAGGCTTTGTCGTTGCCTTTAGCGTGGTTTAACACCCCCCTAAATCCCCCAAACTTGAGAAACTGGGGCTGATTCCCTCCAAACTTGCGGGTTCGGGGGGATCAACCCTTACTTTTCAAAATGAGAGTAACACTGAATTAATTTAAAGACCTATGACAAATTTTCCTTGGTTAACAACGGTTATCCTTTTTCCTTTAATTGCTTCTTTCTTCATTCCCTTAATCCCAGACAAAGATGGGAAACAGGTGCGTTGGTATGCACTTGTTATCGGTCTGATTAACTTCGCGTTTATTGTGGCGGGATTCTATTTCGACTATGACTTCTCCAATTCAGAATTACAACTGGTAGAAAGCTATCCTTGGATTCCACAACTGGACTTAAACTGGTCAGTGGGGGCTGATGGTATTTCCATGCCCTTAATTATCCTCACAGGCTTTATTACCACCCTTGCGATCTTAGCTGCCTGGCCAGTAACTTTAAAGCCGAAACTCTTCTACTTCCTCATTCTTGCCATGTACGGCGGACAAATTGCCGTGTTTGCTGTACAGGATATGTTGCTATTCTTCCTAGTGTGGGAGTTAGAGTTAATTCCCGTTTATCTATTACTATCCATCTGGGGTGGCAAAAAACGTCTCTATGCAGCGACAAAGTTCATTCTTTATACCGCAGGAGGATCATTATTTATCCTTGTTGCAGCATTAATGATGGCGTTTTATGGGGATACGGTTAGCTTTGATATGAGGACTTTAGCAGCAAAGGATATCGCCCTCAACTTACAACTCTGGCTGTATGCTGCGTTTTTCATTGCCTATGCGGTGAAGCTGCCAATTTTCCCCCTCCATACGTGGCTTCCTGACGCTCACGGGGAAGCAACTGCTCCTGTGCATATGTTACTGGCGGGAATCTTGCTGAAAATGGGCGGATATGCCTTAATTCGGATGAATGCGGGAATGCTGCCTGATGCTCACGCTTATTTTGCCCCAGCACTGGTGATTTTAGGCGTAGTCAATATTATCTATGCAGCACTGACTTCATTCGCCCAACGCAATCTGAAACGGAAAATCGCCTATTCTTCCATTTCTCACATGGGATTTGTTTTAATTGGTCTTGGTTCGTTTACCAATTTAGGGTTAAGTGGGGCAGTGTTACAGATGGTTTCTCACGGCTTAATTGGAGCGAGTCTCTTCTTTTTAGTCGGTGCGACTTACGATCGAACTCATACCCTGATGTTAGATGAAATGGGCGGTGTCGGGCAGAAAATGCAGAAAATTTTTGCCATGTTTACCACTTGCTCTCTCGCGTCTCTCGCTTTACCCGGAATGAGTGGGTTTGTGGCGGAAGTGATGATCTTTATTGGCTTTTCCACCAGTGATGCTTATAACACCACCTTTAAGGTGATTGTGGTCTTTTTAGCGGCAGTGGGTGTGATTCTCACTCCGATTTATCTCCTCTCGATGTTACGAGAGATTTTCTATGGCAAAGAAAACCAAGAGTTAGTTTCTCACGAAGTTTTGGTGGATGCTGAACCGCGAGAAGTGTTTATTATTGCTTGTTTGCTGATTCCTATTATTGGGATTGGTTTCTATCCGAAGATTCTCACACAGGTGTATGATTCCACGACAGTGGCTTACACCGATCGATTGCGGAATTCTGTTCCTTCTTTGGTGAAACCTTCTGATGTGGCAAAAGCAGATGCTTCTTTCTTTTCTCTGAAAGCGCCTGATATAAAGTAACCCTCTTCCAATATCTTTAGTAGTAGGGTGGGCAATGCCCACCTTAACCTGTGCTTGATTTAAGAATGATTGTGGGAAAGTTAAACTTAAGTGGAATAGATTTAGTCTAACTTATCTATTTCGCTCTATATCCCAATCTTTTAAGTGATAAATGTAACAACCAAATTACTAAAAATCACTTAGAATACATTCAAACCTTAAGTAATGTACAAGAGGTGAAAACAACCATGCGTTCTCCAACTTTCATCTTAGGCATAATTTTGACAATTATTTTCATTTCAGCAGGAGATTCCTTTCTGCCTCAACCCTTAGCATCAGCAAGTTACAAGACACGAACTCAACTCAATGAGTTTTTGATTGGTATGTTTCCAGACCCAAGTATGGATAATCTGAAACCAAAACGTCTTGAAAATATAGACGATTTTGGTAGTCCTGGGACTAACGATTAATTTTCTGTCATCTGCCATGCGGTCGTAAAAAAATCGCGCTCACAAAGCAACGCATATCGATAGTGGCTATTGGCTTCTTCTCGGGAGGTAACGTAGCTATTAACTAATCTTTCCAGAGTGGTGACGAGTTGACTAAACTCAGCACCCTCATAAGTTTGAATCCAATCACTATATTGATGAGTGCCAACGCCTTTTTTGACTAATTCCGTTCCAAGAAAATGATAAAGGCGCATACAAGGAGTCATGGCGCAAGCTGTGGTTCCGACCTCATTTCCCCATGCTGTTGCGAGGAGGAAGTCGGTATAACGGCGAGTGGCGATAGATGGGGTTACTTTGGCAATTTCGACTCCCCACTGCTGGGCGTAGCTTTCATGGAGATTAAGCTCTTCTAACACGCCTCCAGCTAGGGTATGAAAAGTTTTAAATCCTTGCCAGTCGGGGGCTTTTGCTGCTGCAATACTATAAGCGCGGGCAAAGGATTCTAGGAAAAAGGCATCTTGGGCAACATAAAAGGCAAAACAGCGTTGATCTAGAGTGCCATCAGCGATACCTTGGATAAAAGGATGATTCAGACTCGCTTCCACTAAGTCTTGATTTTGTTCCCAGAGTTGTTGGCTAATCGTCATTGTACTCACCCGATCGCGTTCCGCCCTGATCTTAACGCAGCGAATCGGTTAGAATCACTAATTGGAGTTTTATTCATACGCGATCATTCAATATGTCTGCAAACGTTGAAATTTATACTTGGAGTTCTTGTCCTTTTTGTCTGCGAGCAAAAGCTCTACTCACCCAAAAAAACATTCCCTTTACAGAATACACCATTGATGGAGATGACGCGGCTCGCGAGCAAATGGCAGAACGGGCAAACGGAAAACGCTCTCTCCCTCAGATTTTCATTAACGATCGCTCGATCGGGGGGTGTGACGAGCTTTATGCTTTAGAACAGGAGGGACAGCTAGACCCAATGGTCGGTTAGTTCAATCAGTCGTGGGGTGGGCATTGCCCACCTTTATTCCTCCCTAGAAAACAAGCGATTTTGCAATTCCCCTTTAATTCGATTTAAGATTGATTCCTCATCTAGAGAGTCAAGAATGTTTTTGACCACCGCTTTCGGGCCATCTAATCCCCAGGAAGCGCCATTGGCTAAATAAGTGTTGCTAGCGTGACCGATCGCGTAAGAAGAGACTCCTGCAACACCTGCTTGAGTGATGGCGACAGACACATAAGGAATCAACGAAGCGCCTCCTGTCATAGAGGTCGAAATTCCTAACAATCCTTTCACCGAACTTAAGCCTAATGTGGTTAAGACTTCACTGGCGCTGATGCCTCCCATACTAATGGCAATTTTCTGCAAGAGTGCGATCGCTGCGGTTTGGGTCATAGGAATCCCATAGAGACGGGATAAGGCCAAAATCATCGCCACATCCACCACAGCGCCTGTAAACAGGTCTAAAACCGTAACAGGATTCAGCGCCACCGCCACCGCTTTGGTCATCACGGCTTTCCAGATTAACTCCTCTGCTGCTTCAGCACGAATTTCCAGTTTACGCTGCAAAATCTGTTCATTCACTTCATCGGCATATAACATGGTATTGAGCGCCACAAGAGACTTCCCTTCATGGTGGAGAATCTCTAGAATCTTCCGTTTCAACTCTTGAACTTGAGGGGTTCCCGCTTCCGTTTTCACTCCCATTGACCCGTCTGGACGGCGAACTCCGCGTCTTTCTAGGGGAGACGCGGCGACCATCACCACTTCTTCAGGGGTCAGGAGTTCTTTAACGCGATCGCTGCATATTGTCTCATAAATCGCAGCGCGATCGGTTTTCGGATACTGGTCAATTTTATTAAACACCAGCAGCATCGGTTTTCCCACTTCTCGCAAGCGAGATAGGGCGTTATACTCTACTTTTGTAATATCTCCTGCAATGATAAACAAAATCAGGTCTGCTTGTTTAGCAATTTTATGCGCCATCAGTTCGCGAGTTTCCCCATCCACCTCATCAATGCCAGGGGTATCTACTAACTGAATACTTGCTTGATTCGTGGGTAATGACACCCGCAGGATATCCTGTGAACTATTCCCCAAACTTTCTTCCGTTAATTCCCAGTTGGCGCTTCCCACCGTCCGCGTTACCCCATGTAGCGGGCCCGTTTGAAAAACATTTTCCCCTAGCAGCGCATTCAAAACCGAAGACTTCCCTCGTCCCACCATCCCAAACGCAGCAATCTGCACCACAGAGTGTTCTAACTTGTCCAACATGGCGCTGAGATAATCAATTTCTGATTCTAACCCTGATTGTTCCTCTGCGGTCAAATCAA
This sequence comes from uncultured Dactylococcopsis sp., assembly GCA_964463655.1. Classification (GTDB taxonomy): domain Bacteria; phylum Cyanobacteriota; class Cyanobacteriia; order Cyanobacteriales; family Rubidibacteraceae; genus Halothece. The sequence continues at coordinate 46,284 of CAYXDG010000018.1, forward strand.
TATGATGAACAAGGTTTCTTAAGGAGTCTTGGGCTTGTTTATAGTTAATTTCCGCCGTAATCTCTTCAAAGCTAAAAATTACTTCGTCTAACTCGTCTTTATGATTAATTGGCTCAGAATCAGATTTCGTCACAGATGACCTCACCAAAATGCACTACTATCTTGATCAATAACAAATAGCACACCCCATTTGTAGAGATTTGCTATGGTGATGGAAAAAGAAGGATGCAGCAGACGGTAGAAGGAGTCAAGGGGTGAGTGTACCAAAAACGACCGCCTATGTTCGTATTATCCGCCAATCTTTGTGGGAAGGGCAAATCGAGGGCGAAGTGAGCGCGGGAAGTTATGAATGGTCATTTCAGTGGAAGTTCCGCCAAAGTCGTTTAATTGTCCAGCCTTCTCTGGGGAGCGCTTTAATTATTGAGCCGTTGGGACGTTTTTTAGAACGCTGTGATTATCAATTAGAGCCAGGGGGAGATTATCAGTTTACCGTGAGAGCGAAACTGTAACCAAGACCCTGACTGAATAATTAATCATTAATAATCGTTAATTGTGATCGCTGCCCTTCTGCTAAGTTTAAGATTAAGTGATCGGGCAAAGAAGATGGCAACAGAAAAAACACTGGAAGCGACCCTGATTGAAAAGCTAATTGAGCAATTAGTGGCAAATGCTCAACAAACTGGGAAAATTGAAGAACGCTTTGATCGACTTGACGATCGCGTTAGCCATTTAGAGACCGATATCGCCCAGATTAAAATTGATGTGGGGAAACTTGATCAGCGTTTGAGTCGAATTGAATGGCTGGTTACGCTGGATTGGGGCTGGAATTGTGATGATTGCTCTTGCTTTAGTGGCTAATTTGATCTCAAGTTACACAAAAATTGGGTTTAAAGCCTCGTCCTTCTAGGACGACTTTAATT
>CAYXDG010000019.1:0-1992 GCA_964463655.1 uncultured Dactylococcopsis sp.
AAGGAAAGCGTAAAGGAAGAAAAATTAGACCCCCTAAGTTCAAAAAACGTCGTTCTAAACAATCAGCTAGGTTTACTCGTAATGGGTTTAAGATCAATCAGCATACAGTCACCTTACCGAAAGTAGGAGACTTAAAAGTTGTTTGGTCTAGAGAGTTACCCTCTGACCCCTCATCAGTAACCGTAATCAAAGATAGTGCTAATCGGTACTTTTTAAGTTTCGTTTGTGAAGTTGAGCAAACCCAACTCCCAAATAGCAAGCAGTCAATTGGAGTTGACTTAGGAATTACCGACTTTGCTACTCTTTCGACGGGTGAGAAGATTAAAGCTCCTAAACCTTTAAGACGGAATCTTAGACGATTGAGAAGATTGCAAAAGAATCTTTCTAAGAAGCACAAGGGGAGTAAACGTTATGAAACCGCTAGATTAAAAGTTGCTAAACTACACGCCAGAATAACTGATATTAGAACAGACTTTCTTCATAAGTTGTCCTACCGATTGATTCAGGAAAACCAACTGATTGCTCTAGAGGACTTAAATGTCAGTGGAATGGTGAAAAACAGAAAACTCTCTCGTATCATCTCAGATTTAGGCTGGCGTTCGTTTAGAACGATGCTAGAAGCGTGCATGTGGTATGTATGAGAGAGAAGTCAGAATCATTGACCGTTGGGAACCCACCAGTCAAAAGTGTTCTTGTTGCGGGTTCAGAGGCGGTAAAAAAGAGTTGGATGTTCGGGAGTGGACGTGCTTAAATTGTAGAGCGGTTCACGATCGCGATCTTAACGCCAGTAGAAATATCTTAAAAGTCGCGGGCGGTCAGTCTGAGACTCAAAACGGATGTTGGAGGGAGTGTGAGACTACCGATTGGGTAGCAGTTTCCAGTGAAGCGTCAACCCACCGAGAGGACAAACAATTAAGTTGGTTCTAGTAGGAATCTCCACCCTTTAGGGCGGGGAGGATGTCAATCTTCTTTCTGTTTTTCTCTGTTGTTTCCCAGTTGTTGACGAACATCATCGATCGCCAGATTAAGCTGGCTGATCTTATCTTCTAAGCTACGACGGGCGGTTTCCATCTCTTCTTCATGTTCTAGCTGTGAGCTTTTTTCCTCGTTCAGAGAGGCTTGCTTCTGGCGGGAGGTCACAACTGCGCCAATCACTCCCCCAACAATTCCACCGACTAATGTTCCTAGGAAAAATCCTGTTCCAAATCCATCTCGTTCACTCATGATAACTTCCTTATTTTATGTTCCAAAGGCACGATCGCCAGCATCTCCTAACCCTGGCACAATGTAACCGCGATCGTTTAATGCTTCATCCACAATCGCTGTATAAATTTTTAATTGCGGATAATTCTCACCAATCTGCTTGAGAGCCGGGGGCGCAGCCACCACTGAAATAATCCGCAGAAGTTCTGGATCAACTCCCCGCCGAATTAATTCTCCTAGGGCAAACATAATTGAGCCACCTGTTGCTAGCATTGGTTCTAGAATGATCACTCGCGTCTGCGGATTAATTTGATCTGGCAATTTATTTAAATAGCAACTTGGTTCTAAAGTCTCTTCATTACGGACTAAGCCCAGATGATACACCGAAGATAGGGGAAGTAAGGTTTGCGATCCCTCTAATAAAGCCAACCCAGCCCGTAAAATGGGGACAACTGCGATCGGGACTTCGGGATTAACCATTGTTGCGGGACAGGTTGCCAGAGGGGTTTCTACTTGCGTTTCTAGGGTCGCTAGCCACTGGCGAGAGGCTTCATAGGTTAACCAACGTCCTAACTCTGTCATCGCGGTCTTAAATAAAGGCGTGGGCGTATTTTTATCGCGCGCGATCGCCAGCCAGTGTTTAATTAGAGGGTGATCGGGTACATAGACGCGGAGTTGAAAGCTCATATTTTTGCACTTATTCGGGAGAGGGGAGACAAAGAACCAGTTGTCCTTAACATATTGTTTATGATTGGTGTTCAATTGTCAATGTCGCTGCTTTTTGGCAAA
>CAYXDG010000019.1:2092-46659 GCA_964463655.1 uncultured Dactylococcopsis sp.
TGTTCTCCTCTCGTTAAGATGAAAAGCAGGTGGGGTTAGTCCAGCCCCATCTCTTCTTTTTTGATTGCTCAGTAACATATTGTTTATGATTGGTGTTCAATTGTCAATGTCGCTGCTTTTTGGCAAACAATTGAAAAAAATTCTAAATTGTATTGACAAAGATTTTCAACAATGCTAAAGTAATGGTTAGTGTTCTCCTCTCGTTAAGATGAAAAGCAGGTGGGGTTAGTCCAGCCCCATCTCTTTTTTTGATTGCTCAGTGATCGGGTTCAAGAATTAAAATGTTCAATTCACAAGCACGCCAAGCCTCTGCTGAGAGAGCTACTAACATTCACATTTGATACCAAGGGCTATAAACAAAAAAATAAAACTTAAACATTACTTAATTAAGTTAGTCAAAATCTAGGATACAATAGGAACGTGGCTAAGTTAAACTAATCAATAACCCAGATAGTTTAACAAGTAGTCACTATTTGGTGGTGAGTTACATCGTTTCGGCTCTGTGGACTAGATAACGCCGACGTTACTAGGAGGAGACTTTTTGGAAACAAGCAGGAAGTGGACATCAAGTATAGTAAGGTTTCTCAAAAACCTGTCTAGATTTGTATAAGTTTCTCAGAACGGTAAGAAGCGTGTACATTAAGTTTAGACGTTCTCTTAGAAACAAATTTAATTTAAATATGCTTAACCGCTCAAAATGGCTAGAAATGTTACGATCGCTTAGTAGAACGACGATTATCACAGTGCTACTCTTAAGCCTTTCCATTGGACTGAGTGGCGCTTGGTGGAACTTTTTTTTACCCAATTCCGATGAACCCAAACAGCCCAAGCGGGAAAGCGTTCTCGCGCAAGGTCAAGCAATTACTGATCCCACGGCTTTACTTCGTTATGCGCTTCCTTTTGAAAATTATCCAGCTCGTAAACTGCAAGATAGCATTGAAGACATTAACTTTTGGCTGCGAACTAAACGTTGGGGTCCGATCAATAAAGACCTCAAAATCGCCAGTCGCATGATCAATTCTAAAGCGGATGAACTGTTAGCCAATACCCCTGAAGAAAACCGGTCTGCAGTAGAAGCAATGCTTCCCGAGATTAAAAGCAAGTTGAATGAACTGCGAGAAGTGGTTGAAAGTCGTGATCTGGAAGTAATTTGGGCAACCAGGCGAGAACTCCTAGAACAACTGGATGATTTAGAAGCCTTGATGGTTGAGGAATTTCCGTTTTCTGTTCCTGAAGAATATGCAGATTTACCTCAACTGAAAGGACGCGCAACGGTGGAAATGGAAACCAGCCAAGGGAATTTAACGATTGTCGTGGATGGTTATAGCGCCCCTGTGAGTGCTGGTAACTTTGTCGATTTGGTCGATCGCGGTTTTTATGACGGTTTAGAAGTTAACCGCGTCAATGACTTCGCCGTCCAAGCGGGAGACCCCCCAGGTCCAGAACAAGGGTTTGTTAACCCAGAAACAGGAGAATATCGCTCCATTCCCCTAGAAATCCTCGTTAGAGGCGATGAAAAACCTGTTTATGGTGCTACCCTCGAAGAAATGGGGAGATACCAAGATCAGCCTGTATTGCCCTTCTCCGCAAATGGGGCGATCGCAGTGGCTCGTCCCAGTGGCGATCCCAATGGCGGGTCTTCTCAATTCTTCTTCTTCAAATTTGATACAGAATTAACCCCACCTGGCTATAATTTCATGGATGGGCGCTATGCTATCTTTGGTTACGCGGTGGAAGGGAATGAGATTTTAGAAGATATGCAAGAAGGAGACAAGATTCTCTCAGCCCTTGTGGTGCGTGGGATGGAAAACTTGCAACGTCCGATCGCAACGTCTCAAACCGCAGCCAATAATGAGAATGAAGCCAGAAGCTAGCCAGACCGTTGCTGATCTCGGAGAACAAGGGCTACTGAAAAGGTTACATCACTTTTGTGCTGCCGATATGGTTGGGGATGATGCTGCGGTGTTTCAATGTGCTGCGGATCATTCCCTTGTTGTCACTACTGATGTCTTGGTGGATGGGGTTCATTTTAGTGATGGAATGGCGAAACCGAATGTTTACACCACTTCACCTGAAGATGTAGGGTGGCGCGCGGTTGCTGCTAATTTATCAGATTTAGCGGCTATGGGGGCAACTCCTCTGGGAATTACAGTGGGGTTAAGCCTTCCTGGGATGATTCCTGTGACTTGGGTTGAACGTCTCTATCAAGGTTTAAGTGAGTGTTTACAAAAGTATCAGACGGTTTTATGGGGGGGAGATGTGACCCGATCACCCCTGATTAGTGTTTCAATCACGGCGATCGGGCAAATTAAACCCGATCGCGTCATTCGTCGTCGAGATGCTCAGGTAGGGGATGTTATTCTCGTTACAGGAGAACATGGTGCGTCCCGCGCTGGTTTAGAGTTATTATTGCATCGAGAACGGCAAACGGAATTAACCTCAGCCAGTTGCCAAAAGCTGATTCAAGCACATCAACGACCGCAACCCCGTTTAGATGTTCCTCCTCTGCTCAGAACGTTTCCTGTGGGAGGAATGGACAGTAGTGATGGGTTAGCTGATGCCATTATACAGATTTGTCGCGCCAGTGGCTTGGGGGCGATCGTTGAGTTAGATTCTCTTCCCATTCCCCCAGAATTATTACAGTGGGTTTCTTTTGAACAAGCCTTAAAATGGACATTGTATGGGGGAGAAGATTTTGAGTTAGTTTTAACCCTCCCCCGTCAAGCTGCGGAAAGTTTACGGGAAAAATTGGGAAAAACAGCAAGCATTATTGGTGAAATTATCTCAGAACAGAATATTGAAGCCAAAAGTTCTTCTTTACGTTATCACCAAACACTTGATTTAAACCAAGGATTTCAACATTGGGGTTAGGTTAACCGCGTTGAGAGTTTTTGTCGTGCTGCTTCGAGTAAGAGTTGTTTTTCTGACCGCGCGATCATGCGACTCACGGTTTTAATTCCAGACTCTTCGACGGAAATGCTAGTAATTCCCCAATGGATTAACTGCTTGACTAATTCTGGGTATAAAACAGACCCCTGTCCACAAATTGAGCAAGGAAGACCTGCTGCGTTTGCTTTCTCAATTAACTCTTTTAAGATGGCTAACATTGCGGGATGACTTTCATTATACTTCTCTCGAAACGCTCCTTGTTCTCGATCGACTCCTAAGCATAATTGCGTGAGATCGTTTGTTCCGATCGCGATTCCTTGAATCCCTGCTTTGATATAATCTCGAAGGAGATAAACAACAGAAGGAACTTCTGCCATCATCCATAGTTGACAGCTTTTTTCTAAGCCAATTTCTCTGACTAACGTTTGACAAAATGCTACCTCTTCCACACTCCGAACAAAGGGAAGAATCAGATTAATATTATCATACCCTTGTTCTTGTAAATGTCGCAGGGCAAACATTTGAACTGAAAAGAAATCTGAATTTTTTAGATAATTATATGTTCCTCGTTCCCCCAACAGAGAAGTTTCTTTTTCTTGAAAACTCAGCCAATCTGTGGAACGATAAAAAACAGGACGAGGAAAAAAGGCTTTCACAAACTCCCCAATTAAGTTGGCTAATTCTTCAATAAAGTCATTGCGATAATTGGGAGTCAGCCAAGTTGATAAAGATTGTTCCTGTAATAATTCTAATAACATTAAGTCTGATCGCAGTAATCCCACTCCATCCACAGGATATTGAGCTAATTCGATCGCGCGATCGCTTTGCGAGACATTAACCATCACTTCTGTTGCTAAAAGAGGCGTTTCTCTGCTTTCTGAAACAGGTGTTTTCCCTGTCATTTCTCCCCCATAAAAGGCTTGGAAAACCTCTCCTCGATCACCATCTACTGTTACCATTTCTCCCTCCTTTAATCTTTCAAAAACCCCCTTAGCACCCACGACGGCAGGAATCTTTAACTCCCGTGCTAAAATTGCGCCATGAGAGGTCATTCCTCCTTCTTCTGTAATCAACCCTGCTGCTAATTTTAATAGAGATAAACTGGCTAATGTGATATTCTTTGTCATTAAAATTCCCCCAGAGGGAAATGAAGTTTTCTGATCTTTGTCTAGACAATAAACTCTTCCCGCTACTTGTCCGCTTGCTGCGCCAATTCCACTAACAATTAAATGAGGGGATGATGTTTTTTCGATTTTAACTTTAACTGGAGAGTCCTCTTTCACTGAAAATTGAGTTAAGTATAATTGAGAAGAAGTGGTTTCTCCCATTTCCGAGAAAAAGACCCATTCACAGTCAAAATTTTGCTCTGTCATTTCTTCTAAACTCGTCGCTAAATCTGTGAGTTGAGACAATTGTTCTGAAGTTAAAATCGCTCTTTCTGCTTCTTGTTTGTTTGGCGAAGTAATTTTGAGCAAAGGGTCAAGATTATAAATGCGCGTTTGATAACCGAGTTGATGAGCGTCAACATTTTTTGTAAGAGGATTAATCTCATAAGTTTCAGGTAAAACTTCCCCTCGCGCTAAACTATGACCTAATCCTCGCACAGACTGAATCAACCATTTGTTTGTATTTTTTTCTAAAATTCCTGACGCGATCGCATTTTCAATTGGTTGAATAATCACTGCTAATCCTAACTTTTCTAAAGTAATTTTCTGTTGCTGCCAGTAATATAAATTGTGAGCATGACAAAAAGATTTCCAGACTTGCTTTACTCCTAATTCTAACTCTTTTTTCTCACACAAACAACAATGAGACTCTAATAAACTTGTTGCTAATTCTTCTGGAAAGGGTGACACTAAAGAAGGACGAAGAATCAGGGTTTTCCTTTTCCAATTTGCGATCTTTTGGTATAATTGATGATACCAGCGACTCGCTCCTAAGTCTGGGGTGGTCACTTTTTTTTCCAGAGATTGTGCGGTTTGTTGCAAGGTGTGATAGTCATTGAAAGTCAAAGAAGATTGAGCGAAAAAAGAGAGTCCTTGGTCTTGATTCAATAAAGCCGTAAAAACTTGACTTCCAATCACAATCGTGGGCGGAACTTGATAGCGTTTTTGTAGCAATTGATGCAGCGCGATCGCCTTTTCTCCCACTGCTTCTCGGTCTAATACCTTAATCGTTTCCAACTCATAAAAATGATTCATTGTTTTGTTATTTGCTATTTGTTCTTCGTTCTTGGGTCTTAGTAAATCAGGGATTAACGATAAACCAAGAACCACCAACAATGAACCAGTATCAATTATTGCTCGATCGAATGGCTTCAAACAAAGCAGAATAATCTTCATCAGCGAATCCCAATGCTAAAGCTGCTTCTAAAATGGTTTCCATTCCTTGTAAAGAAGAAACGGTTAATCCTTCTGATTTGGCTGCCTCTAAAAATAACTGTGTATCTTTGAGGAGATGCTTGGTTGGAAAGTTAGGGTTAGTATAATCATGGCTCAACATTCGCTTTAGTTTCTTATCAAAAGTGGGCGCATATAACGCACTTTCTCTTAACACTGACATAAACATTTCTACATCTAACCCTTCTTGTTCAACAAAGGATAAACTGAGAGAAAAAGCGCCTGTGAGAGAAACAATTAATTGATTGAGAGCTAGCTTTAAAGTCGCTGCTTTGCCAACAGTTCCCACTAAAAAAGGTTTACCAAGATATGATAAAATTGATTGCCATTGGTTAAACTGTGCTTGCGTTCCTCCCACCATAATTTGTAGAGTACCAGACTGCGCTTGAGGAACACTCCCTAAAACAGGCGCTTCAAAATAATTGGCACTGTGGGCCGTGATTTCTGCTTGTAACTTTTGACTCTCTTTTGGTGCGATCGTCCCCATTTGAATCACTGTTCTTCCCGAGAGATGTGGGGTGATTTCTGAAGAGAGTAAGACTTCTTTGATGGCAGTTGCATCCGTGAGCATTAAAATAATACAATCGCATTCAGAAACGAGATGAGCGCTAGAGTGCGCGATCGCGATTCCTTTGGCTTGAAGAGGGTCTAACTTTTCAACTGTGCGGTTATATGCCATCATAGAAAAGTTCGCCTCAAAGAGAGTCTGCGCCATTGCTGTTCCCATCAAGCCAGTTCCGATTAAACCAATTTTCATAAATCGTCACCTTGTTCATCCTAATTGCAACAAATATTTACCTCAGCACCATATCAGACTAAAAGTTTGTCAAGATCATCCGAAAAGCAGAAATTTTGCATTCTTAGCCCAACCATTATGACCACAGACTCCATTCTATTCAGGAATGCTCCAGAAATCTCCCCTGATGACTATTGTGTTTTTGGGGTGGCCACCTGCTTCATTCGAGAAGAGGGAGAAACCAAACAGGTAAATGTGATTGAACCTGTGCCATATTCTGCGTTAGAGTCAATCTTAAGTGGTGCGGAAACTTGCTATCAAATGGTGAGTGCCAAACCTGTCAAAGCGGTGTTTGATGGCAAAAATTTAATCAAACCTGATGAGTTTCCTCAAAATTCAGATTTTGGTACTGATTTTACTGAACGAGTGATTGCTGCGGTGCGAACCTACAAATCTCATCATCATCTCCAGTCCTCCTTTCCTTTGGGAACATTGAACAAAGAGTTAAATCATTCAACCAAACGGAAACGGGTGTTGAATGCAGAACGCATGGTTCGCACCCGAGATCATGTCTCACAGTCTAAGCATTCTCAGGAACATTATTTGTCATGAAAGTTTTACGCTTTTTATTGGTGAGTGCGATCAAATACTCTAGCAGCGATCGCAACTGAGGCAATTAACTAATTTTAACGATTTATGATTGAATATCAGGGCGAAATAGCAGCGTTAGTGGCTGCTATGTTATGGGCAGGGTCTTCGGTGGTTTATAGCGGTCTCGGACAGCAAATAAGCCCTTTATTCTTAAATTTTCTCAAGGGGGCGATCGCGCTCTTCCTCATTATTTTAACCGCAGCGCTGACCACTCCCACCTTCCCCACCCTTCCCCTCACTGGGATTTTGCTCTTGGTCATCAGTGGAATGATCGGGATTGGATTTGGGGATACGGTTTTCTTCTCCAGCTTAAGGTATTTGGGCGCGAGACGGGCGTTATTATTTGAAACCCTCGCTCCCCCTCTCGCTGCAATTATAGCCCTGATTTTCCTCTCTGAAACCCTCTCTGTTTATGCTGGGTTTGGGATTGGCTTCACATTATTTGGGGTTGCTTGGGTAATTAGTGAACGCACCAGCAATCAAGATATTTCTACAGATAATCTGAAACGGGGTATTGGGTTTGCTTTGGGGGGCGCGATCGCGCAAGCAGTGGGGGCAGTCCTCTCTCGGGTCGCTCTGACTAATTTTAACCTTGATCCCCTCTGGAGTACCATGATTCGCATGAGTGCGGGAATCTTTTTTTTGCTTCCCCTACTCTTCTTCCAGCGTCAAGATTTAAAACTTCCTTCTCTAAAATGGTCATGGCGTTTAGGAGGAATTATTTTTATCACCGCTTTCGCGAGTACCTATCTGGGAATTTGGCTACAACAAATCTCTCTCAAGTTTACAGCAACAGGAATTGCACAAACCTTAAGTTCAACCAGCCCTTTGTTTATCCTTCCCCTTGCTGCTTTACTGGGAGAAACGATCACTCCTCGCACAATTTTAGGGGTTTTAATTGCTTTAGCAGGAATTGGATTATTATTTTTACCCAGTTGATTTTAGAGAGAAGAAACTCTGAATTTCTCAGCAATAAAAATCAGGCAATGTACTTAGAAGAAATTCATCTCACTCGCTTCCGAAACTATCTGAACTGTTCCGTGAAATTTGAAGCCCCAAAAACGATCTTATTGGGAAAAAATGCCCAAGGAAAATCTAATCTTTTAGAAGCTGTCGAATTACTCGCTACTCTCAAAAGCCATCGCACGACTAAAGATCAAGAGTTAGTGTTCCATGAAGCAGATGTGGGACAAATCGAAGCCTTGGTGAAACGACTATATAGTCGCAATCAATTAACCCTAACCCTCCGTCAAAAAGGAAAGCGTACTGTTGCGGTTAATCAGGAATCTTTACGCAGACAAATTGATTTTTTAGGGCGATTAAATGCTGTACAATTTTCCAGTTTAGACTTAGATTTAGTGCGCGGTTCTCCTGAACAACGTCGCCGTTGGTTAGATGGGTTATTAATTCAACTTGAGCCAATTTATGCTTATATCCTACAAGAATATCATAAAGTTTTACGCCAGCGCAATGCTCTTTTAAAAACCATTCGGAAATCTCTTTCCGATCGCGAAAATCAATCAGTTGTGGAACGTTCAACGTGGGAACAATTAGCTTTATGGGATGCCCAATTAGCAGCTAATGGGTCACGGGTAATGCGTCGTCGCGCAAGAGTAATTACAAGATTAGCCCCGATCGCGCAACGATGGCATAGTCAAATTAGTCAACAAACGGAACAACTAAAAATCAAATATGTCCCTAATGTAACTTGGGAAGAAGACAATCCCAAACAAGTCCAACAAGCCATTTTAGACCGCATTCAATTGAGACAAGTTGCTGAACAAAATTTAGGAACAACTGTCGTTGGTCCCCATCGTGATGAAATAGAGTTTTTAATTAATGAAACCCCAGCGCGGTCTTATGGGTCACAGGGACAACAACGAACCTTAATCTTAGCTCTAAAATTAGCTGAATTAGAATTAATTGAAAATGTCGTTGGCGAACCCCCATTACTGCTTTTAGATGATGTTTTAGCTGAACTCGACCCCGATCGACAAAACCAACTCTTAGCCGCGATCGGCGATCAATTTCAAACCCTGATCACCACCACTCATATCAGTTCCTTTGATCAACAATGGGTCAATTCTTCCCAGATTCTCACCGTAGAACAAGGACAGATTGTGCAAAAAAACTAACCAGTTGGTTATATTAGAGAGGCTTTTGACCTAGGGTAGGCACTGCCCACCATCAGAATTTGAACCCTAGCAGTTTGATCCCAATTCGATGTAGGATGATTCACAAGCAGATAACAAAATTTAATAAAACTCAATTAACGTTATGGTATCTACCGTTAACGAAAAAAATTTTTCTCAAGAAGTGCTTAACTCTTCACAACCCACTCTCGTCAATTTTTGGGCGCCTTGGTGTGGGTTATGCCATTTAATTATGCCAACGCTCCTTAGCTTTCAAGAAAATTGCGATCAACCCTTAAAGTTAGTGAGTATTAATGCTGATGAAAACTTTAAACTCGCTAATACTTATCGCCTGAAAAGTTTGCCAACTTTAATTTTATTCGATCGAGGAAAAATTATCTGTCGCCTTGAAGAATTAAAAGGGCGCGATGAATTAAATCGCACCCTAGAAGCTCTCATCAGTTATTCCTTGCCTAATTCCGCTTAGAATCATTGATTGCCGAGGCTTTTTGATGGCTATTGTTTCTCTGTGTCCAAGCGGGTTGCACAGTGTTGGGCAATTTCCCTGTTTTCAGCCAGTTTTCCAGTTCATTGGGTGCATTAACTTGGGATAACTGGTTGCTCAAGTTTTCGCCCTCTAAAACTTCTTCTTCGAGAAGATTTTGGGCGGTTTCTTCTAAGAGGTCTCGATTTTGGCGGAGAATGTGTTGCGCCATGGCGTGAGCATTTTCTAGAATGCTTTTCACTTCTTCATCAATGGCTTGGGTAACTTCAGGTCCAACAGAGCGCCGAGGACTGCCTAAACCTGGTAAATACTGCTGCTGGGGTTTTTCAAAAGCAATCGGGCCTAGACGATCGCTCATGCCATAGAGAGTAACACAGCGCTCAGCTAAATCTGTGGCTTTTTGGATGTCATCGCTTGCCCCGGTGGAGACTTTCCCGAAGACCACTTCTTCTGCTGAACGTCCTGCTAACATAATGGCAATGCGTCCGCGAATTTCGTCTTCTGCGACGAGGAAACGGTCTTCTTCAGGCAATTGTAAGGTATAACCTAAAGCGCCTGCACCGCGAGGGACAATGGAAATTTTCTCCACTCGACCCGCACTAGGCATTAACGAGCCAACCATTGCGTGACCGACTTCGTGGTAAGCCACCGTCTTTTTCTCTTCCTCTTGCAGGACACGGGATTTCTTTTCTAATCCTGCAATCACACGCTCTAACGCCTCATCAAAATCGGCAGTTGTCACATACTCTCTGTTATTGCGAGCAGCCAAGAGAGCAGATTCATTAACAAGGTTTGCTAAATCAGCGCCAGCAAAGCCAGGAGTTCGCGCTGCAATCACGGATAAATCCACATCAGGAGCAAGTTTGATGTTGGGGACGTGAACCTCCAGCACCTCTTTCCGTCCTTTTTTGTCAGGGCGATCGACTCCCACTTGGCGATCGAAGCGTCCGGGGCGTTGCAGGGCTGGATCAAGCACTTCTGGACGGTTAGTCGCTGCTAAGACAATCACCCCTGCATTAGGGTCAAAACCGTCCATTTCGTTTAATAATTGGTTGAGGGTTTGCTCTTGCTCATCATTTCCCCCGCCACCTGTCATCGCGCCGTTTCCACCGCGAGATTTGCCAAGGGCATCGAGTTCATCAATAAAGATAATGCAGGGCGCTTGTTGCTTGGCTTGTTGGAATAAGTCACGAACACGGGAAGCGCCAACGCCAACAAACATCTCGATAAATTCAGAGCCAGAAATACTGAAGAAAGGAACATTCGCTTCCCCTGCAACCGCTTTTGCAAGGAGAGTTTTTCCTGTGCCGGGAGGACCGACTAACAAGACCCCTTTCGGGATTTTTGCGCCAAGTTTGCTGTATTTGGTGGCATTTTTTAGGTAGTCCACCACTTCTTTTAATTCTTCTTTGGCTTCATCAACCCCAGCAATATCATTAAAGGTAAAACCAGTGTCTCCTTCGGAGTAGATTCTTGCTTTACTTTTCCCCACAGACATGATGGGATTGCTTGCTCCCCCTTGAGCGCGACTGAAGAGGAAATAAGCCAATCCGAAAAAGAGCAGAGGTGGTAAAACCCAACTGAGAGTGCCGACTAACCAGCCACCGCTTCCTCCTGCAGGAGCGCCACTGTATTCAACATTATTGGCTTCTAATACTTCGGTTAGATCGCGATCGCTGGAAACGGTAAAGGTTTCCCTAACTAAAGAGGCATTTTCGTCTTCCACTGCTTCAGGTTTCAGTTTATATTCAATGCGCTCTGGTCCGATCGTCACTTCTTCAACTTTATCGCTTTTCACCTGTTGAATAAACTGACTGTATGATACCTCTTCTCCGCTTTCTGCACTAGAAAAGAGACTGGCTACCAGAAGGGTTAGAGCAATGATGGGGAATAGCCAACTCCCGTTAAACTCACGTCTTTCCTGTAGGTTTTCATTTTGAGAGTTACGGTTATTTTCAAGATTTTCTTTAGACATCTATCGTTTTGAAATCGACTTTCAACTCAGAAATAAAAGAACAATCTATTTACTCCTTGGTTGTTCTCTCTATCCTCTCGTCAATTCCTGCTTTTGATCAGCTATCTTGAGTTAGAAATCCTTAATCTCTCCTGTTAATTCAAATGATCCCACAATCCAAAACGCGATCGATGCTTTGCAATCGCTGAGTGAAGCTCAATCGCGCTTTCGCGTCGCAGTCTCCTCTTATAGAAGAGGGGTTAGGGGGATCATTCCCCTAGGGATTAACTTCTCTCACTGACCACTTTTTCTCATCTTCTAAAACATACAAATAACGATTCTGCGGATCGCCTTTCAAGGTCAGATAATCCACTTGTTCAGGAAAAAAAAGCAGCACCGTAAATGTTTCTGGAATGATATCAGATAGAGGTGTTTCAGGAAAATTCTTTTCTGTTCTTTCCGCTTTCGGATGGGGCCAAAAAAAGAGCAAACGGGAACTATCAGAAATCTTTTCCCACACAGCTTCTCGCATAGAAGCTAACGCTGTATTTTGAGCATTAATTACTGTAATTATCCCCCGAAAACGAAACTGTTCTCGGGATTTTGTGAAGTACCAACAAATCTCAGCTTGGGGACGTTGTCGCAGGTGATCATTCTTGTCACTGCGAGAATCACTAATTATTTGTAAATCATTGCTGTTTTCCTGAAAGCCTCGGAAAACAACTGTACGGTTAGCTGGATAACCATCGGGGGCGATCGTAGCTAGTTGAAAAAAGCGAGAATCAGGGTGAGAACGGTTGATGTGCAGCGATCGCGCGATCGCGCTACGCCAAGGAGCTAGAGACATAAAAATGGATGAGAAATCCTTAGCAACCATAGCGCAATTTTACTCGAATGGCAACACTTTCCTCTTAGACCTTTATCTTACCGCGAGAATTATTTAAGATAGTAAACCTCAGTCCTTATCGAGACAAATTAAATCACCTGGTTATGGTTAGAGAGCTACCGCATAAACAATCGACAAATTTTCCAGAAAACGCACCTGTGGCGAATCCCGTGTTTTTCCGCACTTATAGCCGACGCATTGAAGGTGGTCGAGAAACTTGGGAACAAGTGCGCGATCGCTGCGTTGAGGGATTAGTCAAACTTGGTCAACTCACCGCAGAGGAAGCCCAACTCTTAAAAAAAAACATGACCAACCTAAAAAGCCTTCCCGCAGGGCGTTGGCTGTGGGTTGGGGGGACAAAATGGCTGGAAAACCCAAAAAACTATTCTGGGGCATATAATTGCACTTGTAGCAATGTTACAGACTGGCGAGCGTTTGGCTTGATGATGGATTTAGCGATGATGGGCTGTGGAACAGGCGCTGTCCTTGAAGAAAAGTATATCAGCCAATTGCCCCAGATTCGTAATCGCCTCAATGTGTCCTTGGTTGGAGACATCGGAACCGTTTTACCAGAAGCCCGTCAGGAAGAAACAACGGTTAAAATTAACAGCCCAAAACAGGTCAAGATTTGTATTGGTGATTCTCGTTCGGGCTGGGTACAGTCCTATCAGGCGTTATTAGAGCTTTCTAGCAACGAAGAGTTAGATACAGAGGTTAACATTGAAGTTGATCCGAATCATGTGCGCCCCGCAGGAGAAAGATTAAAAGGTTTTGGTGGGGTTGCCAACCCCATAAAGATTCCCGAATTATATCCCCGTTTGGCAAAGATTTTGAATAAAGCACAGGGAAGAAAACTGACTGCCGAGGAATGCTGTTTGCTCATTGATGAAGCAGCAGCAACGGTGGTGGCTGGAAATATTAGGCGCTCGGCCGGGATCAGACAATTTGATGCAGATTCACCTTTATTAAAACAAAATCTCTGGCAGCCAGATACAGAAGGAAACTGGCGCATTGATCCCGATCGCGATGCGCTACGGATGGCGAATCATACGCGAGTGTATCATCAAAAGCCTAGTTTGGAAGACTGTGTGGAAGCAGTGCGGAGTCAGTTCTATTCTGGAGAAGGGGCGATTCAATACGCACCAGAAGCGATCGCGCGAGGAAATGCCGATTTACTGGATGAACCGTTGAAACGGAAAGCGTTTCTAGAAGTTTACACAGAACAAGGGGTAGAGGCTGCGCGACATTGGTTAAAAAAACAAGCCCCACAAAGCACAGAAGACGAGATAGAACACCGCTTACAGCGTTATGGGCTGAATCCTTGTGTAACGGGTGATACGTGGATTCATACAGAAAATGGGGCGCAACAGGTTAAAAATTTGATTGGTACGCAGCAAGGCGTTTATGTCAATGGCGAGTTATTCAGCACGACTCCAGAAGGCTTTTTCTATACAGGAACGAAACCTGTGGTCAAGCTAACCACAGAAGAAGGTTATACCCTACGGTTAACCCCGAATCATAAAGTATTGAAAGTAACCGCCCAAACCTCCCCCTCTTACATCTCCCCCAGTGGGGGAGAACGAGAGGGGGATACCGAATGGGTTGCGGTTGAGGATTTAAAACCGCTCGATCGAGTCATGTTACATAATCATCGAGATATTCGTCCTTGGGAGGGAAATGGAACGCTTGAAGAAGGTTGGTTATTAGGAAGCCTTGTTGGTGATGGCTCTCTAGCAGAAACTCAATGGAATGATGTAGGAATCCTTCGCTATTGGGGAGAGACACAAGATGAACTCAGCGAGTATGCTGTAGCGACCTTAGAACAATCAGTGGGTTATGTCAAACGAACTCCTGTAGCGTTTTATCACAAACAACATAATTTACGGCAGGTCAGTTCATCAGGATTAGCTAAACTTGCTTCTTGCTTTGGGATTTTTCAGGGCAATAAACATATCACGCAGCAGATTGAGCGAGGGAGTTACGCATTCTATCAAGGATTCTTGCGAGGATTATTTGACGCTGATGGGAGTGTTCAGGGAAACCAAATTAAAGGAGTGAGTGTAAGATTAGCCCAGAGTAATTTAGAGGACTTACAAGCTGTTCAACGGATGTTACTGCGCTTAGGAATTGTCTCAACTCTCTATCAAAATCGACGAGAGAAATCCGATCGGGTTTTACCTGATTCGCAACGACAACCAAAACTCTATGAATGTCAAGCCAATCACGAAATTGTTATTGCAAAAGATAACTTACATAGTTTTCAAAGTATTGTTGGTTTTCGCGACCCGCAAAAAAGTGCTAAGTTAACAAACGCACTAGCTTCTTACAAACGAAAGTTAAATCGAGACAGGTTTGTTGCCAAAGTAAAAACCCTTGAATCCGATGGCATAGAAGCGGTTTATGATTGTACCGTACCCGGAGTTCATCGCTTTGATGCTAATGGTTTAGTTGCTCATAACTGCGGTGAGATAATTGGATCACAATTTCATTGTAATTTGTCCGAGGTACACTTAAATCTGATCGATCCTAACAACGAAAAAGAACAAGAAGAAGCCTTTAAAGCGGGTGCGCTGTCCGTTGCGGTGCTATTAAATCATAAATTCCAAGAACCGCGTTATCAGTATAGTCGAGAACTTGATCCCATTGTCGGCGTTTCCTTCACTGGGTTATTTGATTTCTTTGTTCATGCGTTTGGCGTGGAATGGCTGCGCTGGTGGGAAGAAGGTCGCCCCGATACTCCACAAGGTAAAAACTTCAAGGAACAAGAAAAAGCCTATCTGGAGAAATGGCGTAAGATTGTCCATGACACCGTTTGGGATTACTGCGATCGCCATAACATTAAACGTCCTAACCGTTGCACAACGGTGCAGCCGAGCGGGACGAAATCACTATTAACAGGTGCGTCTCCAGGTTGGCATCCCCCGAAAGCGGTGCGGTTTATCCGTCGGGTGACTTTTGGGAAAAATGATCCTGTGGCGCTTGCCTGTATTGATTATGGTTATAATGTGATTCCGTCTCAGTCTGATAAGGATGAGAAAGGAAACCTTTTAAGTGATCCGTTTGATCCCCGTTGTACGGAATGGCTAGTGGAAATTCCTGTGGCTGTTTCTTGGGCAGATTTAGAAGGGGTGGACAATCTTGATATCGGTCAGTTTTCTGTCTTAGCCCAGTTTGATTTTGCCATGCAGGTGCAGAAGCATTATGTTACTCACAATACCTCGGCAACCTTAGAATTGCGAGAACATGAGATCGAAGATTTAGGGAAAGCCATTCACGGCGCGATCGCACAAGACGAAGGCTACATCTCCGCAGCACTATTAGCCCGTTTTGATGCTTATCAGGCGTTTCCTCGCTTACCGTTTGAACCTGTGGATGAAGCGGTTTACAATCGTCTCATGGCGGAAGTAGAACAACGGCAGAAAACCAATGATTTCCATGCAGCCTTGCTTAAATATGATACAGGAGAAAGTGCCGAGGCAGGACCAAGCGGATGCGACAGCGATCAGTGTATGTTTCCTTTATAATGACATTAGGCTGAGATCAGTCGCTGAACCTCAGCAGGGATTGCGCTACGCTCAGCGCTATAAAGGCGATCGCGTTTTGAATCGTAATGACATCATTTAAGGGAAACGCGATTGCTTCTATTTTTCCTAAAATATGGGTCGCAATTTGTACTATTCTTCTGATTTTTCTCTTCTCTTCGGAAAGTCATTCTTCTTCTTCTCTTCCTCCCCCAAACCCTCATCCTCTCCCCCCAACCCTCGCGCAATGGGAAACAGTTGCTGAAGCAGGGGATTATTTTTCGGAAGTGGAAACCACCCCTTTGGGTTATTTGATCTGGTCAGAGTTTCCTGTTAAAGTATGTATTGATCTTTCTGCCTCTAAACAGAGAGAAGATTGGGAAGAAGCGGTTGAAACCGCGATCGCGCAATGGAATCGTTATCTCCCTCTGGAACGAGTGCGTGACCGCGCTCAAGCTAATATTGTTATTGTGCGATCGCGTCCCCCGATCAATACCATTCGCAACCCTGAAACAGGTAGAATGGAGTTCTCTCGCGCTCGTACTGCTCGTACTCGGTATGAGTTTGACCTCAAAAACAGAAAACTGATTCATCGCATGATCATTGAGATTAGCCCTGATCAAGCAAAGATTCATACTCTCGCCACCGCACGCCATGAGATGGGTCATGCTTTGGGAATTTGGGGACATAGCCCAAATCCAGAGGATGTACTTTATTTTTCCCAAGTGCGAAACTCCCCTCAAATTTCCGATCGAGATGTGAATACGCTGAAAAAGATTTATCAACAACCCACTCGTTTAGGATGGGAAATAGTTAGCAATTAATCATTAATAATTAAACAGATGACTGAGCTAAAAGAAGAATTGCAAACAGTTTATCAAAGAGGAAAAATCGCTTTAGAAAGAGGACGTTATCAGCTAAGTATTGAGGAGTTAGAAAAGGCAAAACAACTGAGTAATCCGCAGTCGAAATTAGGGGGAGAAGTCCGCATTTGGCTGGTAAGTGCTTATCAAGCAGCCAATCAAATAGAAAGCGCGATCGCCCTATGTCAAGACCTCATCAAACATCCTTCCCCAGACATTCGTAAAAAAAGTGAACGCATTCTCTATATTCTGAAAGCACCTGCGCTGAAGCGTCCTGAGAAATGGTTAACCAAAATTCCCGATTTATCGCAACTTCCTGAAGCAGAAACTGATAAGAATGTCTCTCGTCCTGCTGGTCAAGTTAAACCTCGCAAACGGAAAAAAATCGAACCAAAACCAATTGATCCCAGTGAAATCAACCGCAAAGATAATAACTTTATTTGGATTACTTTACTAGGAATATTGATCTTATTATTCTTTTTTAATTGATCATTGATTGTTGGTTATAGCAATTCTTGCTTCGGTAAGGGACAAAGTTGTTTGCTGAGGGAACGGGAAGTAATGTACTTTGAGTGAGAGTGGGAGTTACTATATTCGTTGAATCAACTATTAACAATGAGCCAACCAAGAACGAATTGTTAATTATTAATTATTATTAGCTGGCTTTGCGTTTGGGTTTTGTCTTTTTGAGAGGCATTTGTTCAGCAGAAGGATTGAGGGAAGTGCGACCATTGCGGGTCACCTTGATCATTTCAGTGAGACGGTCTTCAAGAGATTTAAGGACTTGATCCGCATACTCATCCGCATCGCGACGCAACTGCTCTGACTCCATTTGCGCTTGCTGACGTAACTTTTGCAGTTCTTGCAAAGTTGCTTGACGCAACTGGTCACATTCGTGTTGAGTTTGCGCTTGGATTTGGGCTGCTTCTTGACGAGCTTGCTGAACGATACGAGTCTGATTTTTAATATCGCTAGCTTCTTGATAGGCTTGCTGAAGAATCAGATCGCGATCGCTGTATGCTTTTTCGAGGATATTATTCTGTTCCTGCAAGACATAATAGGCTTCTTCAAAAGCAGAATCAAGGTTATCCCAAACTTGGTCAATGCGCTCAAAAAAATCATCCTCATTGACAAATTTATAGGGAGTGAGAGGAATATTATGACTATTGGCCATAAATTCTTCAAGTTTTCCTAAAAGGTCTTGAATGATGAGTTGTTGCTTTTGGGAGGAGTGGTTGGGTTGGTTAGATTGGGATTCGCTATCGGAGTTTTCGCGTAACATTTATAAACATCTTGGGCGACAGTTTTCGGGATCAAATGCTCAACGGAGCCACCAAAGCGAGCAATTTCTTTAACAACGCTACTGCTTAAAAAACTATACTCATTAGAGGTTGCTAAGAATACAGTTTCCATGTCTTCCCAGAGAGTTTTATTGGTGTGAGCCATCTGCAACTCTTTTTCAAAGTCAGAGAGGACTCGTAACCCCCGTAAAAGAACATGAGCATGACACTGCTTAGCATATTCTACAGTTAAGCCACCAAAACAATCGACTTCTACACCAGATAAATGCTGGGTACAGTCTCGAATTTGTTGAATCCGCTGCTCTACGGAAAACAGGGGCTGTTTGTTCGGGTTAGACAAGACAGCAACAATGACACAATCAAACAGCCGAGTACCGCGTTCAATGATGTCAAGGTGTCCGAAGGTAATTGGATCAAAACTACCAGGGTAAATGGCAAGCACAATTCTGCTTCAAGATTCAATAGGCTTACAGTGAGGATTATAGTGTAGATGTGTCTTTATACCAAGGATTTTTTTCTTTCTCATCCTTTGTGTTATGTTCTCAGTTGGACGTGGATAAAATCAAAGATGATAGTTCAACAGGAGATGTCGCAAGAACGAAGAGATTAATAGTAGAGCGCGATCGCACTCAAGGATCGTCGAAAAAAATTTTAAAGAGTACATCTCAGAACTCAATCAAAAAACACAAAGAGAGGCTATGTTTTCAGTACGTCGGTGGTGGAGTCAGAACGGTTCACAAATTCTTCTGATGGGACTCTTGTTGGGGACAGCAGGATTAATTCGACAAACCCAAGCGATGCCGATCTATGAGCTATATTATTGGCTTATGCGCCCGATTACCTCTGGTAGTGCGCGGAGCGCAATCGAGGTTGCTCAAACCAATCGCGAAACCGAATTAACCA
This sequence comes from uncultured Dactylococcopsis sp., assembly GCA_964463655.1. Lineage (GTDB taxonomy): Bacteria > Cyanobacteriota > Cyanobacteriia > Cyanobacteriales > Rubidibacteraceae > Halothece. Next base: position 20,833 of record CAYXDG010000019.1, read on the forward strand.
ATGCTAAAATTCAAGCCCTAGAACAGCGGGTTCTGGAATTACAACAACAGAATCAACGCTTAGAAGAACTCCTTGAGTATAAACAAACTTATGCTCCTGCATCTAAAACCGCCCCCATTATCGGTCGTAGTCCAGACCACTGGTGGAAACAAATTATGATCGGGATTGGGAGTCGTGAAGGGGTGAAAGTGGGAGATATTGTTACGGGTTTGGGTGGGTTGGTGGGACGAGTGGAAACTGTAACCCCTCATGTGAGTGTTGTGTTATTGGTGAGTAATCCGAGTAGTCGCGTTGGAGTGATTATTAGTCGGAGTCGGGATATGGGCTTTATTCGTGGGGACAGCGATCGCACTGTCGTTATGCAGTTTTTTGAAAAACTCCCTGATGTTAAAGTGGGAGATGCGATCGTGACCTCTCCAGTGAGTCGTTTATTTCCTCCCGGCATTCCTGTGGGAAAAGTGATTGCGCTCAACTTAGAAGCTAGCCCCGCCCCAGAAGTGATCGTAGAATTAAATATCCCGATCGAGGAATTAGAGTGGGTCCTGGTGACAACGAACAAATAACAAATCACCTAAAAAATTCAATGTCAGGAATTTTGGAAGAAAGGGCTATAAACAGAAAAATAAAACTTAAACATTCCTTAATTAAGTTAGTCAAAATCTAGGATATAATAGGAATGTGGCTAAATTAAGCTAATCGATAACCCAGATAGTTTAATAAATAGTCACTATTTGGCGGTGAGTTACATCGTTTCGGCTCTGTGGACTAGATAACGCCGACGTGACTAGGAGAAGCCTTTTTGGAAAGAAGCAGGAAGTGGATATCAAGTATAGTAAGGTTTCTCAAAAACCTGTCTAGATTTGTATAAGTTCCTCATAACGGCTCATTCTGGTTACACTAAGGGATAGAGGGAGAGTTGGCGAGGTGGTTGCAGTTCTTTGCATAATTTGACGAAGAATTGAGGAAAGTCCGGGCTTCCAAAGACCAGACTGCTGGGTAACGCCCAGTGCGGGTGACCGTGAGGAAAGTGCCACAGAAAAATACCGCCAAGTGGCTTCGTGCTAACTTGGTAAGGGTGCAAAGGTGCGGTAAGAGCGCACCAGCAGTATCGAGAGGTACTGGCTCGGTAAACCCCAGTCGGAAGCAAGGTCGAGGAAACTACGGTTGGTCTTTTACCAGTTTCCATTCGGGAGTACCGCTTGAGGCTTCTGGTAACAGAAGTCCCAGATAGATAACTACCCTCAAGGATTTAACCTTGAGAACAGAACCCGGCTTATGTCCAACTCTCTCTTTATCTCTAAGTTTTCTTTTACAGGAGAACTGCCTTGCACAACAAACATCACGAAAAAGTGTGACGGAAAAGAAATGAGGGCAAATAGCTCTTCCGAAGTGGCGACAGAAACCCGCAGTTCAAAGACCGAGCAGGACGGCAGACCGCGCTCTCCTCTCCCCCAAACCCGCAGGTCGAAGACCGAGCGTGACAACCCATCGCGTCGTAGTCGAGAATTGAAAAAGCTGGTGGAACGGTTAGGTTTGACAGATACCACCGCAGTAGATTGGCAATTATTAGACTTAGCTTTAACCCACCCGAGCGCCTCTAGCATAGCAAATTATCAGCAGCTAGAATTTGTCGGAGACGCAGTGGTGCGTTTAGCAGCGTCTGAGCTACTTTTAGAAACCTATCCTGAAGCTCCCGTGGGGGATTTTGCCGCTATTCGCTCGATTTTGGTCAGCGATCGGGTGTTAGCAGAATTCGCTGAAAGCTATGGCATGGATCGGTTTTTACTGATGGCGGGTAGCGCAGCAAAAAATAAAGCAGGAGCGCGGTCTCGTTTAGCAGATACTTTTGAGGCGGTTTTGGGCGCTCTCTATCTGAGTACCCATTCTATGAGTTTAGTCCGTCCTTGGCTTGATCCCATTCTTAAGGAAAAGGCGGATCAAATTCGCCAAGACCCAGCCCGTCAAAACTATAAGGATGCGCTCCAAGAGTGGACACAAGCCCATTATAAGGTTCTTCCTCACTACCAAGTTGAGGAGACTGGACATGGCTATGATGACCCAGAACGGTTTACAGCCTATGTCTGGCTCAAAGATCGCTATTTGAGTCAGGGAAAAGGACGCTCGAAAAAAGCTGCTCAACAAGCAGCAGCCCAATGTGCTTATCAAAAGTTAACCCAATTATGAATCGTCCTCACACCACAGTTGTCTTAGCGATTAGTGCTGATGGTAAAATAGCGGATACAGCGCGATCGGCTGCAGCTTTTTCTTCTAGCATCGATCTCGCTCATCTGGAGAGACAAGTGGCGGTGGCTGATGCGATTCTTTTCGGTGCAGGGACATTACGCGCTCATGGGAGTGCCATGTCCCTGCGTAATTCTGAGTTAATCGCCCAGCGTCGTCAAAATCAAAAGCCCCCACAACCTATTCAAATTGTCTGCACCCGATCTGGAGAAATTCCTGTGAATATCCGCTTTTTTCAGCAAAAGATTCCCCGTTGGTTGCTCACAACAGAAAAGGGCGCGATTGCGCTACGCGCAGCGCCAAAGGCGATCGATTGGCAAAATCAGTCAGAACAACTGTTTGATGAAATTTTCGCCCCTGTTACCGATCAAGGAGAAATTGACTGGAAAAAGGCATTAGAAACCCTCAGCAGCAAAGGAATCGAAAACTTAGCTGTTTTAGGGGGAGGAGAATTAATTGCAGCCTTATTTGAGCAAAACCTTTTAGATGAGTTATGGTTAACAGTGTGTCCAATTTTATTGGGCGGAAAAAATGCTCCCAGCCCGATCGAAGGCACAGGCTTAAGCGCAGAAAATGCTCAGAAATTAAAACTTTTATCTGTTGAAACGATTGATCAAGAAGTGTTTTTACATTACGCAATTGAATAAGTAGGGTTGGCTGAAAAAGTTCATGAATCGGTTATTATTCAATGATCATAACTGTGATGGTTTCTTGGGCTGAAATCAAGGTTTCTCCCATTGGAATCACTGCAAGAGCATTAGTTTGAGCTAAATTAATTAAATTCCCAGAACTATAATTTCCTCCCGCAAGATTAAATTGATATTCTCTGTTTTCGACAGTTAATTGTCCCCAAAGATAAGTTTCCCGCTTTCCGTTTCCTTTCAGGTCTTGCTGTGTTTTTGCTTTCATAAAAGCTGGCAGGATTTGATTAGTTTGTCCTGAAAACTTTTTCAAAGCAGGAGCGACAAATCGCCAAAATGTTACTAATGCTGAAACAGGATTTCCGGGTAAACCGAAATAATAACAGTGAGGAAAGGTGGCAAAAGTTAGGGGTTTTCCTGGTTTAATCGCAACGGAATTAATATGAATTTCTCCACCTAATTCCTTCAAAATACTTTCAATATAATCATAGTCGCCAACGGAAACGCCTCCTGTGGAAATGACTAAATTAGACGTAGAAATAGCACGCTCGATCGCGCTCTTGATTAAGGTTCTATCATCAGGTATAATTCCCAAAGATATTGTCACCGCACCTGTGGCTTCAACTAATGTTTTCAACGCATATTGATTAGAATCGACTAATTGTCCGCGTTGTAAGGTTTGCTGAGGGGTTACTAACTCATTCCCACTGGAAAAAATGCAGACTCTTGGGGGACAATAAACAGAAATTTCTTGACATTGCATTGCAGCTAAAATCGCAACTTCTGGCGCACCAATTTTAATTCCAGAAGGTAATAAAGGCTGTTTAGCTTGATAGAAACTTCCCTGTTTACGAATAAATTGTCCGATGGGAGAAGAGGAAAATATCTTTACTTGGTTTCCCTCTTGTTGGGTGTCTTCTTGGATGACAATGGTGTCTGCTTCTAAGGGTAAAATTCCTCCTGTAAAAATTCTGGCGACTTGTCCACTTTTCAGGGGATGACGGGGAGGAACACCTGCTGGAATTTCTTCTATAATATCGAGAGTAACGGGTTGATCAGGGGTAGCGTGAGATAAATCGCTCGATCGAGCGGCGTAGCCATCCATCGCTGAGTTATCTTCATGGGGATAGTCTAACTCACTACTCACAGCCGTTGCGAGAACCCTTCCTGTTATTGATTCTAAACCCACTGTTTCAGTTTCTGTTAGGGGTTGAATGGTGTTTAAGATAATTTTTTCTGCGTCTTTAACGGGTAGCATCACTTAATAATAATTGCGAGAATTTGAAAATTACCTTTAACCCCTCTTTTCTTAAGACCCTATAATATGACTTTCTGCCACCAATTTCTTGGAGCAAGTAGTTAATAATTTCTTCTTTCTTCAGAGTCTCAATTTCTAAAGTAGTTAGTCGCTGAGGAGAACTCGTTTTGTTAATGGCAATCACTTCTGGTTTGGCTGTAGTCATGGCTTTAATTTAACTTGACATCTATAAAATAAGTATAAATTACAAGCAATACAATCAACAAGTTTTAGTGACTGTAATCAATTTAGCGATTCTAAGCAAATTTCCAAGAGAAATCCCAAGCCTACCATCATTCTTGTTTGATTCTTGCTTTTTGCATACAATATATGTATAAACTTTGAGTACGATCCCAGAAAAGCACAAACTAATTGGGTAAAACATGGCGTTTCCTTTGCGGAAGCAGAGTTTGTGTTTTTTGATCCTCTTGCGATCCATGATATTGGTCCTGACTCATTAGTAGAGGAACGTTTTATTGCATTAGGGATGAGTAACTCAGGTGTTCTATTAGTTGTTGTTTACACAATGCGTGGTGAGATTTTTCGATTAATTTCGGCACGTCGCGCAACTCGTCGGGAGGCTAAGGTTTATGAGGGATGAATATGATTTTTCTCAAGGAAAACGTGGTGCTGCGATTTCTTCAAAAGGGAAAACTCGGATTACAATCTATTTGGATGATGAGATTTTAAACTGTTTTCGAGAATTAGCTCAAGAAAAGGGAATCGGATATCAAACTCTAATCAATCAGAGTTTAAGGGCTTATTTGAAAAATGATTCAGGTCAACCGCTTACAGAAAGTGATCTTCGTCGGGTGCTACGAGAAGAACTAATCAAAGAAAGAAACAATTAGTCTCATCACAGATCATTTCTCTCCATCTGACGGACGACGGTTAACGCAGAATAACTGACACCCGCTGTTCCCTCTCCGGGATGGGTACAGTCACCGACTAACCACAAATTCCCTACTGGTGTCCGATTTGCAAAGCCAAAGGGGCCGAAGGTAGAAACCCGTTGTCCTAATCCTCCCACATAACCGCGATCGCGATCGGTAAAACGAGCAAAAGTTCTCGGTGTGGCGGCTTCAGTGTGAATAATAGTTTCTGGAGTGAGATGAAAGTATTGACTGAGATGTTGAATCGCTGTTTTCACAAAATCTTGTTTCAAATGTTCATAACTTTCGGCGCTCTCTGTCCACCATTGGTTAACATCAGTAAAAGAAGATGCGGTGATTGTCGCTTGTCCTGCTGGTGCGTGTCCGTCTTCGGGCTGACTCACAGAAACAAAGAGGGAGTTTTTCTCGCCAACTATCCCATCATAGTCATATAAAAATTGCAGATGTGGCGGACAATTTTCTGGAATGGCGGCGCGATCGACCCCTAAATATAGCACAAATGCACCGTTAGCAGAGGGCAAATTTTCCACTCGTCTTTGATAGCCGCGCAAGAATAGATCAGACGCACCAAAGGAATTATCAGGATCATTAAGTAACTTTAATAAGTTTTGCACTGTGACATTTGCCACCACTGCATCGGCTTCTTCTCGCCAAGTTTCTCCAGTCTTCTGATTTTGTACCGTTACCCCTGTAACCTTTCCTTCCAGACAATGGATTTTTCCCACAGAATGACGCAAACGAATTTTCCCGCCGTGTTTTCTCAATCCTTTAACTAAACGGGTGCTTAAAACCTGCATACTGTCTTGTAAATGCCATAACCCTTGAGGGGCTTGAGAAACCCCTAACGCGGTGGCAGCATACAAGAGGGCGGTTTCATCAGCACTCACCTGAGAGTATAGTTTTAACTGCATATCGAGGAAGGTTCGTAACCGTTTGTTGTCATACAGTCCAAACAGTTTTAACGCATCCCCAACGGTGAGAAAAGTAAAGGGTAAGGTGACTAATGTATCGGGTCGCACCGCAGAAATGAGTTGCCATGTATCCCAGAGGTTACGAGGAGGAAGCACGGGATCACGTCCTTGAAATCGCCAACTCGCCTCAAATAAGGTTTCCATCAGTCGCCAAAAGGGTTCGCTACCCGGAAATTGTTTTTGTCGTTCTTTCCGCCATTGTTCGGGGTCACGCCAAACATTAATCGGAGTTGTTTCTTCTGGCAGATAGACCGCACAAGCAGGATCACAGGGAGTAGCTGGGGGAACGTCGATTCCTAATTCTGTAAAGATTTGTTGATGAATCCCGCCTTTTTCTAAGCCAGCGACTTGGGTCGCACCGACATCGAAAGTAAAACCGTGACGTTTAAAGGTGGAAGCACAACCGCCAGCAATGTATGCTTGATCATAGACAGTGACGGAATAGCCCCGTTTGGCAAGTAACGCCGCTGCGGTTAATCCCCCAATTCCTGCACCAATTACAATCACCTGTTTGTCCATCTTTGATTATGAGAAAACACTGTTTCTATTGTAAACTTTTGTTATTAGTCATTGGTCATTAGTCATTGGTTATTGGATAACAAACAACGAAGGACAAAGGACAAAGGACGAAGGACGAAGGACGAAAGACGACTGGTAACTGATAAGGGTTGACAAATTGAGGAAAAAATGCAATTTTTAGAGCATAATTTTTAGAGTGTGAAGGGTGTGGGGAAAAGTGAATAGGACTAAAATTCCTTTGTGGACGCTAGATTTCAGATGGAAATGCTTATTGTTGACGGTGGCGACGTTGAGTACCTTCGGGTTTTATACAGGGTTCAAACAGTCTGCTGTGAATGCTCAAAATGTTGCTCGTAATACTCAATCTACTGGACAATGGTTGAATGCGTCTTTTCCAGTGGAGAATTTTCAAGCCTATACGTCTCCGTTTGGTTATCGTCGATCGCCCATTACGGGAAGGACTCAGTTTCATCGAGGATTAGATTTAGCTGCCCCGATCGGGAGTTATATTCGCAATTGGTGGGGGGGAAGAATTGTTGAGTTATCTGATCACACGGCTTGTGGAACGATGATCGTTATTCAATCGGGAGAATGGGAACACATTTATTGTCATCTCAAAGGAAGAGTGGAGAGAACAGGTGAAGGGTTAATGCTGGTCGATCGCGAAGGTGGAATTTTTATCCGACAAGGCCAGCAAGTGGCGACAGGCGATCGGATTGGACGCATTGGGATGACGGGACGAACCACAGGCCCCCATCTTCACTGGGGGTTAAAGTATGCGGGAGAATACATTGATCCAGGATTAGTTTTGCGAGAAATGTATCGGGAACAAGCGAATTTAAGGTAAGAATTAATAATTAAGACTGTAGGACTTTCTTAAAAAGACTAGCGACCGAGACGGTCGCACTCCCACCGTTCGGGAAATGTCCTAATATAAGCACGTAGCGCTATATCAACTGAGCGATCGCGCTCCAGATGTGCCGTGGGTCAAAAAAACAACGTTGGGAAGACTTAACTCAGGAAGCAAGAGAAAAATTTCCGCCTCTTTGCCCAGACTTTGTTATCGAGTTGCGATCGCGACTTTTTTAGCCACAGTCTCTAAAAATTAACAATTGCTTGAAGGTTCAAAGAGCGTAGTATAATGAAAATGATTATTCAAATGATGTCAAATCCCCTGAGTGGTGCGAGCATCTTGCTACCATCCCACTTAATCAAACGGATTTGATATTACATTTCTAGGGAATTATTTTAAGATGACACTCAGCAAGTCAATTGAACATTTAACAGATTCTGATATCCAGAATATTTATGAAGATTTAGCAAAGAAAAATTCAACATTTCCCCTTTCTTTTCTGACGAGTGAGGTAACTGCTTCTAAAATTACAGGGAAACATATCAGATTTGTCAGACATAAAATATATGGTCTGAGTGAGCCAAAATTTGCAGCTTTCCTCCAAAAAGAAACAGGATTATCGGATATCTCTTCTTTCATCTTACATCGCTATGAAACTTATGGAAAACCTCATGCAAAAAGACCCAGAAATCCTAGTGTAGAAGTGAAAGAGTTGATTGCAGAAGTCATGGAGAATCTTCAAGAAAAAGCAACTGAAGTTATCCCTAATCTTTCCGCGAAAAAGACAACTGATGAGCCAGAAAATGCTGCATAAAATTACCCTGTTTTGAGGAACTGATGCGAGAGGGCAGAGCGTGCAATTCATATCAGGTGGGCATTGCCCACCCGACGACTAAGGGCGATCGAAGTTCTTCTAAAATTAAAAAGGAGGGAGATAGCCTAAAGCAGTTTTGACCCGATCGAGCGTTTCTTGCGCGATCGCACTTGCTTTCTCTTGTCCCTCTTTTAAAATGGCATCTAAATACCCTTTTTCTGTCATTAATTCTTGGTATTTCTCCTGAATGGGACGTAACGCCTCGATCGTTGTTTCAGTCAACAAGGGTTTAAATTGTCCCCAACCCATTTCCTGACATTCTGCTGCGACGGCTTCTTTGCTTTTCCCTGATAAAAGCAGATAAAGGGTTAATAAATTATCACATTCTGGACGTTCAGGATCGTCAAAAGTGAGTCCTTTAATTGGATCAGTTTTACAGCGTTTCAATTTCTTTTGAATCACATCAGGGGGATCGAGTAAATTAATCCGACTCATCTCAGAAGGGTCAGACTTCGACATTTTTTTCCTTCCATCTAATAAACTCATCACTCTGGCCCCTTCTTCTCGAATTAAAGGAGTCGGAAGTTTTAAAACAGGTTCGTCTTCTGTTCCGAATTGATCATTAACTCGCACAGCGATATTACGAGTTAACTCAAGGTGTTGCTTTTGGTCTTCTCCGACAGGAACTTGGTCCGCATCATATAATAAAATATCTGCTGCCATTAAAACAGGATAATCTAATAAACCAGCGCTCACATTTTCCCCTTGTTTTACGGCTTTTTCTTTAAACTGAATCATCCGTTCTAACCAGTTTAAAGGCGTGATACAATTTAAGAGCCAAGCTAATTCGCTGTGGGCTGGAACATGAGACTGAATAAAAATAGTTGAATGATTCAAGTCAATTCCACAAGCTAAATATAGGGCTGCGATCGTGTAAGTATCTTGAGCAAGGGTTTCTGGGGTATGAGGAACTGTAATCGCATGAAGATCGACAACACAGAAAAAGTTATCATAGTTTGATTGCGTTTCTACCCAATTGCGGATCGCGCCTAAGTAATTTCCTAAATGAAGATTTCCTGTTGGTTGAACACCTGAAAGCACACGCTGCTTAGTCATAATTGATTCCTTATTTTTAATGGCTAAAATGACATTTTAATACTTCTCCCTTAAGGTTTTCTCTATTTCTTGACTAAGGCTTCGGTTTTCCCGTTTGGCAACCTCTTTAACTTTCTCTAATACTTCAGGATCAATCGAGAGAGCTACCCTTTGTTTCATTGTCCATTATTGTTATAGCTGGACATCTTTAAGTATAACATAGGGATTTGATTGTGACTCTTCGCTTTGCTAGGAGTTCTCGTTTATGAGAAGCGCCTAGAGCGCGGGGTTGCTTCGCCCACCACACCCGATCAACAGATAAAATTGATCTAGAATTGCTATCTTATTATCAATTGTGTCTTATTATCCCATTATTTATCGCCCAAAACAACGCCACGCGATCGCGCTATCTGTCCTTCCTTCCGAGGAAAAAGCCGTTACTGCTAACCCTGCAGAAGATCATTTTTTCTGGTACTATCTCAAGCCTTATTTTGGGGAAAAGATTGACCATAACCGATCGTTTCAAGGTTATATGCCTGATTTTATTTATGTTGATCAACGGTCGAATCTTTACCTTGACATTGAATGCGATGAGCCGTATGTCTATGATACAGGAGAACCCACTCACTATATCGGAAAAGACCGAGAACGCGATCGCGCTTTCCAGAAAAGTGGCTGGTTTGTTGTCCGCTTTGCCGAAAAACAAATAATTACAACTCCTGAAAAATGCTGTTGGGTAATTGCTAAATTAATCGCTCGTTATACGGATGATCATTCTGTTTTAAGTCGTTTTTCCAAGGCTGCGAAAATTCAGAAAATCCTCTTTTGGACAAAAGCGCAAGCGGAACAAATGGCGCAAGAAAAGGTGCGCGATCGCTATTTAAATCAAGTTTCAAATTTAGCGATTAACACTCTTTCCCCACCAATAATTCTTAATAGCCTACGGGGATTTATCAACACAGAAACAGATTCTCAAATCAGGGAAACTAAACAGATTTGGCGGAAACTGTTAGCAGAAAGAGTTGAAGAGGGTTACGCGATCGCTGAGTTAAAAATTATTGACTTAAACGCTACAAAAATTACGCTTCGTTATTCTGGAGAAAACATTTCTAAGTTTTCCGTTGGTGAGCAACTGCGTTTAAGTTTAAATCAGCCCTTTGATCATAGTCAAAGTTATGCTTGTGTTTTAGAAGAAGAAACAGGAAATGATTTGATTCTCAAAGCTGGCTATAAAACTTATTTTTCCGATTTAGATACCTCTCGCCAAGATTGGGTATTAGATCAAGACGCGATCGATCTGCGTCATTTATTACTCGGTGCGTTAGATGATTTAGAAAACTCTCCTTCAACTCAAGCTAAAATCTTTGATATCCTCCAAGGAAAAACGCTACCCGATATTCCTTCCAAAAACTATCAGCAAAGTCTTAAGTTGATTACAGGTTTAAATCTGGGCTTATTGGAGAAACAAAAAGAGGCTTTAGCTAGCGCGATCGCGACCCAAAACTATTATTTAATCCAAGGACCCCCTGGAACAGGAAAAACTTGGTTACTCGCTCATTTAGCCACGATTTTAGCCCGTAATGGAAAGCGAGTGCTAGTGACTGCGTTTACTCACACAGCGATTAACAATGCGCTACGAACTATCAAACAAACGACAGATTACAGCCATCTTTTCAAAGTCGGAAGAAAAGACAAAACCATAGGCTTAACATGGGAAGATGGAAGCGTTACCAACTATGAATATTTTAATGATAGTCCTTATGCTCCAGAAACGAAAGGCTTAATTATTGGCGGAACTTGTTTTGTTTTACGGACTAATCGTTTAAAGGGAATTGATTTTGATACCGTCATTTTTGATGAAGCGGGACAGATTACGATCCCGATCGCGCTGGCGGGAATGTTAGCAGGAAAACGCTATATTTTTATCGGCGATCATAAACAGATGTCTCCGATTATTACCACACAGCATCAGTTTTCTTGGGTTAAACAGTCGATTTTTGAAACCTTATTTAGCCACGCTCCCGGAACAATGCTTGATGTTACCCATCGCATGAATGAGGAGATTAATCACTTTCCCAGCACTTATTTTTACGAGGGAAAATTACAGTCTTCGGTGTCAGCAAAACAGCGCCGATTAACCTTAAATCATCCGCCACAAAAGTTTTCACAAGCGCTTGATCCTGAAATGCCAGCCGTGTTTTTAAAGATGGATTCAGAAGGATGTCAAACGCGATCGCGCCCAGAAGCAAAAGCCATTGCTAACATTATTTTAGAAGCGGTTAATTGTGGAGTTTCGCCAGAAGAAATCGCTGTCATCGCACCTTATCGCGCCCAAGTGAGACTGATTCGCACAGAATTAAAAAAACATCGCAATCATCCTGAATTAACTCAAATTCAGGTTAACACTGTTGAATCAATGCAGGGACAACAACGGGAAATGATTATTGTTTCTTTAACCAGCAGCGATCGGGATTATGCGAAAAAACGAGCCGAGTTTTATTTCCAAGTGAACCGATTAAATGTAGCAATTACTCGCGCTAAAACTAAACGGATTGTTGTGGGGAATCCCTGCTTATTTGATATTAAGCTCGATCGCGCTGATTTGCAAGCAGGAATTGAAATCTTTCGCAAGTTTTATCAAAATAGTGTTATTATCGAAAACGACCCTGTTACTCTTCCCTCTCATGTGAAACCCCAAAAAATTATGAAGACGATAGCAATTTATCATAACAAAGGTGGTGTCGGAAAAACAACTGCTGCTGTCAACTTAGCAGCAACCTTTGCTAAAAGAGGAAATCGGGTTTTATTAATCGATTTAGACAGTCAAGCGAACACAACTTATGCAGCAGGATTAGTTAAATTTGATGATGAGTCTCAGGATAATTTAAAGGAATTGAATGTTTTACAACTCCTAGAAAGTGAAGAATTTAATTCCATTCCTGAAGTTGCGAGAAAAGGAAGTTACTGTGAACCTAGTATTGATATTATTCCCAGCCACATTTCTTTAATGAGGGCTGAAACTGAATTGAATAATCGCGATTTTAGTCGGTTAGTCTTAGCTAAGAAAATCGAAGCGGTTCGAGATCAATATGACTTCGTTATTATTGATACACCTCCCGCCCTAAATTTATATGCGAGAATTGCTTTAATTGCTGCGGATCATTTAATTATTCCCAGCGATCTCAAACCGTTTGCAAATCAAGGGTTAACCAACGTTAAAGAATTAATTACTGAAGTCAATGGCTTTCGGAGTATGGTTAATTTATCTCCTATCAATGTGATTGGTGTTCTTCCGACTAAAGTTCCCACCGTTCATACTTTTGTGAAGAATACTTTCCCAAAACAGAAAAAGATAGTAGAAAATCGCTATGGCTTAAATGTGTTAAAATCAGCAATTTTTGAAAGAGCCGATTTGGCGAAATGTGCTGAATTAATGATTGAAGATGATGATGAATTCATCCCGAATCCCAAATCAGTGATTGATTATGCACCCAATTCTAAATCCTGTGAAGAATTTAATCAATTAGCAGATGAAATTTTAGAATTAATATGAAATTAGCTTACAAACTTGTCTCTGTAAAAAAAATTCAATCTTTTCTCTCTGCTTCCCAGTTTTCCACGGACAAAATTGAAAAAGCAGCCCATCTTTTCTTAGCAGCAGAATTAAGCATTCAGCCAGTTGTCCTCAAAAGAGAAGGATTAGATGCTTATTCTGTCATCGATAACGATTTTATTTATTTTGCTGCGGTAAGAGCAAGAGAAATTGATCCCAGAAAAGCAGAAACAATTCAAGCGGTTGTTCTTGAACCCGAAAATGAATCCGCTTTGCTTGAACAAGTGGAACTCTTTAAAAAAGAGTCTGGAGCACCAACTGGGTCTGAAGATTTAGCAGGAAGATTAAACAACTTTGAACAGGCGATCGCGCAAAAAATTAATGATTTAATGCAGACGGTTACTGAAGAAAATAAAGCGTTAAAATCTTCTCTACAATCTGTCGAAGAAAGAATCCCTAAACGTGATAATCTTCTTGATTCGTTTAACAGTTCTTCCGAGAAAGAATTACGTCAACTGATCAGAAAAGCAGGTGTTAAAGAAGGAAGTATTGATAAAATTATCCCCCAAATTTTTCAAAAGCAGCCTTTCACCTCTCTCGAAGAAATTCCCCCAGCAATTAAAGGATTCAGTGAAAAAGCAATGTTAAAATTAATGGTTAATTGGCTCAACACTCTGGATATGATATAGTTTAGCATTCATTGCTTTAGTAGCGATCGCCCTTCCGTTAAAATGGTGAATATTGCCCACCCTGCTATTAGCAATCGTTTTCAAAAGGGGTTAATTTTTCTGCAGTTGCGGTTTAATGGTTTCTAATAATCCTGCACAAGCATCTAGTAACAAATCAATCACATGATTGAACCCTTCTGGCCCGCCATAATAAGGATCAGGAACTTCTGTCGCTTCATATTGTACTGCATAATCGCACATCATTTTAATTTTATCCCGATATTTTTTATGAGGATCAAGAGAAATAATTGACCAGTAATTCTCACGATCCATTGCTAAAATTAAGTCATATTTTTCAAAATCATCGGGATGAAATTGACGCGCTTGTCCTTCTAGTTTAATTCCTCTAACTTCGGCAGCGCTTCTCATACGACGATCGGGCGGACTACCAATATGATAACTCGCTGTTCCCGCAGAATCGCACATAATTTCATGGTTTAAGCCTTCTTTTTCCACAAGATAGCGCATAATATTCTCTGCCGAGGGAGACCGACAAATATTTCCTAGACACACAAACAAAAGTTTATACATTTTGTTATTAATTATCAATTATTTTTAAGCGAATAATGCGATCGCTGCTCTCATCAAGAGGTACTTCAATCGTATCATTACTGAGCTTTTCTAACGCACTCAGCAAGGAACGCAAATGAGGGTTACTGGCCCCTGTTTCCACATAAAGGCGATCGGCTAGACTTCCCACTCGCTTCCATGTAGTATAGAGCTTGGCTACCACTTGTTCAAGATTAGTCGCTTGTTTGACTAAATCGGCGGTTGTATTCAAACAGTCGATACGGAGGGCTTCTTCTAGCGCCATTTCCATGTCAAGATTAGCGTTGTGGATGGCTTGGACTTGTGCTGCTGCGTCGAGATATTTGGAAAGATTCTTCGCTTCTGAGGTTAATTGCTTGACAGTCTCTACATCTGGGTTTTCTTCTGCAACAGCACGAATTTGTTTCAGATGAGACTCAGGGAGTTTTTCCATTTCCTTAACTAGGGGAGCGAGATAACGAGGGGAAAGAGAGCCATTTTCTGCTTTTTCCTTGACAATGTCTGGAATTAAATCTGAACTCATGGCTGTCCATTGATCTGAGAGTTCTTTCACTTCTCTGCGCGTAATACGATCGCCATTTTCGGCTGCTTCAGACACTAATTTTTGCACTTCTGGGTCAGCTTTTGCGGTTTCCACAAACGCCCGTTTGCTAAAATTATTAATTGAACTCGGTTGGAGTTGTCCATCTGCGAGGAGGGTATCAGCGCTGTTTGCTAGTTGAATCAGAGAATAGGCTTGAGTTTTGCTAATTTCCCGTTGTTTTAGCCAGTTGACGAAACCGCTTCCACGACCTTCCCCGCCAATCTTTTCGCGATCGCGCACGGCTCTTAAAATTCTCCCACGCCAGATATCGGTTTGCAAGTCAAAGCGTTCGCAAACTAACCATGCTTGATCTAAACGCTGTTCAAACTCATTATCTCCGATTTCCTCATCTTCAGGATCGGGAAGTTGGAATTCAAGATCAGTGGGGATTTCTAACGCAGCAGCAATTTCAGCAGTTTCAGCCATAGTTTAAGAGGATTTAGGTTTGATCAACACAAGATCAATCATAACGATCGCCTCATGATTTTGATGGCTGTTTCTGATCACTTATCTAGCCAGATTTAGACTTGCGTTTAAGTCTCGATCGGCAATGAAACCACAATTTTCACAGTGGAAAGTTCTCTCTGACTCTGTTTCCTACCCCAGCGATCGCTGAGCAGGATAAGTTATCTGGCATACAAAACTCGAAAACCCTGCTCACTTTATTCAAGTGGGAATCGGTTCACCGGGGCGTAATTTTGCCCATTTTCCCGCTTCTTCTCGAAAACTTTCACAACCCACCACATCCCATTCTATTTCGATATACTCTTCTTGAGGGCGGATGTTAACGTTAACTGTGGGTTCAGTGGGTTCAAAATCAGGTTGATTGCTCAGGTGAGGTTGTTCATGCTGTGTTTCTACGGCATGATAGGTAATGCAGCGATCGACGTAGTGGCAGTTAATACAAATACACATGATGCGCTTTTTTTCCTGCTTGCTTTTAATGCTAGTTTAACGTAATCATTGTTGTTGGGGCTGAATTTATTATTCATTATCAACTCTTATTTCCCAATCTTCCTTTTCCTCAAGAATGGCTTCCTGCTGATGCGTGTTTAGTGGGGGGTACGGTTCGTGATGCACTGTTACAGAGAAAGCGAGATCAGTTTGATTTAGATTTAGTCGTAACTGATCAAGCCGTCGTCTTAGCAAGAAAAATAGCTGATTTCTGTCAAGCTGGGTTTGTGGTCTTAGATGCCGAAAGAGATATCGCCAGAATTGTTTTTACAGAGGGAACGGTTGATCTTGCCAAAATTGAGGGAGAGACCTTAGAAGAGGATTTACATCGTAGAGATTTTACCATTAATGCGATCGCTTATCATTTGCAAGATCAGCGTCTGATTGACCCCCTCGGTGGAAAGCAAGATTTAGACGCAAAAGTTATCAAAATGGTGTCTCCTGCTAATCTCAAAGCTGATCCCTTACGCTTATTACGCGCTTATCGTCAAGGGTCACAACTGCGTTTTCCTATAGACCCAACAACCCGTGATACAATTCGGAAAATTGCACCCGCTTTAAACCAAGTTGCTAGGGAACGCATCCAAACCGAATTATCTTATTTATTCGCAACTGCTGAGGGGAGTTTCTACCTCCAACAAGCATGGGAAGATCATTTGCTTGCGACTGTCTTTCCCACGCTTACTCCTCAACAAGTGGAACAATTACAGGTACTTGCATCAGCAACTCACACTTTACGCCAATCCTATCCTAATCTTGCTTCAACATGGGAGAAAAATGTTGGGGGACAGTCTGATTCATTATACGCCCTTGCAAAATTGGCTTGTTTGGTGTCTCCCTCTCCTGAAATAGCAGAAGACCAATTAACCACTTTAACCTATTCTCGCGCTGAAATTCGCACGGTTACCAGTACCTTAAAATTACTCCCACGGTTGTTAGAAGGAAATCCGACAGCAATGAGTTTGCGCGATCAATATTTCTTCTTCCAAGATGGGGTGAAGGTGTTTCCTTGTTTGCTGTTAACGGCGATCGCAAAAGGTTTAAATATTGACTCTGCTGAGGGGTTAATCCAACGGTATCTAAATCAATATGATCCCGTTGCTTATCCTCAGCCTATTGTAACAGGAAAAGATTTGCTGCGATCGCTGCCAATTTCTCCTTCTCCTCGCGTTGGCGAACTTCTCACGGAATTACAAATCGCTTATATTGAGGGAAGAATTGATTCCTCCCAAGACGCGATCAAACTGGCTAAACAATTAATTAATTATCAGCAATTGTAGAGACATTCCTGAAACATCTCTACAATTAGTTCCTCAAAATTTACTGTTCAACAGCACTTAAGCGTTTTTTTAGTTCTGCTAATTCATCTGCCCATCTGGGATCAGGTTGAGTGGCTGTATTCCCCGCATTATTACTGTTATTATTGGCTGTCGCTGGCTGTTTTTTCTTTCTTTCTTTGTTATTTCGTCGCTTATTATTCTCTGCTGCGCCTTCTTTTTCTTTGTCTTTCTCTTGATCCTTATTTTTCTGTTTCACAGGTCGAGAAGAAGGTTCACGGGGTTGCTCAGAATTTTCTTGATCTTGAGTATTTTCTTCCCCTTTGCTTTTGTTCCGAGGGAGTGCTTTTTCAATTTTTAGCGCATTATCGCGAAACGTGCGACCGTTATATTCTTCTATAATTTTATCAGCGGTTTCATCATCGGGAACTGTCACAAATGCAAACCCTCGACAGTTACCTGTTTTACGATCCTTAATTACCTTAATTGATAGGGAATCGTTGGCCTCGCCAAAAACTTCTTGCAATTCTTGGCGCTCTACTGTATCTTTTGGTAAATTGCCTACATAAAGACGTACAGAAGACATAAAAAAATACCTCTCTTTATTGATTATTGGTCAAAAACTTTTTAGGACTGTTACAATTAATGTCAAACTTAGGGACTTTTCGGGCTAAAAAATCATTCTTTATTTTGGGTATTTTATCAACTTTTGTTTTTTCCTGAAGCATTAATTTTAACTTAGCCTTGTGTAAATTAATCGAGATTCCCCAAGTTTTTCTGATGTGTGTGTTACCCTGACGATGGTAGTCACTGAACCGCACTCAAAATTGTTACAAAATTTTTACACTCTTTTTTAAGCTATCATGAAATTGCTATTTTAGCTACCTGAAGCCAGAGATTTCTTCTTTAGGTTGGAAAGTCACTTTAGCGAAGAAAAGAGTTTACTCAACTCCATTGCGCGACTCAGAAACAAAAAATAAGTCCAACCACTAATCTTAGCTTACTTTGTCTGTTATCGCAAGGAATTATTTTTATCTTGACCCAAAGCACACTTTATCATTTAATTGCTCATCGTGGCTATAGTGCGATCGCGCCAGAAAATACGATGGCAAGTTTTCAGGCTGCTCTCACAGAATCTCTGTGGGGCGTAGAGTTTGACGTTCGTTTATCAGCAGAGGGGATTCCAGTGATCATTCATGATCCCACTGTTGATCGCACCACCCATGGCACAGGAAAGGTCGCAGAAAGCTCAATCGCGCAACTGCAATCCTTGGACGCGGGAAGCTGGTTTGACCCTGAGTTTGCTGGGGAGACCATTCCCAGTTTAGAACAGGCAATCGCCTTATTTTCTCCAACTGAGATCAAACTTTATGTTGAATTGAAAGCAGATTGCAATTGGTCAGCAACAGCGATTCCCAACTTATTACAAATCTTAACATCTGTGCGCGATCGCTGCATCATTGCTTCTTTTGATCATAATCTTCTGGCAAGAATCAAAGAGAAAGCATCAGATTTGAGGGTGGGTTACGGGATTTCAAGCCAGACACAATATTGTTTAGAGTATTTGGAAAGAGTTGGTGAAGGAAGGACGATCTTGCCCCATTTTTCCCTAATTTTAGAACAGCCCTTTGTCACAAAAGCATTATTTGAGCAAGGGTGGGACATTGCTACTTGGACAGTGGATGATTGCACTATTGCTGAACAAATCGCTAGATTAAACGTTATCAAAATTATTAGTAATAATTTGCTTCAAAAAGGGGATTTTAGATTCTAGAAAGCGCCCCAACCTCCCAAGGGGGCTTCAGGTGGACAAATGAAAAAACCGTACCCCAAAGGATACGGCAATGGCTAGGTGAGGCTTAGAAAATGCTAGGCGATCGTTGCCATTTTGACATCATTTTCATTGAGCATCCGTTGTAACTCTTCAGCATCAACGGTTTCACGCTCAATTAGAGCTTGCGCTAACTGATCCAAAATGTGACGGTTAGACAATAAGACATCCTTACAACGACGGTAGGCTTGATCCACTAGGTTGCGAACTTCTTCATCGATCGCTGCTGCGGTTTCATCAGAGAAATCGCGATCGGAAGCAATATCACGACCCATGAACACATTCCCATTTTGACGACCTAACGCAACAGGGCCAAGGCGATCGCTCATGCCCAAGCTGGTGACCATCTGACGGGCAACTCGCGCCACTTGCTGTAAGTCATTGGAAGCGCCTGTGGTTACTTCATCATCCCCAAAGACGATTTCTTCTGCGACACGACCACCTAACGCAACCGCCATCTGATTTTGCAGGTAAGAGCGAGAATAAAGTCCAGAATCTAAGCGCTCTTCACTGGGGGTAAACCAAGTTAAACCGCCAGCAGCACCGCGAGGGATAATGCTGATTTTCTGCACAGGGTCATAATCTGGCATTAAGGCCCCAACTAAAGCGTGACCTGCTTCGTGGTAAGCAACCAGTGCTTTGCGCTTTTCGCTCATCACACGGTCTTTTTTCTCTGGCCCTGCGAGGACGCGATCGATCGCATCATTGACTTCATCCATTGAGATTTCGGTCAAGTTGCGACGGGCTGCTAAAATGGCAGATTCGTTGAGTAAGTTTTCTAAATCCGCACCTGTGAAGCCCGGAGTCCTCCGCGCGATTTTATCTAAGTCCACATCTTTGGATAAGGTTTTACCCCGTGCGTGAACTTGGAGGATTTCTAAACGTCCTTGATAATCTGGGCGATCGACCACAATTTGGCGATCGAAGCGACCCGGACGCATTAACGCTTGGTCTAAGACATCAGGACGGTTAGTCGCAGCAATAATGATAATCCCTGTATTGCTTTCAAATCCGTCCATTTCGGTGAGTAACTGGTTGAGGGTTTGTTCCCGTTCATCGTTACCGCCTCCTAAACCAGCGCCACGCTGACGACCCACTGCGTCAATCTCGTCAATGAAGATGATACAAGGGGAGTTCGCTTTTGCTTGTTCAAATAAGTCACGAACGCGAGAAGCGCCAACTCCGACGAACATTTCTACAAACTCAGACCCAGAGATGGAGAAGAAAGGAACGCCAGCTTCCCCAGCAACCGCACGGGCTAAAAGGGTTTTACCTGTTCCGGGGGGACCGACTAATAAAGCACCTTTGGGGATTTTTGCACCGACATCTGTAAAGCGATCGGCATTTTTCAGGAAATCGACTAACTCAGTTAACTCTAATTTGGCTTGTTCAATTCCTGCCACATCACCAAAGGTAACATTGGTTTGGGGTTCCATCTGCACTTTTGCCTTAGATTTGCCAAAGTTCATCGCTTGGGAACCCGGGCCACCTTGAGTGCGACGCAGTAGGAAAAATAATCCCACTAATAAGAGGATAGGGAAGAAAAGGCTGCTGAGAGCGCGGAATAGGAATCCGTCATCGCTTTCTGGCTGTACGGAAATATCGACGTTATTCTGGGTGAGAATGTCGATTAACTGCGGATCGTTGGGTAAGGTCACTTGTACCTGTTGTCCATCTTGAGCCGTTGCGATCGCTTTTGTCCGTTCGCTGTTGAGTCTGACACTTTCAACGTTGCCATTTTCAACCCGATTAATGAATTCACTATACTGCCACTTGGCTTGGGTTTGTGGCTCTTGATCTAAAAATGCAGTTGCCAGAGCAATCACCACAATTGCGAGGAGTGCATATAATCCAGCGTTGCGCCACTTCTTATTATTATTCTTGTTATTCACGCTTAACCTCCGTTGCGGAAATTTTGATGGAGTGCGATTCTACTTCCCATTATGAGCAGAAAACAGGTACACTTCATTTTTATTTCCTCTGTATATTAATTTATGTTAACGTTTCTCATCAGTTCTTGACCAGTCATCCGTGAACCGTGACTAGCTTCGGAAGCGCGATCGCGCCTCTGTTTCCACCCATCATTTTTCAAAAGAAATCAAAACAGTCGAAAAAGCCAAACTATTTAGGGCTTGTTTAATTCGGCGTTTGCGTTCTTTGTGCCACCGCGCGATTGACGAAACCACTTGTTTTGCCACTTCTGCGACCATTGCTAATCCCAATACAGAAATGGTTTTATCCTGGGGGGAACTGTCCCATCACACTGAGGTGAGGACATTCTCAGAACTTAAGATAAATTTGAGAAGGGAGTTGCTGATGGGTGGCAATAATGCGATCGCGCCCCGAATATGGCTTTGCCCACTGGTAATGAGATTCTTTAGGACTTCCCCAACAGAGATTTAAAACTAATTCTTGGCGGGTGGTTTCCACTTCTAGCCATTCCGCTTGTATGATCACTTCATTGACCGTTTCGCAATCAATTTCTTGGGGAGGATTCCCTTCTGACCATAAGGTTAAGCCAACCGTTGCTTGTTGCCAAAAGTCTAAAATTTGAGGTTTGATGGTTATGAGAGTTTCTTTATCTTCAGGGATGGCGATTAATTGGTTGTGTAATTCTGGACATTCTACTTCCGCACCATTAAAGCGACACAGCCGCCAAATTAAGCCAGAAACCCGATTTTCTCGTTGATAGTCATGGATTTGAGCGCGAAAATCCCGATAAGCAAACACCTTACTTAACTTGTCAGCCCCAATCGCCTTTGCTAAAACTGGGTTATTGAGACGATGAGAAGAGGAGAATAGCACTCGTTTTCCTTGCCAGTTTGCTCGTAACTCTTGATCTAAAATTTCAATCAGTTGTTCGGTGGTATAGCTCATAAGCAAGGAAGTCCTCTGTTTGGCTCATTTACCAGTTACCAATGATTAGTTATTCAACCAAGTGTTTGATTATAATCTCTAAACGGGACAGCATACTGCTATCCCTCTAAAAGGATTTGCATCCTTTATTTAATTTAGCGAACACAAGGGATTTTCTACCATCTTTAAAGAATAAATCCCCCACCGTAGAGGTAGGGGATTCTTAACTTAACCTAAATCAGTGCGTCACACCTTTAACCAAAGAGGGAAGAGGTAGAGGCAATGAGGAAGGCTGCGTAAGTCAGGATGTAGCCAACTGCGAAGTGTGCTAAACCAACTAAACGCGCTTGCACAATGGAGAGAGCAACGGGCTTGTCTTTCCAACGAACAAGGTTCGCCAGAGGAGTGCGCTCGTGCGCCCAAACAATGGTTTCGATCAATTCTTGCCAGTAACCACGCCAAGAGATGAGGAACATGAAACCAGTCGCCCAAACAAGGTGTCCGAAGAGGAACATCCAAGCCCAGACAGAGAGGTTGTTCATGCCAAAGGTGTTGTAACCGTTGATTAACTGAGCAGAGTTGAGCCAGAGATAATCCCGTAACCATCCCATGAGGTAGGTAGAAGATTCGTTGAACTGAGCAACGTTACCTTGCCAGATACCGAGATGTTTCCAGTGCCAGTAGAAGGTAACCCAACCAATGGTGTTTAACATCCAGAAGACGGCGAGATAGAAAGCATCCCAAGCTGAAATGTCGCAAGTACCGCCACGACCCGGACCGTCGCAGGGGAAGCTATAACCGAAGTCTTTTTTGTCAGGCATTAACTTGGAACCACGAGCGTCTAATGCACCTTTAACCAGAATTAAGGTTGTGGTGTGCAGTCCGAGCGCGATCGCGTGGTGAACTAAGAAGTCACCCGGTCCGATCGTAAGGAACAGGGAGTTACCGCCACTGTTAATCGCATCGAGCCAGCCCGGAAGCCAAGCTGCACCTGCGTTAGATGCAACACTGTCAGCGTTAGATAATAACGCATCCATACCGTACAAGGCTTTTCCGTGTGCGCTTTGGACAAATTGAGCAAACACAGGTTCGATCAGAATTTGTTTCTCAGGAGTGCCAAAGGCAACTACTACGTCGTTGTGAACATAGAGTCCTAAAGTGTGGAATCCTAAGAACAAGGAAACCCAGCTTAAGTGGGAGATGATCGCTTCTTTGTGTTGTAAAACTCGATCGAGAACATTACCTTTGTTTTGTTCTGGATCATAGTCACGGATTAAGAAAATTGCACCGTGAGCAAATGCACCCACCATAATGAAGCCAGCAATGTACTGGTGGTGAGTATAAAGCGCCGCTTGGGTGGTGTAATCCCGTGCGATGAACGCATAAGGAGGTAGGGAATACATATGTTGAGCCACCAAAGAAGTCACTGTTCCTAACGCTGCCAGTGCTAATGCTAACTGGAAGTGTAAGGAATTATTTAAGGTGTCATAGAGTCCTTGGTGAGGCAGGTTGAATTGCCCTTCACTTTCACTGCCAGGGATTAACCCTTTCTTGGAATCAAGCATTTCGCGGATACTGTGACCAATACCGAAGTTGGTACGGTACATATGACCTGCGATGATAAAGAGAACCGCGATCGCGAGGTGGTGGTGTGCCATGTCAGTCAACCACAAGGATTCGGTTTGAGGATGGAAGCCACCGAGGAAGGTTAAAATCGCAGAGCCAGCCCCTTCAGAAGTACCAAAGATGTGGTTAGCCGTATCAGGACTTTCTGCATACACACCCCAGTTACCACTGAAAAATGGCCCTAAACCAGCAGGGTGAGGTTTGACTTGTAGGAAGTTATCCCAACCGACGTGCTGACCGCGAGACTCAGGAATTGCTACGTGAACTAAGTGACCAGCCCAAGCTAAGGAACTCACGCCGAATAAACCTGCTAAGTGGTGGTTTAAACGAGATTCAGCGTTTTTGAACCAAGAGAGACTGGGACGGAACTTGGGTTGTAAGTGTAGCCATCCTGCAAATAAGAAGACAGCAGACAGCAATAACAAGAACACTGCACCCTGATAAAGCTGACTGTTGGTGGTCATGCCAATGGTGTAGAACCAGTGGTAAACACCAGAATACGCAATGTTTACAGGGTTAGAAGCACCCGCTTGGGTAAACGCATCGACAGCTGCGTCTCCGAAGTGAGGGTCCCAAATTGCGTGGGCAATGGGACTGACATTTAAGGGGTCTTTAATCCACTGTTCAAAATTACCTTGCCAAGCCACGTGGAAGATAGTACCGGAAGTCCACAGAAAGATGATGGCAATGTGTCCAAAGTGAGAGGCAAAAATCTTCTGGTAAAGATTTTCCTCAGTCATACCATCATGGCTTTCAAAGTCGTGAGCGGTTGCAATCCCGTACCAAATCCGACGAGTTGTTGGATCTTGGGCAAGGTCTTGGCTAAATTTTGGAAATTTGGTTGCCATAGCCTTTGTTGGAAATCCTCTTTACAAATGAATGAATAAATCCGTTTATTCGTTGATTCTTGGAGTGTCTGACCCCTTGAACCGAAGTTTTCGGGGTCAGGGTGGTTTCACTGATTTTTATACCAGTGTTACCGTTTTTCTTTCTTACCGTCAACCGACAGCAATAATTCTGGCGATGAAGAACGCCCAGGTAGTACCAATGCCCCCCAACAGGAAGTGAGCGACTCCTACCGCGCGTCCTTGAGTAATACTGAGAGCGCGGGGTTGAATTGCTGGAGCAACTTTGAGCTTATTGTGCGCCCAAACGATCGACTCGATTAATTCTTGCCAGTAGCCACGACCACTGAATAAGAACATCAAGCTAAAGGCCCAGACAAAGTGCGCTCCTAAGAAGATTAAACCATAGGCGGACAGAGCCGAACCGTAGGAGTTAATCACATTCGCGGATTGTCCCCAGAGGAAGTCACGCAACCAGCCGTTAATGGTAAGTGCGCTAGTGGCAAAGTTACCCGAGGTGATGTGAGAAACCGTTCCATCTGGTAAAACAGTTCCCCAAACATCCGATTGCATTTTCCAACTGAAGTGGAAGATCACGATCGAGAGGCAATTGTACATCCAGAATAAACCGAGGAACACATGGTCCCAACCAGAAACTTGGCAAGTACCGCCACGACCTGGACCATCGCAAGGGAAACGGAATCCGAGTTCAGCTTTATCAGGAATGAGACGGGAGTTCCGAGCGTATAATACGCCTTTAAGGAGAATCAAGACGGTGACGTGAATGGTGAACGCATGGATGTGATGCACCATAAAGTCAGCTGTCCCCAGTTGAATAGGCATCATCGCCACTTTACCGCCAACTGCAACGATGTCTCCGCCAAACGCATAACTCGCTGGTTCGATCGCGTTGGGAGCCGTTCCACCCGGAGCCATTGTGTGCAGATTTTGCACCCATTGGGCAAAAATCGGTTGTAATTGAATCGCGCTATCAGAGAACATATCCTGCGGACGACCTAACGCACGCATCGTGTCGTTGTGGATATATAATCCGAAGCTATGGAAGCCTAAGAAAATACAAACCCAGTTGAGGTGAGAGATAATGGCATCCCGAACACGGAGAACCCGATCGAGGACGTTATCAACATTTTTCGCAGGATCATAGTCACGAACCATGAAGATCGCACCATGAGCACCAGCCCCAACTATAAAAAATGCACCAATCCACATATGATGGGTGAATAGCGACAACTGAGTTGCGTAGTCTGTCGCGATGTAAGGATAGGGAGGCATCGCATACATATGATGCGCCACAATAATGGTCACAGAACCCAACATTGCCAAGTTAATCGCAAGCTGAGCGTGCCAAGATGTGGTCAGAACTTCATAAAGTCCTTTGTGTCCTTCTCCGCCAAATAACAGGGGATCACCTTTATGACCATCTAAAATTTCTTTTAAGCTATGGCCAATTCCCCAGTTGGTGCGGTACATATGACCCGCAATAATAAACAACACTGCAAGGGCTAAGTGGTGGTGAGCGGTGTCAGATAACCATAAGCCACCTGTGGTTGGGTTCAAACCGCCCTTGAAGGTCAAGAAGTCAGCATACTCAGCCCAGTTCAGGGTAAAGAAAGGTTTTAAACCCTGTTCAAAACTGGGATAGAGTTCTGCCATTAAACTCCGATCCAAAATAAATTGGTG
>CAYXDG010000020.1:0-27145 GCA_964463655.1 uncultured Dactylococcopsis sp.
TAAGACGGGCGAACTCAAATTGTCCGCCCTTTTCCTCCCTACAGATGGACAACACGACGACATTGAACGCTGGTTAAGGCTTCTACTAAACCGCGAACTGTTGCAATCATCGCTACTTCGTCATTGAGTTGATTAATTGCTGAACCAACACCAACCCCAGAAGCACCCGCCGCAATTGCCATTGGAACAGTGACTTGAGACAAGCCAGAGGCACATAAAACAGGAACGGAAACGCTCTGAGAAATGCTATAAGTCGCGGCTAGGGTAGGCGTTGCTTTTTCAATTAATCCCATGACTCCGCTGTGCTTGGGAGTGCTGCTGGTTCCCCCTTCCGTTTGAATCAGATCAGCGCCGGCTTCCACTAAAGCAATCGCGAGTTCCACTTGTTCATCAAGGGGTAGAATGTGAGGAACAGTTACTGAGAGAGTGATCTTTGGCAACAACTGACGAGTCTGTTGGGTGAGTTGTAAAACCTCTTCTGCTTCAAAGCGTCTTCCTTGAGAGTAAAAGGTGTCAAAGTTTCCAATTTCAATCAGATCAGCCCCTGCTTCCACGCAAGAAACAAACGCTTCTGGCTCAACTGCGGAGACACATAAGGGAAGAGAGGTCTGTTGTTTTGCCATTTTGACCAACTCAGGATCAGCCGCCATATCTACCAAGGTAGCCCCCCCCACAGTGGCTGCGTTAATGATTTGAGAAACTTTAGGGCGGTCGAAGTTGTTTAAACCGCTAATTACTTTGAGCATCCCTTGACGCTCATAAGCTGCTTGCAAATTTGGCTGTATCGTCATAGTTGAAGTTCCCTTAAATTTTCTTAATCTGGGAAGTTATTATAACGGATTGTCTGGAGCGATCGGGCCATTGTTTTTAATTTTGCCTTCTATCAGAAAACGGTTCTTTTGTCTTAATCTTTACAAGATTGTTACATTGCCCAGAAGGCGATCGAGCTTCTTAATCTCCAGCAGCCAAGAAATGTGTCCATTTTTTGAAACGTAACTATTTGCAAACTCTCATTAAATCTTCTAACGAAACCAACACATCCGCCAGAGCTTTCGGTTTAATGAAAACAACGACTAACTAGCATCTTTTAGCCATATAGATTGAATCTCCCATGAAGCGGTATCCACAACTGACACGATTAATTTGGAACTATTATCGAGAAAATATATCCGAATCCCAGCAATTAAAAATCTTAGGAAATTGTAAGGTGAATCGACGTTGGGGGGATTTTCGGGTTCACTGTCCTAATGTCGAAATTGCTGAGAGCATTAGCGATCTAATTCCTTTATTAGAACTCCCAATGATTAAGTTACGTTTAGCAAAACGAATTAAAATCCTTATTGAGGGTGACTTATTTTATGTGGCTTCTGTCGGGTCTGAGCATCTTAAACCAGCAGATGCTAACAAATTCTTAACAAACTATTGACGATTGCCTCAGAATTTGGTTTCTTAAAAACATAGAGAGTAATCGGGCAAGATCACTCTCCAACTTGTTCTCTAAGTAGCCCTTAGTGCTTACTTGGAAGTAACAGCTTCTTCTGTTTTTTCAGTAGCCTGTTGAGCATCTTGGCCGATCTGTTCAGGCTGCTGTTCCTCAGATAAGGTTTGGCTGCTTAACCAACTGCTGATAAAGGTATCTACGGAGAATAAGCCACCGCCATTGACGAGGAAGAAAAGGAAGCAGCTAGCGTAGATAGCAGAGAGTTCTAAGTAAGGAATGCTGAAACCAGCAACAAGGATGTGGTGGTACATCGCGACAACCATTGTTCCCACTAATCCCAATGCTGCGGGACGAGTGAGTAAACCGATCGCCACCAGAGGCGCAGCAATTAATTCAGTATAAGCAGCGACATAACTGAAGAAAATGGGGAAAGGAAGTCCAATCACTTCCACATAAGCTGCTGCGAAACTTTCAATATCAGAGAGTTTATCAAGTCCGTTGTGAATCATCATGACACCCACAACAACTCGCAAAACTGTCCAAGCAGACTGAGACCAGTAGTTCGCGCTGAAATTGGAACGGAAAAGTTTAGTTGATAAATCCAGTGTTGTTTGAAGCATTATTCTTAAATTGTCCCCTTAGTATTGAGCAGATTATTTAGGCTAGATGAAGAGTGAGTTTTAGTCCAACCGCAGGCTTTCTCCTCCCCAAGCATAGAGAGAAACTTATGGCTTCCCGATGTTGGTTGTTACGCTGCCGTAGAATAAGTTTTTCTTTTACTCTTCATCTACAAATATAAAGTAAAAATAAAGATATCGCAACAAAAGTTAGTAAAATCTCTCCCTTTACTCAGAGAAAGTTTTGAGGGCTAAAAACAGAAATGAAATCTTAACCATTTCTTAACTAACTTTGTCAAAATTTGTGATATTTTAAGAATGTGACTAAGTTAAGTTACTCGATAACCAATAGGACTTTTAAAAAAGTCACTCTGGTTATTTTTGCCCGTCTCAGTGGCGATTTACAAGCAGTGGAATGGAAAACATTTGATTGGTTTCTTCGCCTACGTCCTCCAGAAGCGCAGGACGATCGAGTTGTTATAGCGCTACAAAATCAGGTTAGGACATCATGAGAAAAGTAGCGACCGAGACGGTCGCACTCCCACCGTTCGGGAAATGTCCTAATATAAGCACGTACTGCTATATTATCAGGGATTGATGCGCTTGATCGCGAAATTCAAGAAGTGGGAAAATATTTGACCCAAAACTTAGACAATCACAGTGATAAAGCAAATATTATTGATGGGAAAAAGTTAAACTTAAATCGTCCGCTTAACGTCTCTATATGGGGTCGATCGCGCTTAAATTCAGTAGGAAGGTTTCCGAATCAAATTGTCCTTGTAAAAAGAAATTATCATCAATTGATTGCAGTGATCGCAGATCGTGCCATTCTAACTGTCGGACTGCTTTTGCTAACAGTCCGATATAATTTTCTGGCTGTCGAACAATGACAATTGTTAGGGTTTTCGTTGGCTCTTGCAACAGGGAAGCGTCGCCTAAAAGCTGATTGAGATCGAGCAGTTTAATGGTGTTTCCCTGCCAGGGATAGTCTCCTAAAATTCCCTGAGATGGCTGGGATTGAGCCAATAAAGCCGATGGATTAAAGGGAATGGCTTTCACCACATATCCCACTGGCAAAAGGACATGAAAGCGTTGTAAACTAATCCGCATAAACTGCTGTTGCCATGACGGTTGAGGAGACTGTACGGTTGTTTGTCGAGCGCTGAGTAGTTGTCGAGCGCCTAAGAGAAAAACGTCAATCGTTTCGTCTTCTCCAACTTTGGGTAACACAGCAAGATGACTAATAAAAGAGAGGTTTCCCTGTTGCTGATAGGAAGCTGGAAGGGGACGAATGGTGCTTAGAGGAATCTCGATCATAGCAGGAGGACTCTGGGCAATTAAACCACATTTTTCGCCGTCATGGGTTTGGGTTAAAATCAGATAGCGTCGGGCGAAGGAATACTCGCGATTGGGGGCGAATTTTGCTTCTAAATCAATCACCGTTGCGGTTTCCGTACCCAGATCGATCGTCCCCATTCCCTGTGTGAGAGCGTTTTTAATTGGGGGACACAGGGAGATTTTTAACACGGCTCCCACTGGAAGGGCAAACCAGCGATCGTGTACAGCGAAAATAATGGCTCGGAGGGCGGTTTCGGTGGTTTTGGGAGCAATTCCGATTCTGTGTGCTAGATGCTTGCTAGAGGTGATCTCCCCTTCGCCCCCCTTATTAAGAGCCGGAGCTTTCGTGAGGATTGGGGGGATCGGTGTGTTGCGAGGTTTTTCAGATTTCATATTAGTTTGCTGTTTCATAGTTGGCGATAGTTTCCAGTAAAGCGCGATCGCTGCAAGGTTTGGTTAAATAGTCTTTTGCACCTAGAGTGAGGGCAAGATTGCGATGTTTTTCACCACTACGAGAAGTGAGCATGATAACGGGAATTTTGCTAAGTCGATCGTGTTGACGACAGTAACCAAGAAACTCAAACCCATTCATTTGAGGCATTTCAATATCACAGAGAATTATTCCAATGTCAGAATTTTGATGGAGGATCGCGATCGCGCTATTACCGTCTCCAGCTTGCCAAACAGGATACCCTGCACTTTCTAAAGTTTGGACAATGCTGCGCCGTTGCACAATGGAATCTTCCACCACTAAAATTGTAGAATGTTTCTTATGTGGAGAAACTTCTGAGGTTGCTTCTAAAAGGGGAGTTATTTGTTTAACAGGAGTTGGAGAAACAGGACGAACTTCAACTCTGTCTGTGATAATAGCTTCAGGATCAATCACTAGGGAAAGACTACCATCGGCTAAAACTGTGTAACCTTGAATATAGTCTGGCAGTTTTGGGCCAGGGGGTAACGTTTTAATCACTAATTCTTGTTCAACTAAAATGCGATCGACTTGTAAACAAAATGCCTCTTCTTGCGTTTGAATAAATAGTAGCGGATCGATCGTGTTACGCTGTTCAAGGGGAAAGGGAGTTAAGGGAATGTTTTGCTTTTTGATTAAGGGAATATCCTGCTGATCTACCACTTCTGCAAGGGGAAGAATTGAAATTAGTTTTGGGTCTGAGTCTTCATCCCAGTATAATAGCTGATTCTCGATTTTCTCAGGTTTTGGCAATAACATCCGATGGACTTTTTGAGCGAGAAGAGAGTAAAATCTTCCCCCCGTTTCACAAATTAATAACCGTGCTGTAGCAATATTAAGAGGAAGTTGTAGGATAAAAGTTGTCCCGCGATCGCGTTGAGATTTAACACTAATTGTTCCCCCAACTCCTTGAATTTGATTCCGCACCACATCTAAACCAAATCCTCTTCCTGATAGGGAATCAGTTTCTTCGGCGGTGGAAAATCTCGGAGTAAATAATAACTCTGAAAGTTCCGCTTCTTCAGAATTAGTAAAAAGATTATGTTTCATCGCAACTTGACGAATTTTATCCCAGTCTAATCCTTTTCCATCATCAGAAACTTCGACTAAAGTACGGTTGCCTTGACGACAAGCAGAAATGGTAATATTTCCTATAGGAGACTTTCCTTTTTCTTCGCGAACATTGGGCGGTTCGATCGCGTGAGCAAAAGCATTCCGAACTAAATGTAACAAGGGATCATAAAGTTTTTCCGAGATTGCTTTATCCACTAAAACATCTTTCCCAATAATCTGTAAGGAGACAGGTTTATTGTAGGCTTTTCCTAACTGTTCAACGATTTGTGGAAAACGATTAAAAACAGTTTCTAAGGCAACCATTCGCGCTTGTAGGAGTTCATCTTGAGCCGTACTCAGCAGTTGTTTTTCTTGGCGAACTTGCAGCCGTGATTGCACTAAAAATTGATCTAAACTGTCATAGTTTTCTTCTAAATGACTAATTTTTTCGGCTAAATCTTGTAATAGAAGATGTAAGCTGCTATAACTTTCCATCTCCAGTTCATCAAACTGAGTTATTGTTACATAAGAGTCATAAGAGTGATGCTTTAATTTGCGTTCTTTGCGTTGTCGCTGACGAGAACTGAGATCAACTTGATCGCGAATGTTATCAATTTCTTCTCGAATTTGACGCAATTGCTGTCTAGATCGTCGCGAGATTTTATGAGCGCGATCGTGTTGCAAACTTTGTTGATTTTGGGCAATTGCTAACTCTCCAATGGCATAACTAAGCTGATTTAAGCGTTTGAGAGAAACTCGAATTTGAATGTCTTCTGAATCATCATGGTTTGCTTTGGGAGGAGGGGAAGGAGGAGACGTTTCTTCCTCATCAGTTGCTTCTGACTGTTTAAAGTTTTGTTCTGGATTTCCTGACCAAATTGATTCTAAAATGCGATCGATAGGATTAGAATTTTTTGCAATTGTTGCTGGGGGAAGATCAGGTTGATATAATTCTAAATGAGAGGCGATCGCGTCTTGTTTCTGCACTGATTGAACGATCGCGGTTTCTTCTTTTTTAGGGGGATTACTCCATTGTTTTAATTGTTCGCTGATTTCCCCGCCAACTGCGCGATCGCCCTGTTCAATGGCTGCTTTTGCGGATTGAAAGTTTTCTAGGGCTATTTGAGCAATTTTTAGGGTTCGATCGGGATATAATTCTAAAGCAGTGAGAGTTGCTTGAGCAATAGCTGATAATCCTGAGAGTTCGTAACTGGTGGCTAATTCTAATAAAAATTCGGCTTCGGTTTGACATAATTCTCTTGCTTGCTGTGCATTGTTAGTCGCGATCGCGTTTTGGATTTTTTCTAAGTCTTGTGGTAAGCTATCAGCAATAATCGAGCCTAAAACATCAAAGCCTAATTCTTCAGAAGAGGGAGGAGGTACAGGATTATTGTAGTAGTCTCCCAGCTTCGTTTTCAGTTGCGAAAAAACCGTTTCCGCATGAGTTTTAATTGCTTGTTCATCATAACTGGAATTTGATAAAATAGCACTGAGAGGTGTTCTTAAACATTCATAGCCATCGAGAAGTAAGGCGCTGAGTTCAGGATCGCATTCTAATTCTTCGGGATAGAGACATTCAAAGATAGTTTCTAATTCGTGCGCGATCGTTTCTATGGTTTTTAATTCTAAATAAGCAGCACTTCCTTTGAGGGTATGTGCGCTTCGCATCAGCGAATGAACCCTCTCCACTGTTTTTTCTTCTAACAAGTTGATGAGCGTTTCTTCTATTTTTTGCAGTAAGTCTGATGCTTCTGTTAGAAAATGATGGTCAAGGTTTTTGTCTTCTGTCATTTTTGGTTATTGGTTATTCGTTATTTGATTAATGTTCGATAAAAAATTAGTAGGGTGGGCAATGCCTACCAAATAGATAATTTACTGTTGATCGCCATAAAGTTTTTCCCAGTTTTCCTTACGTTCTTTTGCTAATTCCTGTAAAGTAACAACAAGATCGGCTTTTTTAATGATTCCCATTAAATCTTTACTAAAATCATAACAAACGTCAATATTTTTTAAGTTAGGACATTGATCATAAAATCTTATTCATTCATACCAGTTTTCAATTTAGTCTGAAGCATTATAACGCTACGTGCTTATATTAGGACATTTCCCGAATGGTGGGAGTGCGACTGTCTCGGTTGCTAGTCTTTTTAAGAACGTCCTGACCTGATTTTGTAGCGCTGTAATATCGCCTCTCCAAATTCTAATTTTTCAGAAGAGGAGAAGCGATCGTCAATTTCTATTTTGATCTCACAATGATCAGGAATTGAAAGTTCTTCATATCGTTCATTATTCGTCAACCTTAAAGCGACTAACGCTAGTTTCTAATTCTTCCGAAGTTGTTAATAACTCTTGGAAAGATGCTGACATTTCGGTTGCGCTTTGAGTCGTATTGCGAGCCATTGTGACAACTTCTGTAATCGCACTATTTAAAGTCTCAGAATTCTCGCTTTGAATGGCGCTGGTACGAGTAATTTCTTCCACAATTTCGCTAATTTTAGAAGTAGCAGAAACGATCGCGCTGAGACTTTCTCTGGTTTCGTTCACCAGTTGTGTTCCCTGCACGACTTGAGCAATTCCCACTTCCATTGCTTGAGTGACTTCGCTAGTTCCTCCTTGAATTTCTTCCACTAATTGTTCAATTTCTGTGGTGGCTTCTGCTGATTGATAGGCAAGCGATCGCACTTCATCGGCGACCACTGCAAAGCCTTTTCCGTATTCCCCAGCGCGAGTGGCTTCAATGGCTGCATTTAAGGCTAATAAGTTGGTTTGGGTGGCAAAATTGTCAATCAAACTCACAACTTTAGAAATCTTCTGCGAGGCTTCTCCCAAGCGCTTGATTTTCTTGGAGGTTTCAGAAACCGTGTCCCGAATTTCCGAAATTTCATGGACAGTGCGTTCCATTTGAGAATCCCCCGCTTGTACCATCCGATTGGCTTCTTGTAAGGCTTGTTCGACTTTTTGAGCGTTGCTGGTCACTGCATTAGTAGAGGCGATCGTTTTTTCTAACTGTGCGATCGCGCTTTCCAGTTTTTCGGCTTGAGATTGGGCGCGGTTGGATAATTCTTCGACTTTGGTTTGACTATTTTCCGAGGTAGAACTCACTCGCGTGGAAACTTCTTTCACCCGTCGCACCAACTCCCGCAGGCTTTGAATGGTGGTATTATAGCCATCAGCGATCGTTCCCATTTCATCTTCTGATAGCGGTGCGCGGACGGTTAAATCTCCTCGGAAAGACGGCTCGATCGCTCTTAAAATCCGTAAAGCGCCTTTTTGCAGTTTCTCCCGTTCAGTTTTTTCTCGTTCGGCTGTTACTTGCAATTGGACTTCTTGTTCTCGTAATTGGATAAAATTATCCGAGAGTTTAAAGGTGATTCCGATTTGAAGACCGACTTGTTCTAAAAGCGCCATTTCTGAATCTTCCCAATAACGAGGTTCGCTGTTTTGGTAAACGCCTATAATTCCCCACAATTGATCTCCCTTAAAGATGGGCGCGAGAGCGTAGCTTCTAGCTTGAAACCGTTCTAAAATTTCAATATGACAGGGAGCGTGTCCGACGGTGTAAATATCTTCCACGCGATAACTCTCATTTTTAGCATAACGTCCGCCTTTCGTTTCCTGTAAATAAGTATCTAGCACTTCTCCCTGTGGCGTTCCCACTAACTTCACCCAGTCACCAGCAACGGATTCGACAATGAACTTTCCAGACCAATCTTCGTTAAACTGGTAAACGCCCACGCGATCGGCTTTAAAGATTCGTCGCATTTCATCGGTTGCAAATTGCAATAAAGCCAGCGGTTCAATGTTTTGTTGAACTAACTCTGCAAAGCGATTGATTAAACGCGCTGAAAATTGGACGATAGCCGATTCACGACGGGCTTTCTCATCCAATTGCAGGCGACTGCTTTCAATTTGCGCTAAATATTCTCTTTGCTGCAAAGCAACCCCGAATTGAGACGCAAATTGTTGAATAAATTGAATTTCTTCTTCTTTCCATTGTCGCGGTTGACTACACTGATGAACGCAGAGTAATCCCCACAATTGACCACCGACTAAAAGGGGAACAATCAGATTGGCTCTTACTTCAAACTGTGAAAGAATATCAATGTGACGACCGCTAAGATCGGCATTATAGATATCAGAAACGCATTCAATTCTTCCTGCTGCATATTTATCAGCATAATCATTTCCGAAACAGTGATCGTGAGCTTTTGCCGCGATCGCGCTCGGATAGCCAGCGACCACATCTTCAGCAACAAATTCCCCATCATCATAGCCTGAGTTGGGATAAAATCGGAACACTCCCACGCGATCGGCTTTCATGAAACGGCGTATTTCCCGTACAGTGGTATCAAATAAATCTTGCAAATTTAGAGACTGACGAATGCGATCAATAGTTTTGCTTAAAGTCTGTTCCTGTGCGATGCGTTGCTGTAATTCTTCGTTGCTCTCTTTAACCTGTTGAATATAGTCAGATTGTTGAACGGCGATGCTGAATTGATTGGCAATTCTCAGCAATAATTGAACTTCTTCATTTTGCCATTCTCTGGGAGAATCATTTTGATAAGCTGCTAACAATCCCCATAAGGTTGAACCTTTGTAAATTGCAACGATTACATAGGCTTTTGCTTGATAGCTTTCTAACACTCGAATATAACATTCGGTGAAGTTTTGAATATAGATATTATGGCAAACTCGATAGACTTCTCCGCGACTAAAATTCCCCCCGCGAGTTGCTTGCATATAGGTATCGGTATGGCTTAAATCGCGGATACTACAAGCATTGACATTTTCTACAATTTCAGGGCTGTTGCGCTGTTCTTCTATCACCGATACCCATTGAGAATCATAAGACTCGGAGATAAATTTGCCACTCCAGTCGTCATTAAAGCGATAAATCGCCACGCGATCGCAGCTTAAAAGTTGACGAATTTCACTGGTTGTTACATTAAAAACTGCTTCTAAGTCTTGACTTTGACGAATGCGATCAACAATTTTATTTAAGGCTTTTTCTCGATTTGCATTTGCTTCTAATGTCTGATTCTTCGCCTCAATTTGCTTGATATAATCTTGCTGTTGGACTGCTAAACTTAAGAGTGTTCCCACCCTTGTTACCAGTTGAATCTCATTTTCCTGCCATTCTCTGGCGCGATCGTTTTGATACGTTGCAAGCAGTCCCCACAGTTCATCCTGCAGATAAATTGCCACAATAACATAAGCGCGAGCTTGATAGCTTTCCATCACTCGCAGATAACATTCTGGGAATCCTTTTTCATAAATATCATTAACAACACGATATTTTTCCCCACGATTGAAAGCACCGCCATTGGTTTGAGCTAAATAAGTATCAACATAAGGGGTTCGTGCTAAATCCCGAATGCTACAGTTATTAACATTTTCGCCAATTTTAGGATAACGCTCTTGTAATTCAATCAAAGAACCCCATTTTACATCAGCAGAATCGGAAACAAATTGACCACTCCAATCGGCATTAAACTGATAAATTGCAGCGCGATCGCAGCCTAAAATCTGTCTTAATTCATCAGTGGTTTCCGTGAAAATTTCTTCTAGATTTTGAGTTTGTAAAATTTGATTGGCAAGACGATTAAAAACCACTTCGCTGTTAAACTGGGGAGGGTTAGCTTCAGGAAGAGATTGCGTTTTAGTTGTCGTTTTCGGACGGGCTTGTGGGTTCATTTTATTACTCTAAGATTTCAAAAATAACGTCAAGGTTGAGGACAAATTTTGGGGTGGCGCGATCGCTGTCAAGAAAATAGCCTTGGAAATAGCGATCGCTGTCTGATGATATCATTCTGGATGTCATGGGGAGTAAATCTTCTTGGCGGTTATAAATATTAACGCCACTAAAAGTTTCTACTAACAAAGCAAGGCTTTTCTCTTCATTGGTCACAATGGCGCTAAGAACTTTTTTCCCTTCTGCTTTAATGAGCAGAGATTCACTGTTTCCTAACAATTGAGCCAGATCAACGCTCCAAACCGCTTCCCCGCGCCAACTTAAAATTCCTAATAGAGAATCGGGCGTTTCTGGAATCGGGAGAATGTCTCCTAAGTTAACCTGTACCACTCCTTGCAATTTATCTAAAGAAACTAATGCTTCTTGCTGTTGCGAGAGGGGAAAAATTAAGAAACGTTCTCCTTCCACATCAGTCCGTTGAGGAAGGGTTAGTCTTTGGGAAAGATGAGAATTAAAGACATTTTTTGCCATCAGATTAACCAATAAATTGAGAGACTGTTTCAAACAGGGTTTTACTATCGACAGGTTTCGTTAAATAAGCATCAGCACCGCCCATTTTTCCCCAAGTGATATCTACTTCGGTTTTCTTCGTTGAACATAACACAATAGGAATCTTTTGGGTTTCTGGCGCTGCTTTTAGTTTTCGACATAACTCAAACCCGCTTTCTCCGGGGAGAATAATATCCAGCAGAATTAAATCAGGTTGTTGCCGTTTAAGTTTAATTTCTGCTTCTTCCCCACTACTAGCGAGAAGGACAGAAAACCCTTCTTCTTCTAAGTAGTTTTGGAGTTTTGCTGCTTCACTGGGACTGTCTTCAATCAAGAGAATGTTTTTCATTGCAATCAAGGTCAGGTTATTTTATTGACGGGTAGATACTTCTTAATTGTCTCAAGTAGTGTTTCTTTTTGAACAGGTTTGCTTAAAAAATCTGTTGCGCCACACATTTTCGCTTTAGCGCGATCGACCCACCCATCTTTTCCAGTCAAAATAATAACTGGGATTGTTTTAAGTTTAGGAGCGCGACGCATTTGTGTACACAATTCATAACCATTGATTACAGGCATCATTACGTCTAATAAGATTAAATCAGGGGGATTTTTCAGCAATTGGGACATCGCTGTAATTGAATTTTGAAACGTAATGACTTCATAGCCAACTGCTGTTAGAGAGGATTCTAATTGTTTACAAATTGCTTCGCTATCATCAATTCCAGCGATTAAAAAGTTGGCAGATGGTTTGTGACTTTGGCGATCATTTGCAGTGGTTAAAGGATCAGAAGAAAGGGCGATCGCTCCTGATTTAACCCAAGGAACGATCGTTGCTGTTAATTTCAATAATTCATGATTATTTTCCTTCGCAATTCCTCGCAAAGTTGTCTGACCATTAATGCCTTTGAAATATGATTCTTCAATTCCTTTCATTACTATCTGTTGTTTTTCTTTAATAACAGGATATAAATTAGGAGAATAGCTTGCTAATCCTGCTTTCTGCCAAGTTTGCCAATTTTTTTGCACTGAACTTAAAATGGGGTCTAGTGGAATGAGACCGAGCAAAACGTTGGGAATTTGATTGGGTCTTTGCCGAAAAACAAGTTCTCTCTGGTGAGAAAGCTGAACCAGATCAAAAATAATTTCTTGAGCGAGATTCGTAATCAACTCAATCAGTGTTTCTTTTGCTAACAGTTTTTGTTGACAGACCGCTGCTAAAAAATCATACTTC
Source organism: uncultured Dactylococcopsis sp. (assembly GCA_964463655.1). GTDB lineage: Bacteria > Cyanobacteriota > Cyanobacteriia > Cyanobacteriales > Rubidibacteraceae > Halothece. Next base: position 12,391 of record CAYXDG010000020.1, read on the forward strand.
CCCAAGGGAGTTTCAATGGTTACGTCCGACTGTATCAACTGTGGACAATAGGTTTTCAGGCAACGTTGCCACCGTTCTCCTTCATTGATTCCTCCCTGACACCAAGTTAACCGTCCTAACCGAAAATAGAAGCTCCAACTTTGCTCATGTTTAATCCCAATTGTCAGTTGTCCTGTGTAAAGCTGTTCTTTAATCTTCTGTAGTTCTTCGATCATCAGTGGCATTTGTTCTGGATCAGCGATTCTTAAAGACGAATCGATGTTTTTAAGTGCTACCATTTGTTACTCAAATGTAATTGCAAGCTGTTTTACTCCTTGCATAGTATCACAAGTAGCCTTTTTATGTCTGGCTGTTGAGATTAAGTAATTTTTCTTAATTTAGTAAAAAGACCCAATCTTTATTGATTAGCTTCTAATCCCGTGCCAACGGGTGCTGTGGCGCTTAATTTTAATTCAGGATGATCCCCTTCAATCTGATCTAAATTCCATTGATTCTTAAAAAGCAAAACAGGACGTTCCCAGATATCTTTAACGATCATGGTGTTAAACAATCGTCCTGCTTCTTTTAATGCTTCCCAACCACCTGTTACCCAACGAGCTACTTTATAGGGGAGCATTTCCAATCGAGTTTCTACGTTATACTCATTTTCTAGGCGATACTGTACTACTTCGATTTGTAGTTGTCCTACCGCAGCCAGAATCGGATCGCGTTTGCTTTCATCACCAGAATACATGATCTGAACCGCGCCTTCTTCTCGCAGTTCTGTAACTCCTTTGTGAAACTGTTTAAACTTGGATGGGTTAGGGTTTTTCAAATAAGCAAACAGTTCAGGAGAGAAGCAAGGAATCCCCTCATAAACGACTTTTTTTCCTGCATAAATGGTATCCCCGATCGCGAAGACCCCTGGATTATTTAAGCCAATCACATCCCCAGGGTAGGCTTCATCAATAGAACCTCGGTCTTGTGCAAAGAGTTTTTGAGGACGAGACAAACGCACGGTTTTTCCTGTTCGCGCATGATTAACATTCATGTCTTTCTCAAATTTGCCTGTGCAAACCCGAACAAAGGCGACGCGATCGCGATGTTTTGGGTCCATATTCGCTTGTAGTTTAAAGACAAAGCCTGTAAAGTCGGGATAGGTGGGTTCCATTTCTCCTGCAGAGGAACGGTGTGCTTCTGGGGGTTGTGCATATTCCAAGAAGGCATCGAGAAACAATTGCACTCCAAAGTTGGTCATAGCGCTTCCGAAGAACATGGGGGTTAATTCTCCATCATGAATTTTTTTTAGATCAAATTCAGAAGCGACTTCTTCAATGATTTCGATTTCATCCTTGAGTTGGAAATAGAGGTCTTGTTCTAAAACCTCTTCTATTTTGGGATCGCCTAGAGAAATCACGGTTGTTCCTGCTTGGGTGCTACCATGTGAAGTGCGCTGAAACAGGTGAATCTTTTGGCTGCGACGATCGTAAACCCCTTTAAAGCGATCGCCCATCCCGATCGGCCAATTGACTGCATAAGTTTGTAAGCCTAATTCTTGCTCAATTTCATCAATGAGTTCTAGGGGTTCTCTTGCTGGGCGATCCATTTTGTTCGCAAAGGTAAAAATGGGCAGCGATCGCATCCGACACACTTCAAACAGTTTCCGAGTCTGTGGCTCTAGTCCCTTTGCTGCATCAATCAACATCACAGCATTATCAGCAGCAGCGAGGGTGCGATAAGTATCTTCACTAAAGTCTTGGTGTCCGGGGGTATCGAGGAGATTAATCTGAAAGTTGCGATAATCAAATTGAAGGACCGTGGAAGTAATGGAAATCCCCCGTTGTTTTTCCAATTCCATCCAGTCAGAGGTAGCTTGACGTTGCGCTCGTTTTGATTTGACAGCACCTGCTTGATGAATAGCTCCTCCATAAAGGAGAACTTTTTCGGTGAGGGTAGTTTTCCCAGCGTCAGGGTGAGAAATAATGGCGAAATTACGTCTAGATTCGACGGCTTTTTTGAGTTCTTGTTCGACAGGAAGTGTTGACATTCCGTTGCTGATTTAGGATTAATTGCGGATTTTGGTTAATTTCAGTTTAACGTGAGGCGTTATTGAGGGTAATCAAATGCCAGTTGGGAGGCGCTTGATAGACTTTCTCCGCTTTCCCCTGAAAAGGAGGTTGTTTAAATGTTTCCTCATCCAGCAAAAAATAAGCGTTGGGGGTTTCTTGCCAATGGGTGACTAACTCTTCAGTGGTTGCGGAAAAAACTTGTCTCTGAGCGTAAAAATTGAGGGATGGGCGATTGTAAGGAAAAGAGGTATAAATTGGTATGAGAGGGGGGACTTGATCTCGAATCAACATTGCTACGGGTTTGACAGGATAGGCTTCATTTAACTCCCAAATCCAATAAGGGGAACTGATAAACAGCAGTAAAGAGACATACATTCCCCAGATGAGAAGATTCACAAATTGGCGATCGCGCCGTAGAATTAGAACACCGCTGACCCCAGTGGTTAAGGCGACTCCGCAGCAAATAATCAGTAATTGCATATTTTTGGGATCGCTAAACCCATAGTAAGTGCTAGCGCCAACGCTCAACAGCCCTAAAATCATCAGTAAAATGCCCCATTGTCGGGGATAAGGAAATTCGCGAGGATAGCGTAACACTTCATTAATCATCGCGCCACTGGCTAAAGCTAATGCGGGATAAAGGGGCAAAATGTACCAAGGAAGTTTGGTACTCATTAGAGAAATCACTGAAAAATAAATACCACTCCAGACCAAAACCAGTTTTGACCAACTCCAGATACGACTTTGCCAAGCTAGGGCCAGACCAGAAAGGGCAAAAATGAGCCAAGGTAAGAAATGAAGCAAACGCAAGAGATAATACCAAGGATAGCCGCCATTATTCCCAACTGGCTGCCATAAGCGACTCAAGGATTGGGAGATAATGGTTGTTTCCACAAACTGATCTTGATAATGAAACCACTGTAACCCATACCAAGCTAAAACAGGCAAACAACCAAGGGTAACCCCTCCCCAGAAGTAAAAACTACGATATAAGCGGGGGGTATCCCAAGCGAGAAAGATCAAGGCAATGCCTCCCATTAAAATGGCCATTGGACCTTTAGTGAGTCCAATGAGACTTAAACTTAAACCAATGCCCAGACACCAGCGTAAATCACGGCGCGATCGCAGCACCGACCAAACCAATAGAATAGAAAAGCAAACCACTGCCCCGTCTAACATCGCTAAGCGTCCATGACGCACCAACGGCAGGGTAGTTAGATAAATCAGTGTGGAGAATAAAGCGGGTTGACGAGTCCAAAAAAGCTCTTTTCCCAAAGTGTAAAATAAGGGGACTGAAATCGCCATCAATAAGGCACTGGGCAAACGAGCCATTGTTTCATTGACCCCACCCAAAACATAACTGACCGCAATTAAATTGTGTACTAAAGGAGGTTTATTCAAATAAGGCTGTCCCCAGAGGGTTGGAAATAACCAGCGATCGCCCCCTTCCGTAATTTCTCTAGCCACTTGCGCCACTGTCCCTTCATCCCAATCGCGAAGGGCTAAATTGTCTAAATTAATTGTAAAGAGTAATAACCCTGCTACCAAAAGCGCAATTACAATCAATCGTTCCGTCCAAGTATTTTGACTGCGGATGCGATTAGTTGAGCCATCCCCTGCAAACGTTTGACGATCCATAACCTAAGATTTAGTGCAATTATTTCTACAAATAACACAATCTAAAACCTGATTCCCCAACAAATCATCGCTGACTAACAATACAAAAGTTCCTCCTCTGAAAATTTAGCTGGTTTCTTGCCCGCGATCTCCTTGAAGAGTAACACTAGAAACCCCTTTCACCATAGCATCGATCGCGATTTCAGGCTCTAGCATTTTGCTTTCAACATTTAAGATAGAATAACCAAAACCCTGCTCAAATTATTCACTATTATCTATCGTTTCTAGTCAATTGATATCCCCTCAGAGATTTTTATGGATGGATCATTTACTCTTACCTTACAAATTGTGATTGCTGTCTGTGCTGGCATTACCGCCCAAGTCCTTGGAGAAACCTTTAAAGTCCCGGGCATTGTGTTTCTTCTCCTCTTTGGCATTACTCTCGGTTCTGATGGCTTAAATGTTTTACATCCTGATGCCTTGGGAATGGGGTTAGAAGTAATTGTTGCTCTCTTGGTTGCCATTATTCTCTTTGAAGGAGGATTGAATCTTGAATTGAGAGACTTAGGACGAGTTTCGAGTAGTTTACGAAATTTAGTGACTATTGGCACAGGAATTACTCTCTTTGGGGGGAGTATCGCTGCCCACTGGCTGGGAGAATTTCCTTGGCAATTAGCTTTTCTTTACGCTTCTTTGGTGGTGGTGACTGGACCAACGGTCATTAGTCCTTTATTAAAACAAGTCCCCGTCGATCGCCAAGTGGCAACCCTCCTCGAAGGGGAAGGGGTCCTCATTGACCCTGTGGGTGCAATCCTCGCTGTTGTTGTGCTTGATACGATTTTAAACAGTGATGCTGGAGTAATGGAAGTCTTGAATGGATTACTGCTGCGTGGTGGCATTGGGGTCGCGATCGGGTTGAGCGGGGGCGCTGCGATCGGGCTTTTGTTAAAGAAACGTTTAGACTTCCTCTCCGAAGACTTGAAAAATTTAGTGGTTTTAGCAGGGGTTTGGGGCTTATTTGGCATTTCTCAAACGATTCGCAGTGAATCTGGGTTAATGGCTGTGGTTTTAGCTGGAATGGTTGTGCGATCGCTGTCAGTGCCAGAAGAACGAATGCTCAGACGCTTCAAAGGACAATTAACCATGCTCGGAGTGTCGGTGTTATTTATTCTCCTCGCGGCCGATCTCTCCCTCGCCAGTATCTTAGCTCTGGGTTGGGGAAGTGTGTTAACTGTCTTATGTTTAATGTTTATTGTCCGTCCCTTGAGTGTCTGGGTTTGTACCATTGGTAGTCAATTAAACTGGCGACAAAAACTGTTTATCAGTTGGGTGGGCCCAAAAGGGATTGTTTCTGCTTCGGTTGCCTCTTTATTTGCGATTTTACTCACCCAAAAAGGGATTACAGGGGGAGACTCCCTCAAGGCGATCGTATTTCTGACAATTATGATGACCGTGGTCATTCAAGGGTTAAGCGCTCGTTGGGTCGCCAGATGGTTGAATTTAACTTCAGAAGGCGCAAAAGGCGCGGTGATTATTGGTTGTAACCCCTTGGGTCGCCTTGTGGGAGAATTATTCCAACAAGAAGGAGAATCAGTGGTGATGATTGATACTGATCTCCAAGCCTGTGAACTGGCTAAAGCAGCCAATTTATCTGTGATTCAAAGTAGTGGTTTAGATGAAACTGTTTTAGAAGAAGCTGGAATTGAATCATTGGGGACATTTTTAGCCACCACTAACAATGGTGAGGTGAATTTAGTGTTAGCCCAACGAGTGCTAGAAGAGTTTCAACCGCCAAGAGTGTTTGCAGCTTTCCCGAAAAACTCTCAAGCCAAAACCTCAGCAAATAAAACGAAAGTTAATCAAGCCTTTATGTCAGAAATTCCCATTAAAATCTGGAATCAATACGTCGAGGAAGGAAAGATTAAATTAGGTCATACAGTCTTGCGAGAAGAAGGTTTTTACTTCCAACAAGCCCATTTACAAGCCCTGATTCGCTCAGGAGAATTACTTCCCCTCTTAGTCAAACGAGGGGATGCTTTACAAGTGGTTAAAGCGGATCAACAATGGCAAGCCGGAGAAATGATTTTCTATATCCTCCATGACCCACGACCCAAATTATTAAAGCGGTTGTCTGGCGGCAATACTTCTTCTCGCCTCGCCCTTGAACGTTTAGCAGAAGTGGAGGAAATTCCCCTTGGGACTGCCGAAAATAATTAGGACGTTTCCCGAACGGTGGGAGTGCGATCGTCTCGGTTTAAGCCAGTGATTGAGAACAGGTTGCGGTTAATAATCTACTTTGAAGTTTTCAACAGAGTTTCAAGGTCAATAAACAATTGAAAATTATTTTTAAATTTAATTGCAATAAGATTAGTTAGTTGCTCAAGGGTCTTTCCAATCCTTCGGGGCGATCACCTGAAGCGTCCTTCTGTCAATGGGATAGCCTCAGAAATTATATTGCAAGATGTCGCAAAAGTCAGATTAAAGTTTAAATATTCTTTAACTTAATCTGACGAGCATAGTTGACTGTGTTATCACTAAATCTAAGTAAACAAATACAAGAGTTTCTCAATAATAAGCGAAAAGACTCCTCGAATGAAACATCTTGAACATACAAAGAAAAGAAATCATGTCTGACCAACCACACAACGATCGAGACAACCGTCAACAACGCTCCATCATGACACTTGCGAAAGCGCCAGTGGGAGAAAAACTCTGGGTTGCGGGTTATGAAAACAGAGAGAGCATTAATCGACTCGCTGGGATCGGCTTAGCGCCTGGGATGGGGGTTAAAGTGCTTCAGAATCTCACGGGAAATATTGTCGTGGGTGTTGGAGACAGTCGCATCGGGATCGATAGTGGGATGGCAAAACAGATTCTCGTCTGTGATCAACCCTTTGATTATCTAGTAGAAGTGACTGAGATTAATGAGATGGAAACGCAAAAAACAACCCTTAAAGATTTGCAAGTTGATCAGCAAGGAAAAGTGACCAGCTTTGCAGCAACGGACGATCGCGCCAAGCAAGCCTATAAAAGCAAATTATTGGCAATGGGATTAACCCCAGGCACAGAATTTACAGTGACGCGGGTTGCACCTTTAGGCGATCCTGTAGAAATTTTAGTGCGGGGCTTTAAATTAAGTTTGCGAAAGGATGAGGCGGCGGCTTTAATTGTTACCCCCCTGTAATCCCCTTTGCAAGGGGGGAACGCACCAGAAAACTGAAACAATGATCAAACAAATAAACTGATGACACGAACAATCGCACTAATTGGCAATCCGAATTGTGGCAAAACCACGCTTTTTAACGATCTCACAGGGACAAACCAACGCACGGGCAACTGGCCAGGGGTTACCGTCGATCGCAAAGAAGGCAAATATCAATATGATGGCACAGAAATTACTGTAATTGACCTCCCGGGCGTGTATTCTCTCGATGGAGAAGATGAAAGTTCTGGACTGGATGAAATCATCGCCAGAGATTATCTCTTATCGGGAGAAGCCGATCTGGTGATTAATATTGTTGATGCTTCTAACTTAGAACGCAATCTCTATCTCACTACACAGATTATGGAGATGCGGGTTTCGATGGTGACGGCGCTAAACATGATTGATGTGGCGCGCGATCGCGAATTAGATATTGATACAGAGACTCTTTCTCAACGGTTGGGATGTTTTGTCATCCCCGTCAGCGCTTTTTTAGGAGAAGGGATCGGTATTCTCAAAAGCCGAATCAATGAATTAATCAACAATCCTGGCAATTTGCCCTCTGTGGTGGCTTATCCTGCTGTGATTGAAGATGCCCTCAATGAAGTTGAACCATTTGTCACCGCCCAAAGCAATCCTCGCAAAATTTCAACACGGTGGGTGGCGTTGAATCTTTTACAATGTGAAGACCGCATTGCCCCTGAACTCAAAGGTCAAGACTTACATCGGGCGGTTTTTAGCAATCGGCGGAAGATTCACCAACTCTTACACGAAGATGTTGATATTCTCATCGCGGACAGTCGCTATGGCTTCATTCGCAGTTTAATCCAAAATGCAGTCAAACAGAAAAGACAGGTGAGTCAAACCAAATCCGATCAAATCGATCAATTCGTTCTCAACCGTTGGATTGGGATTCCCCTATTCTTGTTGATGATGTATTTAATGTTTTTCCTCGCGATTAATGTTGGCGGAACATTTATTGATTTCTTTGATATTTCCGTAGGAACGGTTTTAGTCGATGCTCCCCAAGCATGGCTAGAATCGGTGAATGCTCCTGGTTGGCTCATTGGCTTAGTTACGTCCTTTGGCGGAGGGGTGCAAACCGTCGCGACCTTTATCCCTCAAATTGGCTTACTGTTCGTTATTCTGTCCATTCTGGAAGACTCTGGCTACATGGCAAGAGCAGCGTTTGTCATGGATAAGCTGATGCGTTTTATTGGTTTGCCGGGGAAAGCCTTTATTCCCATGCTGGTGGGATTCGGTTGTAACGTTCCTGCGATTATGGCAACGCGAACCTTGGAAAATAAGCGCGATCGATTGATGACAATCATGATGAACCCGTTTATGTCTTGTGGGGCAAGATTGCCTGTTTATGCCTTATTTGCTGCTGCTTTTTTCCCCCATAACGGACAAAACCTCGTATTTGGTCTTTATCTCATTGGTATTGGCGCAGCTATCTTTACGGGTCTGATTATGAAAAATACCATCATGCAAGGGGAAGCAGCGCCCTTTATTATGGAATTACCGCCTTATCACATTCCCAAGCCCAAAGGCGTTCTCATTCGCGCCTGGGACAGGCTGCAAGGGTTTTTAATCAGAGCAGGAAAGGTGATTGTCCTGATGGTGATGGTTTTAAGTCTATTAAATGCTATTGGTACTGATGGCTCTTTCGGAAAACAAGACACAGGAGATTCCATCCTTTCCGCAACCAGCCAAGCGGTGACTCCAATCTTCTCGCCAATGGGCGTTACCCAAGACAATTGGCCCGCAACTGTTGGCATCTTTACAGGGGTTTTTGCGAAAGAAGCAATGGTGGGGTCTCTTGATGCCCTTTATGGAGAGTTAGCCAAACAGGAAGCAGAAGCAGAAGGCGTTGAAGAAGAATCGTTTAGCTTCTGGGGCGGAATTGGTGCTGCTTTTGCCAGTATCCCTGCTAATTTAGCTGATTTGGGCAATCAACTTCTTGATCCATTAGGCTTAAGTGTCGGTGAAGTTGGAGACCAAGCCACTGCGTCTGAGGAACAAGAGGTTGCAGTGGGAACATTCGGACAAATGTCACAAAGATTTAATACTAACGCTGCTGCTTTTGCTTATTTATTATTTGTTCTGATGTACTTTCCCTGTGTGGCGGCAACGGGGGCAATTTATCGTGAAACTAACTTAGGCTGGACACTTTTGGCTGCGGGTTGGACAACGGGTTTAGGCTATTGGGTCGCGACGATGTTTTATCAAATTGCAACATTTTCGGAGCATCCTGGTTTCTCCACGGCTTGGATTATTGCTAGTATCGCAATTATGGCAACGACGATTTTCTGGCTCAGAATCGCGCGCGATCGTCGTATTGGCAATCGTACCCAAGAACATTCGCCCACTTAAAGGCGTTCAAAATTCAAAGGAGAATCAATGTTATCACAAAAAATGATCGATCGCCTCAATCAACAAATCAATCTCGAAATCTATTCTTCCCATCTCTATTTGCAGATGAGTTCGTGGTGTGCTTATCAATCCCTAGAAGGCTGTGCGACTTTCCTCAGTCAGCACGCAGATGAAGAAATGACGCATATGCGTCGCCTCTTCAGCTATCTGCAAGAAACAGGGGCTTTTGCCCTGATTGGGGGAATGCAAGCGCCACCCACTGATTTTGGTTCTCTCACCGAAATGTTTGATCAAATTTACAAACATGAACAGCTTGTCACAAGCAAAATCAATGATTTAGTGCATTTAGCCAACACTGAACCTGATTATGCGACCCTTCAGTTTCTGCAATGGTATATTGCGGAACAGCATCAAGAAGAATTTTTGTTCAAGAGCATTCTTGATAAGATTAAACTGATTGGCACTGAAGGACAAGGCATCTTTTTCATCGATCGCGAAGTGGCAAATATGGCAGCGAATCCCACTCAAGAAACAACGGCAATAGACGCTGGTAACTAATTTACTGGGGTGGGCAATGCCCACCTAACCGATTTTAAGGATCGTGCTTTGTGATGGGTAAATGAACCGTGAAACAGCTACCAACTCTCACTTGAGAGGTGAGAGTGATTTTCCCGCCATGCTGATGCGCGATCGCGTTCGCAATGGGAAGTCCTAACCCCGTTCCCTGTTGAGCTTGTGAACGAGACCGATCAGCCCGCCAAAAGCGCTCAAAGACCAATGCTTGTTTTTCGGGTGCGATTCCGATGCCAGTATCAGTAATCCTCACCGCACAAAAACGCTGAGAAGCTGTTAAAGAGACTGTCACCTCACCACATTGAGGGGTATATTGGAGAGCATTTCGTAGTAAATTGGCAAACAAGCGATGAAGTTGTTCCCCATCTCCCAAAACCGTAATATCTTCCGTAATTTGAAACATTAAAGTAATTTCTGATGCTTCGGCGGTTGGTTCAAATAATTCTAGTAAATCTTCTAACAATTCTTGCAAAGAAATCGATCGCCAAGAAGGAAGTTGAGGAGTTTTTTGGGAATCAGCACGAGCGAGAAACAGTAAATTTTCAATCAGATGCGCCATTTGTTCCGTTGCGCTACTAATCGCGCTAACTTTTTTCACATCTTTAGGGTGAATCCGCTCAGGATGCTTTGCCATTACCTCCACTGAACTTTTAATCGCAGCTAAAGGGGTTCGTAACTCATGGGACGCATCAGCAGTAAATTGTCGCAATTGTCTAAGATTTTGTTCAAGGGGGGCAAGTGCTTTACGAGTCAACCAAACGCCACCGACTGCCGATAAAATCACCGCAACGGTTCCCCCAGTAATTAACCCCCAGAGCAGTTGTTGTTGAGAAACTTGTACCTCTTCTGTAGATTGAGAAGCGCGGATATAACCTTCTAAAGTTGGGGGTTGGGATGTGTTTGAGGTTGTCTCTCGGTCTCGAAATACAGAAATGGTGCGCGATCGAACTTCATAAGGAGAAGACCCAAGATTGCGAGTATGAGAACCGGTTTTTGGCGGATCATCAACCGTTAACTCTCCCCGTGTTGCCAGTAGCCGTCCTTGAGCATCAAACCATTCTAAACTTTGACGATCGCGATTAAAGAGATCGCGCCAAGGCACTTCGTCCACACTATTCAAATAATCACTCCCTCGCCGTTGCACTTTCGTATGAGAAGGAGTAGCTGCTTGAGCGAGAGTCAGTAGTTTTTTATCTAACTGTTGGTAAAAACTGCGACTGACAAATAAATAAGTTCCAGTGCCAAAAACCGCTAAAATTGCCCCCATCACCCCTAAATAGGAGAGAAACAGTCGCCAATGAAGATCACTAATCGCAGAGTGAGGAGGAAACTTAAACTTCTTTGAGACGATATCCCAACCCATAAACAGTTTCAATTAAATCAGACGGCGCTCCCGCTAATTTTAACTTTTGTCTTAAGCCTTTAATATGAGCTCTTACCGTATCTTCTGCGGGACAACTTTCAAACGCCCAAAGATGATCCAAAATTTGGGTACGAGTAAAGACCCGACTCCCATTGCGTAAAAACAATTCTAAAAGGCGATATTCCTTCGGGGTTAAAGATAACACAGACTCCTGATAAGTTGCCTCACAACGGTTTGGATCAAGTGTTAGTTCTCCCCAAGTCAAAGTGGGTGCAAAATCATTTTGACCACGACGAAGAAGAGCGCGAGTTCGCGCTGCCAACTCTTTTAACTCAAAGGGTTTCACCAAATAATCATCGGCTCCCGCATCAAGTCCAATCACTTTATCTGTCGTGGTATCACGAGCAGTTAACATTAAAATCGGTGTGGAGTTACCGCGAGACCGCAAACGTTCACATAATATCAAACCATCCATGCGCGGGAGCATAATGTCTAATAAGATGAGATCGTAATGAAAAGTGTTCGCTAACTCCCAACCTGTCAGACCATCTCCTGTCACTTCTACTGTATAGTTTTGGTCGGTTAAGTCTTCCGCTACTGCTTCAGTTAAACGCTCATCATCCTCAACCATTAAAATTTTCATTGAGCTTTTTCCTCACAATAATCAATCCAAAATTGAGTAGAGATGTGCTAAGCACATCTCTACTATGTCATTAATTGGGAGAATTATCTGGCTGTTGGGGAACAGTAGGATCACCTTGTGGTTGATTGGGAGAATTATCTGGTGGGGGAAGTGGCGCATCCTCTGGAGGCTGACAAGCCACCAATGGTAGGAGCGCACTGGCAGTGAGCATAGCCATAAATCGAGATTTCATTACTTGTCCCTCCTAACTAATTTTGTAAGACATTTTGGACTCGCTGTTGTAATTCTGGGTCTTGTCGAACTGCAATCCAAATTTGTTCAAAACGCTCGACTTCTAGTCCTTCTTGGGTAATTGCTTGCTCAATTTCCGATTCTGCTTCCTGTTCAATTCGATTGATACGATCATCCGCTTGTTCAAATTGTTGCTGTTTTTCCTCACTAAAGTTGGAATCTGACATTTCCGATTCACCACCAGCATTTTGTTGCTGTTGCTGTCGGAATAATTCGTTATATTCTTTGATGGTTAATCCCTGTTGTTCGATCGCTTGCGCCATTTGCTCTCGTGATTCCTTTTGGATACTTTGAACGGCTTCAAAAGCATTTGCAAACCGTTGAATTTCTTCTTCATCCACCTCCATTGAGTTTTCTTGAGGAGACATGGGTTGACCCTGCTGTGGGGCTTGTTGTTGGGCAAATGCTGGCATTTCACTGGTCAGCATGAAAGCAGAAGCTGCTGTTCCTAATAAGATTGTTGGTAAGTGTTTCATTCTGTCCTCCTTGTTTGGTGAGTTGGTTAGTGGCTAGAGGTTGAAGATAAGTTCCTCTTCAATTTGCTCTGTTCACTAACCTTAAAGAAAGAATATGAAAAATCTAGGAAGACTACAGGAGTGTTTCTGTGAAAACCAAAGGTAATCCTTGGAGGGCCGTGCTACTTTCCTCAGTCAACACGCAGATGCAGAAAAGACCGACAAGGCTATATTAATTGCCTAGAGTTTCTAATTGTTCTACAATTGCTGTTAATTCTTCCAAGATCGGGGTCATTTGGCGCTGATGAAAGGCGGAAACTAAAGCACGATAGTACCAAAGTGTTCCCTCTTTTTTCCCCGTAAAACGCTCCCAAATCTCTTCTCCAACGATGCGATAATCTTTAACAATGGAACGAGCGTTATAGAGTTTATCCGCAGCACAGACTAAAGTCGCCTGATCGGACATTTGAGGAATTCTAGCGATAAATGCTTCTTTTCGCTCTCGCCAAGGGGGTTTCGGCGTTTGGTCTGCATCTGTACAGGCTTCGACGATCGCGGTGACAGTTGACCCAAATTTCTCGTAAATTTTGTCCCGTGTTGCTTTTCCACCTTGATCCTCGATCGCATCATGGAGTAAAGCGGCGATCGCACAATCTTCGTCTCCGCCATATTCTAAAACCGAGCTACACACTCCCAACAAGTGACTGAGATAAGGCACACCCGATCCTTTACGCATTTGCTGGCGGTGTAATTCACTGGTGAAGGTAAGTGCTTCGTCAAATCGTGGAGAAAGTTGCATGGTTTTCATGACAGTAGGGAGATCATTCACTAAGGTAACGAATTTCAGGGGGTGTGCTTACAATTCATTGATGCAAGGGAACAGTAGGATTTAAATGCGTCTTAGCTTACACTGTAAGTTGACTTTTCCAAAATGGCATCAATTGGGCAACCATTGATTTTTTTTCGGATCAACAAGTTGCAAGCGACTTTGACTAAACTTATCTAAAATCTCTACAGCGCAACTTCGATCAAACTTCAAACTTCCTCCTTCATCCCCGCCAAACTTTTTGCAAACTGCGCGATGAGAGTTGGCTAGGGAAAGATAGGCTTGGACAAATGCTTGATGTTGGTCTTTGAGTTCCTCTGGTACATTAGCAAAAACTGGGCTAAGTTTTTTCCAAATTTTCATCAGAGCAGCATGATCCCAAGACATGAGACCACTGAAATTTGAGGATTGAACTTGGGGGGGACTCATACTGATGCGTATATCATTTTCATAACAATCTCGCTCAAAACTTCCCGCCAACTCCATAGCAGCCCCAGAAGCCAACATTAATTCTGTTGCGGTTTGAAGTTCAATTTTAGCTTGAGAAATCCTACCTTTGGTTAACTCCATTTCAAATCGCTTCAAGCACATAATTAGCCCTTGAACATTGAGAAAAAAAGACCAGTGGAATCCTTGCCAAATTGTTATTGCTTGAGAATGGTTCATTGTTATTAGTTATTAGTTAATAGTGAGAGACGAGGATAGCGATAAACAATCAGAGATTATGCTTTTTGGTGGATTATATTAGTGGAGACGTTCTATGGAGCATCTGTACATTAATCATTAGAATTGGTTCATGGTTGATCGTTCAACAAACAACAAATAACGAATAACTATTAAAGATTGAAGATTCTTTCTAAAAGATGGATATAGCTAATAAATCCTTGCTTTTGCCGTTCAACTTGCTCTGGAGATAAATGAGGAGTATGGCAGCGGAGGTAAAAAAAAGATTGCACAACCGCCAGTAACCCTTGAACTAAGCAGAGTGCAGGGGACTCTGCTTGCACGTGGTTCGTGTGGAAATAGCGATCGTAGTCTTCAACTTCCCAAGGTTTTAGGGCCGTCTGTGTTGTCTCTATTTCCACAGGTTGCACCTCCACTTCACCGAGGTCAAACCAGGCTCGATCGAGTTTTTTCAAGCCTTCAGCAGGAGAAGATTCTGCCAACGCCGACAAAACCAAATTCAAAGCATGGCGTGCTAACCTCTGTTCTTCCTCCGTTAGAGATATGGCTTGGGGCAACTCCCAAGGAACAAGTAAGTTCAGGGTTGATGAAGACCTGTGTTGTGTCATGGAAACTTCCCCAGTTTGTTATTCGTTATTTGTTATTCGTTGTTTGTTATTCGTTATTTGTTATTCGTT
>CAYXDG010000020.1:27245-37606 GCA_964463655.1 uncultured Dactylococcopsis sp.
TTTGTTATTCGTTATTTGTTATTCGTTGTTTGTTATTCGTTATTTGTTATTCGTTATTTGTTGTAGCAATCCCAAATGATCCCCCCAATTCTGAGGAGCGACCCTGGTGAGGTTTCCTCGCCTAATGAACGCGCGACAGTGGGGGCTTCCATGAGTCAACTTTTTACAGAAGATATAGAACTGCTAAGCAGTCTTTTCCATCTGTTCGCGGAGACTCTTGGGTCGCATATCAGTCCACACCGCTTTAATATAATCAAGGCATTCTTCCTGAGAACCTACTTTCTCGGTGGCTTGCCATCCCCAAGGGATTTCTTTGTAATCTGGCCAGATAGAATAGCGTTCTTCTTCGCTAATGACGACACGATAGAGGATTTCATTGGTAGATTGAGTCATGGTGGTTTGTTATTCGTTATTTGTTATTCGTTATTTGGGGAACAGAGAATCGGGAAATCTCTTGATCAATCCGCACTGCTATCTTTAGGTTATTGGTTACTGTTGAAAAAGCCAGCTTCTTTTAATTCACTGGCGCTTTGAGTAAACGCGGAAAAGATTTTTTCAATCTCGTCTTGTCCATGAGCGGTGGAAAGAAATCCGCCCTTATCCCCTCCCCGCAGATGAACGCCACGGTTTAGGAGATGGTAAGACAATAAATTGAGAGCTTGGGAATCGACTCGGCTTTTTGAGAGCGCGATCGCGAAAAAAGACCCAAATCGAGTAAACTCAAGGGGTATCTGATTGCTCATCATCCAATCATTCAAGCGCTGGACTAAGTTGGCTGTTTTTTGATTCAGTTGGTTCTGAAGCTCCTCTCCTTGCCCTTGCAAATGCTCCAGCATTGCTTTTGCCGTTGCTAGAGCCAGAGGATGTTTGCAGAATGTTCCCGCAAAGAAGGTGGTTTTTACCATTGGCGCAGAGTCATCCCCAAATTGCCAGAATCCCCCGTCAATGCGGTTCATAAACTGAGATTTTCCCGCAATAACCGATAAAGGCAACCCTCCGCCAACAATTTTGCTATAAGTGGCTAAGTCAGCTTGGATGCCAAAATAAGCCTGAGCCCCCCCCGGATGAACCCGAAAACCTGTGACCATTTCATCAAAAATTAGAGCAATGTCTGCCCTTTGGGTCAACTCTCGGAGCTCTTTTAAAAACTCCGCAGGCTGATTTTCAGGACATCGGCTCTGCACAGGTTCAACTAAAACCGCAGCCAACTGTTTGTGGTGATCTTGAATCACTTGCAGCGATCGGGGATTGCCATAGTCGAGAACTAAGGTATCTTGCGCGATCGCCCTCGGAATGCCTAAGGCAGCAGGGACGGCTTTTGGATTTTGATTGCTCTGTAAAACGGCTTTAACTAGACGACTCAATGGACTCAGCCAGGGTCGAGCTTCTGCTTGCCGTGCTAAGACCCGATTCGCTGCTTTTTTAGCGTACTCGCTCAAAGGAGCTCGCATCAAGGTCGCATCTAAATGACCATGATAAGAATTGGTGAAAATAGCGATTTTACCGCGTCCCGTCTGCGCTCTAGCCATGCGAATCGCGGTCATGATCGCTTCTGTCCCTGTATTACTAAAAGTAACTCGTTCCATCCCCGTCAGATTGCTGATCAGTTGGGCGACTTCTCCGACAATGGGAGATTGGGGGCCAATGACCACACCTCGATCGAGTTGTTGAAGGATTGCTTCGTGCAAAAACGGAGGATTATGACCACATAGATGAGTTCCCAGCCCCATCAAAATATCCACATATTCATTCTCGTCAATATCCCAAAGTTTTGCCCCTTGGGAACGATCGACCGCGATCGGATAACACATCTCTTTGGTTTCAGGGGTAAAATTGAACCCGATCGAGCTTTTATCCGCTAAGACTGAGCGATGAGCTTGAGCCAGTTTCTTGGATTGCGCTGTTCGTTGGGTAAAGCGATCGATGAGGCTTTGAAGGTGTTGTTGTTTGGTTTCTTGTATTATTGTCATGTTGGTATGGTTAGGGAACGGGGAACAGTGTTGAGCAGACCCTAGTTAAGAGGTTTTGTAAGCAATAAAGTGAGCAGAATGGTTATTGTCAAGCGTGGGGGACCCCTCGATCGTTTCTAGGCGAATCGGTTCAAAACCGACCTGAGTCAGAGCTTCTTGAACTTCCTCAACCTCATGACCTTTGACCCAGTAATCTAAATCTGAGCGTTTCCAATTTGGTTCTATATCGGAAAACCGAGAGAGGAGTTTAAGCCGAAAACGAGTCAGTCTGCGTAAACTAAGAAGTTTGTAAAGGAGAGTTTTGAATTTTGAGTGCGGAGTTTGGGGAAGGGCTTTAAAAATGCTCACCTTAAAAACTCCTTGCCTTTCTTCTGAGTTATAGTGAGGACTAAGCATCCAAGCATAATCAAGATGGATTTCTCCTTCGGCAATTTGTCCCCGCCACCACTTTTGCATTTGCCCGGGATGGTTGAGATCGAACAGGAAGATTCCGCCAAATTTGAGCGCTGCATAGACATTTTCAAAAACCTGAGTCAGTTCTGCCAAACTCATCACATGGTTGAGGGAAGCGCTGGTTGAAAAAACGGCATCAAACTGAATGGGGCTGGAAAATGTACGCGCATCATCAAGCCAGAACTCGGCAGTTGGTGCATTTTCTTTGGCATAATTCAACATGGCTTGTGAACCGTCTAAACCTGTGACACGATATCCTCGGGCGCTCAGGGGCGGAATTAATTGTCCAGTACCACAGCAGAGGTCTAGAAGACTCGCCGAGGAAGGAAGGTCAGGGAATAGAACTCTTTCTAGCCATTGAAGTTGACTTTTGCCGTATTCTGGGCCCATTGTCTGGTTGTAGAGCCAAGCCCAGGTGTCGTAGTCGGTGTATCTTTCTTTTGAGGACATGATGTTTTTTATTGGTTATTGGTTATTGGTTATTGGTTATTGGTTATTGGTTATTGGTTATTGGTTCCCCTCTTGTTGAAGGATTGAAGAACACCAGCATTTTGCATGGCACTGACATAAGTTTCAAATAATTCATAATTCAAGGTTGGATATTGAACAGGGCTATCTTTGAGAGCGTTTTGGGTATTTTGGCAGTCAAAGGGAACTTGAGCATTTGCATTTTGTTCAGGGGGGGAGGAATCATTTCGGCGAGAGGAGAAAAGGGAAACCAAAGGATATAAAGCATGATTGGGATTGTTTTGCGCGATCGCGATTAATTTTTCATACCATTGTGCATAAGGAATGCGATCGATCCCATATCCAGCCTTTTCTAAAGGCTCAAACAATAAATTAGAGGAAACAGGTTGGGGATGAATTAGATGGAAGGTCTTACCCAAAGAACTTGGCTTTTGAGATAAATAAACCATCGCAAAACTCACATAATCTACAGGAAGCAAATCTAAGACCATCTCCCCAATGGGGGCGCAGCCAAGCTCAACATAGCCCTGTATCAGGCGATAGAGGAAGTCATTGCGGTTAAACGCCCCTGTTTGACTATGACCAGAAATAGGACCTGGACGATAGACGGTTACTGGCAAACCTCGATCGCGCCCTTGTTCGACTAAGACTTCTGCAACCCACTTGCTTTGGGTATAACCGCCAAGGGGAACAGGATAAGCAGCGATCGCGTCTTGCTCATACATTTTCAGTTGACCTTCAGGAGGCTGAGTGGGTAACACGCTCAGGGTTGAGGTGTAATGTAGCGGTTTTCTTTTACCTTGACAGGCTAATTTGAGAATAGTCTTCGTTCCCTGCACATTGGCTGAGCGCAACAGGGAATAAGGAGAGGCGTGGTGAACCCAAGCTCCATTGTGATGAATAGCCTCAATTTCTTTGCTTAGATGATTAAATTGCTGTTGACTCAAACCGAGGTTAGATTGAGATAAATCTCCAATTAAGGGAATAACACGGTTATGTAAGTCATCTTGTGGCATTTGATAATTATGCAAGCACATTTGTAGTTTTTCCTCACCCTCCTTGATAGAATCCGCCCGTATCAAGCAGTAAATTTCCGCTTTCGTTTGCGCTAAAAGTTGCTCAAGTAAAAATGCACCTAAAAAGCCTGTTGCTCCTGTAAGCAGTATTTTTTGAGGCGCTGTCCATGTTTGATTTGGCTTCCAAGGTTCTAGAGGATAAATACTCTCTTCCAAAACGACATCATTTTTATATTCGCGATTGCGAGCAACATAAGTATCAAGACTAGATCGGGGTTGGCTCTGGTTGGGTTCTCCTTGACCTCTGAGAAGATTAATGATGGTTGGTTTATATGTTTTAAGTTCCGCCTTCAACTCAGCCGTGAGAACGCCTTTGGGCGCATGACAACGAAGATTGTCCCCATCGAGCCAGAGACGAACATTAAGCGCTTTCAGGCGAGTGAGGAGGGTTTGAAGTTCGTTATTGGTGATTGGTTGTTGGTTATTTGTTATTTGTCCCCTTGTCTCCTTGTCTCCCTTGTCCCCCTCTTCTTCACTGTTCCCCGTTTCCCGTTCCCTCTTCCCTATTTTGATCACAGAGCCATTAAATACTTTACGATTAGACTCAGGAGCTAAGAAAATTTCCTTCCATCCTAAAAGACGATCGCTGCAAATCCCTCGTTGACGACAATAAGCAACTAGGCGATCGGATTCTTGGATCGGGACAGATTCAGGAGTATATTGAATTGAAGTAATAAAGGTCAGCCAAGGTTCTTGACCCATCGCATAAACATAAACTTGTTTAGGATTGAGTTCCTCCACCAGCGCGATCGCGCTTTGAGCATTAGAACCATCCAAGCGACGAGTTTGAGCCAGTTTAGAGGAAATACCTTTGGTCAACAAAGGTCCATAAGCCCATGTAAACGGAGCGCCGTCACATTCCATCCCCAAGAAAAGCAAGTCCAAGTCACCAAAAAGATGATGCAAATGTTGATACAACCGAGGCTCTAAATTGTTAGAATCAGCAGCACAAAGAATCGAACGACCCTTCAACTGAATCAAATAAGCGGTTTTCGCCCCGATATTTAGGTCGCCATGTTCTCCTAGTACAGGAAGACTCACAATTTGTCCTTCAGGAAGTGGAATGGTTTCAAGTTCATCCAGAGAGTGGACAACCGAAAAACCGATTTGTTGCAAGACGAGTTTCAGAGAAGGATCAATGAGAGAACCTTTATTGCTGGTTGGGACAATCACCTGTTTGATCTTGTGACGGAGTTGCAGCAGGGTTTCGAGCATCAGATGATCCTGATGGTTATGGGTAATCAAGGCATAGTCAATGGTTTCAGGTAAGTCTGTATAACTGTAGCGGGGTAACTGGTCGGACTCTGGCAAGTTGGGATAACTCACCAGTGGGTCACACAAAATACTGACTTGATCAGTCTCAATCAGGACACAAGCATGACCGAAATAGCGCACTCGCACCTCTTCTCCTGTATAAGGGATTGGTTGAGGGGGAGGCGTTTCTGTAAAAAATTGCTTGAATTGTTGGGTTTGTAACTCATCCAATCCTAAAGCGGAAGCCATTGCTGGGACTGAATCTGGCTTGTGTCGCATGGCAAAGAGTCGATCGAGATGATGATTGGCAAAAGGGATCTGCAGATGTAGTGAGTTTTCATCCGCTAAGCGAGGCGTACTCAAGACAAAAGCGCGATCGTCTGTATCTCCCAATTTCAAAGCGACACACTGAGATTCTGGACGATAATACTCGCTACGGTATAGCAAGCCCTCAATAAAGCGAATATTAGCGCGATCGCAGTTATCATAGACCAGTTCCACAAAACCTCTCAGCGCGATCGGAATTTGAGGATACAGAGGCTCTAAGGAAGCTCCTTGTGGGTGATTAGCTAACAGTGTTTCCAGTTCAGAAATTGCTTCACTCAGACTGATTAAGGCTTGTTGCTCGGTTTTAGTTTTTTCCAATAAAGCCCAAATTTCATCCACTCGGTGAGGATCATAGTTCATGAACGGTCCCCCTCTCATCGCTGGATTTTGCAAAGCTGAACGATGCACTTGAGGCGCGTTCACAAAAGATTCCATGATTTTTAGATGAGATTGCGTCAGATAACGAGCAGCCGTTGCTGGAGAAATCAAAAAGCTCCAAGCATACCACTGGTTAATCAAAGGTTCGACAATTACATTAGGCTTTAGGTAGCTCTGATTCATAGTTCAATTTCCTCCCATTCATCATCATCTAATGACCCTGTAACATTAGATTGCAACTCTTCTAAGACTTGCTTTTGTTCAATTCGTTGAGCCAATTCAACAATACTTGGCGCTTCAAATAAATCAATCACTGTTAGTTCGATATCAAACTGATTAAGACATTGAGCGACCAGTTGAGTCGCCAATAGAGAATGACCGCCCAACTCAAAAAAGTCATCATTAATACTAATTTCCTCTACACTCAACACTTGCTCAAAGATATCGGCTAAGGTTCTCTCAATCTCAGTTCTGGGTGCAATCTTCTCTTGGGACTTCTGTTCGGGTGCAGGTAGCGCTTTGGTATCAATTTTGCCGTTGGCGGTTAGAGGCAAAGCATCAAGACCAACAAACGCAGAAGGCATCATATAATGGGGCAATTTTTCAGCGAGGAACTGGCGCAGTTCACCCAAGTTCAGATCACTCATTTCAGGGTCAGCCTCGACCCAATAAGCGACTAAACGTTTTTCTCCTGCGACATCCTCACGGACTGTTACTACACTCGCCTTAATCTGAGGATGCTGATTGAGAACCCCTTCAATCTCTCCCAGTTCAATGCGAAATCCTCGAATCTTGGTCTGATGGTCAATTCGTCCGACAATGCGAATGTCTCCATTGGGCAAATAATAAGCCAAATCTCCTGTTTTATAAAGTCTGTTATTGGTTATTTGTTCTCCCCCATCTCTCTGTTCCCTTTTTTCTAGAGAGTTAAGCGTTTCTTGAGGAAACGGGTTAGGAACAAACTTTTCAGCAGTTAATTCAGGACGATTTAGATAGCCCCGCGCCAGACCGACTCCTGCAATATGAAGCTCTCCGAGAACTCCTACAGGTAACAGTTGTTGTTGCTCATCCAAAATATAAAGCTGCTTGTTGGTGCTGGGACGCAGAACGGGAGGCGAATTTTCATCACAGACCACCATACTGGCATTAACTGTGGTTTCTGTGGGGCCGTAAGCATTAATAAAGCGTCGTCCTTTGCCCCACTCAGCAATCAATTCTGGTGATGGGGCTTCCCCTCCGACTAAGACCATTCGTAAATCTGGGAATTCCTCATGAGGGACACTGACTAGAGCCGAAGGGGTAATTGTAATATGAGTAACCCGTTGTCGCTTTAACAAACGGGCAAGAGTTCCCCCTGGAAGCAACACTTCTGCTGGCGCAAGGAGTAACTTCGCGCCCACACCCAGAGCCATAATAATTTCAGGAATCGACGCATCAAAACTAAAAGAGAAGAATTGAAGTACGCAGTCATTTGGATGCACATCGCAGACCCGAATCTTATCCTCAGTGAGGTTAACTAATCCATTATGGGGAATCAGAACCCCTTTGGGTTGTCCTGTTGAGCCAGAGGTATAAATGAGGTAAGCCAAATGCTCTGGAGTTACGCGGGGGTCTGGATTATGCTCTGGCTGTTCCTTTGGCCATTGAGTATCGAGGTTAACCCGATTTGTCTGACTGGGAAGCTCAAAAAGCTCAACATCGGAACGGCTCAGTAAAATACTCACTTGAGCATCATTGAGCATATAGCTGAGTCGTTCTGGAGGATACTCTGGGTCTAAAGGAAGGTAAGCGCCCCCTGCTTTGAAAACAGCGAGTAGGGCGATAATCATCTCTAGGGAGCGCGGAACGCAAATCCCGACAATCACTTCTGGACTCACTCCTAACTGTTGGAGATAATGGGCTAACTGGTTGCTTTGTCGATTTAGTTGGTCATAGGTTAATTGTTGTTGGTTATTTGTTGTTTGTTCTCCCTTGTGTCCCTGTTCCCTTGAAGAATCAAAAATCAGTGCTGTCGCATTGGGGGTTTTAACAACCTGAGCTTCAAATAAATGATGGAAACATCGATCGCGCGTGTATGGTTGATCTGTGTCGTTCCACTGCTGAAGAATCTGCTGTCTCTCGGCTTCAGTTAACAAGGGAAGCTCACCCATTCGTTGTTCAGGATGATTAGCAATTCCCTCCAGCAATACCTGAAAGTGTTGGGTCATTCGCTCAATGGTTTCTGGTCCAAAGAGGTCGCGGTTATACTCGAACCCTCCCACTAATCCAGAATTCGTTTCATACAAATCGACACTGAGGTCGAGTTTAGCGGTTGAGTAGCTTTGAGAGACTGGGCTTAAACTCAGTCCGGGTAAGTCTAAGCGCTGCTGGGGCAGATTCTCTAGGCGAAATTTTACCTGAAACAGTGGATTATGACTGAGGTCGCGAACAGGTTGTAGGTCTTCAACTAATTTCTCAAAGGGGAGGTCTTGATGGTCGTATGCTTCTAAGGTTGCGGTTTTAACCTGTTGTAGGAATGTACGGAAGCTCTGATCAGGTTGGAGATGCGATCGCAGCACCAATGTGTTGACAAAAAAGCCAATCAACCCCTCAATTTCAGGGCGATTCCGATTGGCAATGGGTGTTCCCACAATTAAGTCTGTTTGCCCCGTGTAGCGATAGAGTAGCGCCTTAAACGCTGCCAAGAGGGTCATAAATAAGGTTGCTGACTCCTTATGTGCTAAAGTTTTGAGCTTAGCGGTTACGGATGCAGAAAGTTGAAACTGGGCGATCGCGCCTTGAAATGTCTGCACCCGAGCGCGAGGGAAATCGGCGGGCAATTGGATCACGGGTAATTCCCCTTGTAGTTTCGATCGCCAATACCCCAACTCAATTTCCAACACTTCTCCTTGAAGCTGTTGACGTTGCCAAATCGCAAAATCTGCATACTGAATGGGTAGAGGTTTTAGAGGAGAGGTCATCCCTGTCAGGAACGCACGATACAACTCAGTAATTTCTTTAATCAACACTTCCATCGACCACCCATCAGAAATAATATGGTGCATAGTAAATAAGACAACCCATTCGCGATCGGCAATTTGTAAGAGTTTCACTCGTAATAACAAGTCTTCGGCTAAATCAAAATCGGTTTGCGCTTCTGCAATTGATCGGTCTTTCACTTGTCTTTCCTGTTCTGTTGTGTTTAGAGTGCGTAAATCAATCTGCTCGATTGCGATTTTCCTTTGATCCTGAATTACTTGATAGGGCTGACCCTCTTTAGTCGCAAAGTTCGTCCGTAAAACCTCATGACGCTGTACAATTTCGTTTAAGCACTGTTGAAAAATCCCTACATCGAGAAAACCTTCCACCCTCACTGCTAAGGGAATGTTGTAAACCGCTCCTTCTTGCTGCATTCGATCTAAAAACCAAAGACGTTGCTGGGCAAAGGATAAGGGTAAATCTCCTGTGCGGGGAGCAGGGGCAATTATGCTTGAAGCGGGAGGAGCTTGACTTAAAAACGCCACGATTTCTGCTTTACGGTCTTGGAGTTGCTGTGTCAGTTCATCCGTTAAAACCTCTTCTGGGGCATTACAGCGCAGACGGTCATCCTTTAGCCAAAGCTGCACATCCTGACGATAAAGCTCAGACAAAAATTCCTCAATGCTCGGTTGTTTTTTAGTAATGTTCATAACTCAATCTCCTTACGTTGATTTTGGGGGGTTTGCGGGGATAATTGGCGACCCATTCTCATCGCATCCACTCGCTGAGCCAGTTCTGCGATCGTCGGTCGTTCAAACATCATCCTTAACGGGAATTCCAAGTCAAACTCAACCTGTAATCGCGTGTTGACTCTAACCGCACTCAGAGAATTTCCGCCTAGCTCAAAAAAGTTGTCATGAATTCCAATCTGATGCTGATTCCTGTCGAGTTTCAGCACTTCCTGCCAAATTTGCGCGATCGCGATTTCAGTTTCATTACTGGGAGGAACTCCCCCAAACTCTAACTTGGGGGCTGGCAAACTGCGACGGTCTAATTTCCCATTAGCGGTTAACGGTAAGCTAGAAAGAGTGACAAAGGCTTGGGGGATCATTGCTTCAGGTAGGCGCGTTTTAAGAAACTCTTTGAAATTGTTATTGGTTATTTGTTCTCCGTTCCCTTCAAGAACCACATAAGCAACAAGCTGAGGTTCAGCATCTGCTGTTGCTGTGTCTTTTCTGACAATCGCGACAGACTGTTGCACTTCAGGATGTTGGTTGAGAACCGCTTCAACTTCACCCAACTCGATGCGAACGCCCCGTATTTTCACTTGCTGGTCAAGCCGTCCCAAATACTCTAAAGTCCCATCGCAGCGATAACGAGCTAAGTCACCTGTTTTGTAGAGTTTGTTATTAGTTATTTGTTGTTTGTTATTAGTTATTTGTTGTTTGTTATTAGTTATTTGTTGTTTGTTATTAGT
>CAYXDG010000020.1:37706-45744 GCA_964463655.1 uncultured Dactylococcopsis sp.
TATTTGTTGTTTGTTATTTGTTCCCCCCTTAGTAAGCCGGAGCTTTAGTGAGGAGGTTAGGGGGGATCGTTCCCTGTTCCCTGTTCCCTCAGCAAACGGGTTAGGAATAAACTTCTCAGCCGTCAGTTCAGGTCGATTCCAGTAACCTCTTGCGACTCCCACACCCCCAATACAGAGTTCTCCCGCACAGCCTAGGGGGACTTGACGATTGTCCCGATCCAAGAGATAAATTTGGGTATTGGCAATGGGAGAACCGATCGCAACTGAGACTCCCTTCTCTTCAACAGGTTGACAATGATAAGCCGTTACATCGATCGCTGCTTCGGTTGGACCATAAAGATTGTACAATTGTGCATCTAAAGTCTCAAAAAACTTCTGTTGCAACTGGGTTGATAACGCCTCACCACTACAAATCACTCGTTTGAGAGAGCGACACTTTTCTCTGAGTGCAGGAACTTCTAAAAAAGCGCTCAGCAGAGAAGGGACAAAATGCAAGGTAGTAATTTCTGCTTGTTCAATCAATTGAGCTAGATAGCTGGGATCGCGGTGTCCGTCGGGTTTCCCTAAGACCAATTGTGCGCCATTAAGCAGGGGCCAGAAAAACTCCCAAACCGAGACATCAAAGCCAAAAGACGTTTTCTGAAGAACGCGATCGCGCTCATTTAAATTGTATGCTTCCTGCATCCAATAAAGCCGATTCATCACCGCTCGGTGAGTGTTAATCACCCCTTTCGGTCGTCCAGTAGAGCCTGATGTATAGATAATGTAGATACTGTTGTCTGGATGTAGAGACGTTCCGTGGAAGGTCTCTTGATTGGAACGTCTGTCCATTGGTAGTTGGGAGAAATCTAACACCT
Organism: uncultured Dactylococcopsis sp.; assembly: GCA_964463655.1. Classification (GTDB taxonomy): domain Bacteria; phylum Cyanobacteriota; class Cyanobacteriia; order Cyanobacteriales; family Rubidibacteraceae; genus Halothece. Next base: position 38,564 of record CAYXDG010000020.1, read on the forward strand.
GTATTGAGTCTGGAACAGAAAGAGGAGCTAGATTTTGAGCGCGATCGGTTAAAAGCACTGAAGCATCAACATCCTGCAACATCCAACTTAGGCGATCAACGGGATAGTCTCGATCGAGAGGAACATAAGTTCCGCCAGCTTTGAGAATCCCCAACAAAGCCACCACCATTGCAATTGATCGCTGTAGATAAACTGCAATCCGAGTTTCTGGACATACCCCTAAAGATTGGAAATAGTCAGCAAGAGTGTTGGCGCGATCGTTGAGTTCCCGATAAGTCAATTGATGTTTGTTATTGGTTATTGGTAACTGTTCCCCTAAAGCATCAAAAATCACTGCAATTGCATCGGGTGTTTTAAGAACCTGAGTTTCAAAGGCTGCGGGTAAACAACACTCTAGGGGATAATCCCGAGTCGTTTGATTCCAACGTTCAAACTGTTGTTGTTCCTCAGTAGATAACATTTCAATCTCATGGAGAGAACCCGTTGGATGTTTTGTTATCTCCATTAGTAATCTTTGCAGGTGACTTAGGAGTTGTTGCGCCGACTGAGAAGAAAGACGATCGCGATCATACTTCAACTTTAGGGAAACTTCCTCACCAGCAGAAACCAAAAGCGTGAGAGGGAAATTTGTCCACTCATTGAACTGAAGATTCTCGAAGTGAAGAGCAGAGGAAGTTGGAGTTTCAACAGGATAGTTCTCAAACACAAGGAGGCTGTTAAATAGTGGTGTTCCTGTAGGAAGGTCGCTCCAAGATTGAATCTCCAAGAGAGAACTACACTTGGGCGCTAGGGCTGTGGCGCGATCGCGTTGTAGGTGTTCCAGCCAAGAGACAACCGTTATCTTGGGGTTTAACTGCACTCGTACAGGAAGGGTATTAATAAAGAGTCCAATCATCGATTCCGATCCTTGCACTTCACTGGGTCGCCCCGCAGAAGTTGATCCAAAGACAATATCAGAAGTGTTGGTATAACGGCTCAAAAGCAATGCAAAAGCACCTTGCGCGATCGTTGCCAAAGTTAGCTGATACTGTTGAGCAAATGTCTTGAGGGATGCTGCCGAAAATTGTCGGTTTTCCTCTCCAAAATTCTCTGTCGAGGTTACTTCCTGAGTCTTCTCTAAAGGTAATGCTGTCGGTTCAACAAACCCTTTTAAATAGTTTTGCCAAAATTGAGCAGCCGCTTCTTGGTTTTGCTGATTTAACCAAGCAATGTAATCACTGTAAGGGCGAATCTTGAAGTCTTGAGAGTGGAAATACCAAGCAAAAACCCCTCTTAATAAGTTTCCGACAGACCAACCATCCAGAATTAGGTGATGGTAAGAGAAAATAAATTGATAATGTTGTGTTCCCCATTGAATCAGAGCGAGGCGAATCAGTGGGGGCGTTTTGAGGTCAAAGCCAAGGCTGCGATCGCACTCTAGAAACACTTGCAGTTTTTCCTTTTTTTCGGCTTCAGACAGCAAACGCCAATCTTGTTCAACCCAAGGAAGATTAACCTGTTGTCGCACTACCTGAAAGGGCTGATCTCGCTTTTCCCAGTGAAAGGAGGTTCGTAAAACCGAGCAAGCGGATACAGCTTTTTCCCAAGCCTGACGGAAGCGATCGCTGTCCAACTCACCGACAACAGAAAAGGTAACTTGCGGCACATAAATCCCCGCTTGTGGCGCAAGCAAGGTGTGAAACAGCATCCCCTTTTGCATTGGAGACAGTGGATAGATATCAAGTATGTCTTTTTTTGTAGTTGTCATTGGTTATTGGTTATTGGTTATTGGTTATTGGTTATTGGTTATTTGTTCTCCCCTATCTCCCTTCTCTCTACAAACCCATTTAGATGCGCGGGCAGCTTATTAATTTAAAGCTCCTCTAACAGATCGTCTAATTCGTCTTGACTGAATTGCATCTGGGGGAAATCAGAAGGGGTAAACCCACCCGCTTTTGGAGACAAGCAATGGGCGATTAACTGTCTCAATGTGTTCAGAAAATCCTGAGCAAGGGTTTCAATGGTATGATGCTGATGAATCTTTTGGCTGTACAACCAGTTCACCTCAAAGCGATCGCTGTTTACCCAAGCATTAATTTCTAAAAGGGCTGTACGGTGATTTTTAGGACTGCGAGCCATCCCTGTGGATTCTTTGGCGAGGGTAAACCCATTCTCTTGATTGGAAAACTGATTGATTTGACCTAAATAATTAAACATTACTTCAGCTTGACTTGATAAATTTGTTCTCGATCGATGGTAGCGGAGAAGACCATAGCTAACCCCCCGTTGAGGAATTTTTCTGAGGGTTTCCTTCACAGTTTTTAAGGAAGTTTCTAAGTCTGGAGTCACTGTCAATACAACAGGAAATAAGCTGGTAAACCAACCCACTGTCCGCGATAGATCATAAGAAGCGTTCGGAGTTGGGGTAAGAAAAGTCTCTCGACCATGTGCTTCCAATTCAAGATATAGACTCGATCGACCTGTCCAGTTTTGGAAAGTGGTTGCTAATGCAGTTAAGAGAATATCATTAATTTGGGTTTGGTAGGCTTGATGAACTTCTTGTAGCAGTTGATTTGTTTCCGCGATCGATAAACTGACCGCAACCGTAGCAAGGTCTGACACTCGGTTTTCTCCTGTCTCGTAATCCCGAGGAAGTTTGTTAGTATTCTTAGCTTCTATGCTCTGCCAATAGCTCAATTCATCGCTGAAAGTTGGAGATTGAGCATATTCTAAAAGCTGCTCTGACCAATATTTAAAGCTAGTAGTTTTCGGAGGCAGTTCTATTATTTTCCCTTGAGCAATCTGGTTATAAACTTGTTGTAAATCGCTCAAAAATATCCGCCAAGAAATGCCATCAATAATCAAATGGTGAGAGACCAATAATAGCTTCTGAGTCTTTTCAAATTGGAAGTAGGCAACTTTGAGTAATGGATTTTCAGCCAATTTAAGACTTGCTTGAAGCTGATTTGCTGCTGAGATAATGAAGGAGTCTATCTCCTCTGGCGCGATTTCTTTCTCTTCAAAAACAGTTAGAGAAACAACATTTTCCCCATGAACTTGTTCCCAGCTTTTTTCTTGTTGCTGAAAGGTCATACGCAGAGCATCATGATAGTCAATCAGATAAGATAGCGCTTGCTTAAGGTATTTGAGATTGAGAGAGTGTGGACTGTCTAAAAGAAGCGCCTGATTCCAATGGTAAGGTTCAGAAAAAGATTGCTCAAAAAACCATTGTTGAATTGGAGTTAATGGCACAGTTCCTGTCACAAAACCCTGTTCTGCCCCTAAAATCTGTGTTTGCTGTCGCTTCTGCGCGATCGCTGCTAATTCTGCGATCGTTTGATGCTCAAACAAGTCTCTTGGTGTAAAGTTAAAACCTGCTTGTTGCGCCTTTGCCATAAATTGAATAGCAAGAATTGAATCTCCTCCTAACTCAAAGAAATTCTGATCAACCCCTACCTCATTAACTGGCAAGAGTTGTTGCCAAAATTCAGCAAAGACGCGCTCAATTTCAGTTTTAGGGAGGGAGTTTTCCTCAGCAACAACTTGAGGACTGGGGATAGGTAAGCAAGAGCGATCGCGCTTTCCATTGGGTAACAATGGCATGGATTCTAAGATTACGAAAAACGCAGGAATCATGTAATCTGGCAATCGAGCCTTAAGAAATTCTTTGAAATTGTTATTGGTTCCCCCCTTAGTAAGCTGGAGCTTTAGTGAGGAGGTTAGGGGGGATTGTTCCCTGTTCCCTTCAAGAACCACATAAGCCACAAGTTGTGAATACCCCTCCAGAGATCGAACAGTCACCAGCGCTTGTTCTACTGCTGGATGTTGCGTCAGCACCGTTTCTATTTCCCCTAATTCAATGCGAAACCCCCGAATTTTGACCTGATTGTCTAGGCGATCGAGGTAGTCTAACTTTCCATTCGATCGCATTCGGACGCGATCGCCTGTTTTATAAAGTTTGTTATTGGTTGTTTGTTGTTTGTTATTGGTTATTTGTCCCCTTGTCTCCTTGTCCCCCTTGTCTCCCCCATCTCCCATTGCTCCCTTGTCCCTTTGTCTCCCTATCCCCTTAGCAAACGGGTTAGGAATAAACTTTTCAGCAGTCAAGTCTGGACGATTGAGATAGCCCCGTGCCAGTCCTGCGCCGCCAAGATATAATTCCCCTGAAACACCAATGGGAACAGGTTGTAAAAATTCATCCAAAACATAGGCTTGAGTGTTGTCGATACAATGACCAATGGTGACTATCTCCTCAGCAGCAACCTGAGTATAAGTGGAATAGGTGGTGTCTTCAGATGGACCATAAAGATTAAAAACCTGCTCTACTTGAGGAAGTTCGTAGAGTTGAGCAACCAAAGCAGGTGAAAGCGCTTCTCCCGCTAAGTTCACAATGCGGACACTTTTAGGAATCCCATTCATGCGTAACAATTCCGTCGCTGCGGAGGGGACAGTATTAATCAGGGTCACTTGTTCTGCATAAGAACTGCTTGGCAATTCCAAAATATTGTCAACGAGGACAATGCTACCGCCCCAACTCAAAGGAACAAATATTTCAAACACTGAGAGATCGAAACAGATTGATGTAGAAGCTAAAACACCTTGCAGTTGTTCGGGAGAGAAGACCTTTTTCGCCCAGTGAACTAGCGCGATCGCGCTGCGATGCTCGATCGCCACTCCCTTGGGTTGACCTGTTGAACCAGAGGTATAAATAACGTAGGCAAGATTTTCAGGATTGGTTATTGGTTGTTTGTTATTGGTTATTGGTTGTTTGTTATTGGTTATTGGTAACTGGTAACGGGTCACTGGTAACGGGTCACTGATCGCTGTACAGTCATTACTCGTCAGGATGCACTCCAGCGCTGCATCTTCGACAATCCACCGTAAACGGGCTTGAGGATAGGCGGGATCGAGGGGAACGTAGGCCCCTCCTGCTTTGAGAATCCCCAGAATTGCAACTACCATTTCAGGGGTGCGGGGTAAACAAACTCCTACTCTCGCTTCAGGAGTGATCCCCAATTCTTGTAAGGCGTGGGCGAGTTGATTGGCTTGTTGATTTAGCTCATCATAAGTTAGGACTTGATGATCGTGAATAATTGCCATTGCATCAGGTGTGCGTTCTGCTTGTGCTTCAAACAGAGAGTGCAATGACTGACAGGGAGGATGGACAGTGTGGGTTTGATTCGAGTGAGTGAGTTGCTGCTGTTCGGAAGCTGTTAAGAGAGGAAGTAAAGCGATCGCGTGCTGGGGATTTTGCCAAACGCCTGTCACTAACTGACAAAAATGTCCCGCCATACGCTCGATCGTCTCTGGCGTAAAAAGGTCTGTGCGGTACTCAAACACCCCAGTTAATCCCTCTGAGTGCTGGCGCATTGATAAAGTTAAATCAAACTTAGCGGTGTGCGATCGCAGTGCTAAGGGTGTCCATTCTAACCCGCCAACAGAGAGGGAATCTGCGGTTTTGTTTTGCAGGTTAAACATGACTTGAAACAGGGGAGAATGGCTCCAACTGCGGGGGAGTTCCAAAGCATCCACCACTTGCTCAAAAGGAACTTCTTGATGAGCGTAGGCTTCTAGGGCAGTTTGGCGGACTTGTTGGAGGAGGTCTAAAAAGCTCGGATTTCCTGCAAGGTTCGTGCGTAACACAAGAGTATTCACAAACAAACCAATCAAATTCTCTAATTCCGTCTGTTGACGATTCGCGATCGCGGTTCCCGTCAGAATATCAACGCTGTGGGTGTAGCGATATAGCAGGACTTGAAACACCGCAAAAAGAGTCATAAACAGAGTCACCCCATTGTCCAAACTCAGCCGTTCTAAGTCTTCAGCTTGAGACTGACTGAGATGAAATTCATGGACAGATCCTTCTACTCCTTGCACCCTAGGACGAGGAAAATCTGTTGGCAGTTCTAACAGGGGTGGTGCATCTTTGAGCTTGGCTTTCCAGTAATTCAGTTGTTGCTCTTGGATTCCATCTCCATTTCGTTGCCAAAAAGCATAGTCTGCATACTGAATGGGGAGTTCTGGCAATTGTGGTGTGTGTCCCTGTCTGAGCGCTGTGTAAATCTGGCTCAACTCCTGAACCATCAATCTCATTGACCAAGCATCAGTGATGATGTGATGGAGGGCAACAAATAGAATATGTTTTTCAGGAGCTAACTTTAAGACTTGTACCCGCATCAGAGGTGTTTGGGATAAGTCGAAGGGAGTGTGAAGCAGTTGTTTTAAAGTCTCTTCGACAGTTTCAGTTTGCTGTTGAGGATTTAGGTGACTCAAGTCGTTTTGTACGGCGACAACTGATGAAACTTCCTGAATTTCCTGAATGACTTGCCCTTCATGCTCTTTGAAAACCGTGCGTAAGATTTCGTGGCGTTGCACCAGTAAGTCTAAACTTTCTTGGAGTCGCTCGATCGAAAACTCGCCATTGAGTTCCAATGCTGTGGGAATCCCATAACGGGGACTATTGGGTTCTAATTGATGAAGAATCCACTGGCGCTGCTGTGCAAAAGAGAGAGGAATAGATAGGAGTTCGGACACGATCTTCGTTATTTTCCTTGTCTCCTTGTTTCCTTGTTCTACAACCTGAGCAAAATCAGACAAGGTTGGATGCTCAAACAGGGTGCTGAGAGGAATTTCAACGCCCATCACTTCACGGACTTGCGCGATCGCTCTTGTCGCTAACAGAGAATGTCCTCCCTGTTCAAAAAAGTGATCTTCCCGATGAATTTCCTTCAGATTGAGAATCCGAGACCAAATTCCAGCCAAGAGTTCTTCCGTGGGGGTCATTTCAGGGAACGGTAAGTTCTTGTCTTTTAGGGATTTCCGCTTGGGTAAAGCAGCTCGATCGATTTTACCATTGGCGGTGAGGGGCAAGGTTTCCAAATGAATCATAAGGCTAGGAATCATGTAAGAGGGGAGACTAGATTTCAGATGATTCCGCAGCGCTTGAGGAGAAATGTTTTCCCCCGTAAAATAACTGATTAATTGTTGTTTGTTATCGGTAACTGTTCCCTGTTCGCTATCAATAACAGTTACTGCTTGACTGATTCCAGGATAAGCCGCGATCGCTGCTTCAATTTCTCCTAATTCAATGCGGAAGCCTCGCAATTTAACTTGGTTATCTAAACGCCCCAAATATTCCAGCGTTCCATCTTCTCGATAACGAACGCGATCGCCTGTTTTATAGAGTTTGTTATTGGTTATTG
>CAYXDG010000021.1:0-45420 GCA_964463655.1 uncultured Dactylococcopsis sp.
GTGGCTACTCAGCTTACCCTCGGATTATTAATTTTGAAAAATTCCGCGCGATCGCAGATGAAGTGGGAGCATATCTCCTCGCCGATATCGCTCACATCGCAGGTTTAGTCGCCAGTGGTCATCACCCAAACCCAGTTCCCTACTGTGATGTTGTCACCACAACCACCCATAAAACCCTGCGCGGCCCTCGCGGTGGTTTAATCCTCACTCGCAATGCAGAATTAGGCAAAAAACTCAATAAATCCGTCTTCCCCGGCACCCAAGGCGGCCCGTTAGAGCACGTGATCGCAGGGAAAGCGGTTGCTTTCGGAGAAGCCCTTAAGCCCGACTTTAAAGCCTATTCAGGACAAGTGATTGCTAACGCTCAAGCAATAGCCCAACAATTAAAAAACAGAGGCCTAAAGATTGTTTCTGGGGGAACAGAAAACCATCTCTTACTGGTTGACCTGCGTTCCGTGAGTCTCACTGGCAAACAAGCAGATCAGTTAGTCAGTGAAATTAACATCACCGCTAATAAAAATACTGTTCCCTTTGACCCAGAATCTCCCTTTGTGACCAGTGGCTTACGCTTAGGGTCTCCCGCAATGACCACAAGGGGATTAGGAACAGCAGATTTCACCGAGATTGCCAGTATTATCGCCGATCGCCTCCAAAATCCAGAGGATGAACAAGTTAAACAAACTTGTCAGCAACGAGTGGCGACTCTGTGCGATCGCTTCCCACTGTATCCTCATTTGAGTACACCTGTTCCAGCAATGGTCTAAAAATTAGATAGTTATACTTGTTTCTCGTCGCTAGTAATGTCATCATAGATTTGTTCATGGCTAGTAGAGAAAAACAATGCCTGCTGAGTCTTACTACCTGATATCCTTTTTACTAGCAACAGTTCTTGTAATTGTCACAACTCCGATTGTGAAAAGGATTGGTCTGGTGACAGGACAAATTGATAAGCCGGATGAGGCGCGAAAGATTCATAAAGCCCCCATTGTTCGCATTGGGGGTATTGCTATGTTTACAGCAACTGTCCTCACACTGGCTGTCATTTACTTCATTAAGGGATTTAATGTCTTAAACCCACAGGAAACCCAAAACTTGATTTTAGTCAGTGTTGGGGGCTGTGCCTTTTTTTTGATGGGATTGGCTGATGATATTTGGAACTTATCCCCATTTTGGCGTTTAGGATTACAGCTAGTGGCAGTGGTTGGCTTATGGTGGCAAGGGTTACAAATTGATTTAAACTTTTTACCTTGGGAGAATGCCCTTCTCATTAATAGTTTAAGTTTTCTGATTACCTTTCTTTGGTTAGCTGGAGTCGCCAATGCCATTAACTGGATTGATGGGATGGATGGATTGGCGGCTGGTGTGATAGGAATTATTGCCTTAGCCCTATTATTTGTCACTCTCGATAATGGCAGTAGTGGAATTGCGCTTGTGATGGCAACTATAGCGGGAAGTGCGATCGCCTTTTTATGGTATAACTTCCATCCTGCAAGCATTTTTATGGGCGATGGTGGTTCTAATTTTCTAGGCTTTATGTTAGCAGCTTGTAGTCTCGTTGGCGTTGCTAATCAACCTGATTTGGGAAATACGATCGCCCCTTTTATTTTTTTAGGCGTGCCGATCGCTGATATGCTAATCGTAATTAATGCTCGCTTGCGAAAAGGACAATCTCCCTTTTTTGCGGATAAAATTCACGTCCATCATCGCATTTTAGCCAAGGGAGTCTCTCAAACCATAACCGCTTTATTTCTTTATAGTGTTACCCTTTGGACGGGGACATTGGGACTACTTTTATGCGGTATTGAGCAACCTTTGCTTTATCTGACCCCCGCCAGCGTCCTCCTCTTAGTAATGACTTGGCAACTGCAACGCAGCCGTAACATAGAAAAAAAGGAATCATGAGCGCAGAAATTATTTGTGTGGGAACGGAATTACTCTTAGGGGATATTCTCAACAGTAACACTCAATATTTAGGACGACAGTTGGCGAATTTGGGGATTCCTCACTATTTTCAAACTGTTGTTGGGGATAATCGCGATCGCCTCAAACAAGTCTTAAAAGTAGCCAGCGATCGCGCTAATCTTCTCCTCCTAACAGGCGGTTTGGGACCGACTCCCGATGACCTCACCACGGAAACCATCGCCAGCTTCTTTGCAACTCCCCTACAAGAACGTCCTGAATTAATTGCCGATATTGAAGCTAAATTTGCCAAACGAGGCTGGAAAATGTCTCCTAGCAATCGCAAACAAGCTCTCATGCCTGTAGGCGCAAAAATCCTCCCCAATCCAATGGGAAGCGCTGCGGGAATGATTTGGCAACCCCGTGAGGATTTAACCATTATGACCTTTCCAGGAGTGCCTGCGGAAATGCACCGAATGTGGGAGGAAACCGCCGTTCCCTTTTTGAAAGCACAAGGCTGGGGAAGCAGTATTATTTTTAGTCGTACCCTACGCTTTTGGGGGATTGGGGAATCTAATCTCGCAGAAAAAGTGAGTAGTTACTTGGAAATGCCAAACCCCACCGTTGCACCCTATGCGTCTCAAGGAGAAGTGCGCTTAAGAATTTCGGCCCGTGCCGAATCAGAAGAGAGCGCGATCGCCCTCATTAATCCCATTCAGCAACAAATTCAGGAAATCGCTGGGCTTGACTATTTTGGCACCGATGAGGACACTTTAGCCAGTGTGGTGGGAACGTTACTCCGCGAAGCCAAACAAACGATCGCCGTTGCTGAATCCTGCACAGGAGGAGGGTTAGGCGCGATGTTAACCTCAGTCTCAGGTAGTTCAAGCTATTTCTTAGGGGGTATAATTGCCTACTCTAATGAAATTAAACAAAACTTATTGGGGGTCAAAGCAGAATCATTGAACCAAGAAGGTGCGGTTAGTGGTACTGTCGCCAGAGAGATGGCACTTGGAGTTAAAAAGCAGTTTCATAGTGATTGGGGATTAAGTATTACGGGCATTGCAGGACCTAGCGGTGGCACAGCCGAAAAACCAGTTGGCTTAGTTTATCTTGGCATGGCAACCCCCGATCAGCAAACCGATCAGGTAGAATTGCGCCTAGGAGAGCAACGCTTACGAGACACCATTCGTCATATCAGCGCTTGCCATGCTCTGGATCAGTTACGGCGAAAATTATTGTTAGTTAAACATTATGGAAGCCTTTAACCCAACGCCACCCAAGTGGACAGAAGATGCTGTTCATTCCCTTGACTTTTATTGCCCTTACTGTGGCAATGAATCCCGCAAAGCCCAACGCGCTTGGCTCAATCGTCGCGCTCCCGTGATTGGAGATAACTATGAACGGAAATGGCAAGAGTTTTATCAGTGTGAGTGTGGTCAACCGTGGTGGGCTTGGAGCAGCGATCGCCCTCCTTCAGAATTTGCCCAACGAGACACGCTTTCTGAAGAGTGAAATAAATGGGTTCATGGTGCTTCGCGCGGGCTACGCCCTACATGGTTCTTTGTTAACGATTATCAACTGCTATCGTGATCCCCCCTAACCTCCTCACGCTTTGCTCCGGCTTATTAAGGGGGGGACAAACAACAAACAACAAACAACAAACAACAAACAACAAACAACAAACTATGAGTTACGACTACGATTTATTTGTCATCGGCGGTGGGTCTGGTGGTATCGCAGCAGCCCGCAGAGCAACGGAATACGGGGCAAAAGTGGGCTTAGCAGAATTTGATCGCCTCGGGGGAACTTGCGTTAATCGCGGTTGTATCCCCAAAAAATTAATGGTCTATGCGTCTCATTTTCCCCACTGGTTTGAAGATGCAAAAGATTATGGTTGGTCAGTGGGAGAAGCTAGTCTTGATTGGCAAAAAATGACAACCGCTGTTAATGGAGAAGTCGATCGCCTCAATGGGGTGTATCTAGGAATGCTTGATCAAGCCAATGTCACGCTTTACAGAGGGTATGCTCAGTTTGTAGATACTCATACGATTAAGATTGGAGATGACCAAGTGACAGCCAATAAAATTTTAATTGCTGTGGGCGGAATTCCTGAAAAAGCGCCCATTCCTGGCATTGAACACAGCGTAGTCTCCGATCAAATGTTTACCCTCCCTGAACAACCTAAACGCTTTGTTGTCCTTGGGGGAGGCTATATTGGCGTTGAGTTTGGCTGTATTCTCAATGCGTTAGGGTCGCAAGTGACTCAAATTATCCGTCGTCCCTATATTTTACGAGGCTTTGATCACGATTTACAGGAACATCTGCAAAATATCCTGATTGAAAACGGTATGGACATTTTAGACAATACTGAAATTGAAACCATTGAAAAGACTGAAGATGGCTTACAGTTAGTTACCAAAGGCAATCATCCTAAAACCATGACAGCAGATGTGGTCTTAGCTGCAACAGGGCGCATTCCTCGCTTAGAAAAACTAGGATTAGAGAATACGGGTGTAGAAGTGAAAAACGGCGCGATCGCCGTCAATAATTATAGTTGTACCACTGTTCCCAATATCTTCGCTGTTGGCGATTGCACCGATCGCATTAACCTAACCCCCGTCGCGATTCAAGAGGGACGAGCCTTTGCCGACACTGAGTTTGGCGGAAAAGACCGCATTATGAGCCATGAAAACGTTCCCTCAGCCATCTTTACCAGCCCTGAAGCAGCAACAGTAGGCTTAACCGAAGCCGAAGCCAAAGAGAAATACGGGGAAGAAGCCATTAAAATCTACCGCGCCCGTTTTAACCCTACCTATTTTAGCGTCACCCAACGCAAAGAAAAAGTAATGCTCAAGCTAGTGGTAGAAAAAAGCCGAGAGCAAGTTTTAGGAGCGCACATGGTTGGAGAAGCAGCCGCCGAAATCATGCAAGGGATCGCCATTCCCATTAAAATGGGCGCAACCAAAGCAGATTTTGATGCCACTGTTGCCATTCATCCTTCTGTCGCGGAAGAGTTTGTCACCATGCGCTAACGGGAATCTACTACAGACCCGTGTTGAAAGCCCTAAAAAGCCCCCCAAAATTGGGGGGTTGGGGGAGAAAACCCCACCGAAAGCCATACCGCCATATCACCTGCGATCGCGCTCAAGAATCATCTCAGTGACCATCTCAGCCGTTGCGGGGGCCAATAACACCCCATTGCGATAATGTCCCGTAGCAAGGATAACATTCTCGTATCCGTCTAAATATTCAATCACGGGAGCAGGCTGTCCTTCTGGACGGGGGCGCTCTCCCGACCAAGTTGCCATGATTTCAGCATTAGCGAAAGCTGGACAAAACGTAACCGCTTTTTCCCAAACCTGATCGATCGTCATAGTAACTGGTTGGTCTGGAAACTCGACTGTTGCGCCGACCCAATACTCCTGATTCCCCAAAGGGATAATATGGACATCATCCCCCGTCACCACAGCAGGACTCCCCCTTGGTCCCCAGGGAGGTAGGGGGGGGGACACCCGCACCCGCATCGCTTGTCCTAACACAGGACGTAACATCACAGGTTTTTGCAGTTGACGAGTCAGGGGAAAAGACCCTAACCCAGCAGCAATGATTAAATAATCCGTTTCCCAATTTCCTCGATTAGTATGAACCGTATAAGATTGAGGACTGTCTGCACTGACTGTAACCGCCGTTGCTTCCACTCCCCTTTTGACAGTAACCCCATTTTGTTGACCCGCTTTAATCAGAGTATGGGTTAAGGTTTGAGGATTCACTTGCAAATCTTGGGGGGAATACACCGCCCCCACAATTCCTGTTGTGTTCAAATCTGGACAGGCGTTGCGAAGTTGAGCAGTCTCCCAAAGTTGTAACTCCCAACCTTGAGCATGACGTAACCTAGCTAATGCTTCCCATCGTTCCATTTCCTCTGAAGAAAAACAAAGATTGATTAATCCTTGAACAGTGGGAATCTGATCTCCCGTTTCCCTAGCCAGAGCTTCGAGTAAATGAGGATAACGACGCAGACTCGCCTCTCGCAACTGCCAAGCTCGACCCTTAGTTTTTTGGCTGATAATCCCCATTAAAACGCCAAGGGCGGCTCCTGTGGAAGCTTGGGCGGGAGCATCTCGTTCAATGAGGGTAATGGTAAACTGGGGGTATCGGCTGAGTTCGTAGGCGATCGCTGCCCCGATAATCCCACCGCCGACAATCATCATTCGCTTCATGAAGTTTCACGGGTTTCTGGCACTAAGCTAAGATAGCCATCAAAATCATCAAGGGCGCGAGAATAGTTTTCTAACGCACGGGAATAGCCTTCATCCTCGATCGCAGCATCAATGCGCTCGATATCTTGAAACAACTTCTTAGCATACTTTCTCGCCTCTTTTTGGTCTTCTGGGAGCAGATTTCGCGTTACATAGCTCATGTCTCGCCGTAACCCTCCCAAAGGCCCATGAAGCACACTAAACGCATCTGACCATTGCTTATCCTTGAGATAGGACTCTACTTCGGTAATTCGTTTTCGCGCTTCTCTAACAGGTTTAACCGATCGCTCAATTTGTTGGAGTTGTTCACGACTATAACTAGGAGGAGGGGTACTTTCATTAGCCCCACCACAACTGACAAGAATGATTGCTATCAAGGCAAAGCATAGAGATAAGATTGCTTGTCTTTTTCGCATTAGCATTAAATTTTAATCATTTGACTTACTTTACAATTTCAGGATACCAAGTTGCGTGTCTTTTCTGGCAATCCTTAAACGATTTGTTGCCGTAGAAAGGTCAGTAAAATGGGACTAATTTCTTCTGTCCAATGTTCTTGAGGATAATGTTTCGCTTCTTCGAGTTTAGCCAGACGAACATTTGACTTTTCTTGAGCCAGTGTTTCCGCCACTTGTGAGGATAACCAAGGGTCTTCCATTCCCCAGATAATCTGGGTTGGTTTCTCCCAAGTTTTCCAACCTGCTTCGATTTCTGGCAGCGCTTCGGAAAGGTTCAAGTTTCTAATGGTCGCCAGCAGCGATCGTCCAGCTTTAGAATTTTGCAGAAAGGGTTTTCGATAAACCGCAAGATTTTCATCTGATATCACATAGCCACTACCCGTTTCTAAAGTGCGATCAACCAGTAACGGGTCTTGGGTTAACATCTCCCCCACCAGAGGAATCTTCCAGCGACCCATGATCCAAGGTAAACGAGCAGACCCAGCAAGAGGAGCATTGAGGATCACTAAACGCTCAATCTGGTCGGGATGACGAAACGCATACTGTAACCCCACTGACCCTAAAAAGCCTTGCACAACTAAATGGAAGCGAGATAACGCCAAAGCCTTTAAAAATTCCCCTAAAGCACCCACATAAGCTGAAGGTTGATAAGAAAACTCTCTTGGTGCAGGTTTTGCCGAAGCGCCTTCCCCTAACCAGTCTGGAGCATAAGCAGTTAATCCCACCTCGACCATATCTTCTAATAATCCGCGCCAACAATAGCTATGGGCAAGTAAGCCGTGCAAAAAGACCACTGGCACTCCTAAACTCTCATTTTTGGGCGAACTCTGGCGATAAGACCATTGCTGCCGATCAATATTAATAGTTTGAATTTTCATTTGAGTCATAACGAATGTTTTATCTACAATAGAACCTGTAACAACTGAGGAATCATTAGGAGAATTATCTCATTCTTTCCCACTATCGACATCACATTGACCCCACAGAGATTCTAGAGTTAGCTCTTCTTTTCGCTTAAAAACTAGGACTTGACTACTGTTGATTTTTCTGCATTACTCTCTAATCTGTCTTTTATTATTTGACAGCAGATAATTACTCAGGCTAGCTAGTCTTGCCTTTATTTTAGACTTGGATCACAACATCGAACAACTTAGCAGATTATACTGAATAAACAATTGAAAAATACCTGCGCCGATTATCCTATAAAATAATGGTAGATTGATTAAGATGGAAAAACTATTAGAAAAGGGTCTGACCTGTAATCGCATTTTTCAGCATCTTCATTTTTACAGCACCAAAAGATTCACAGGGAAAATCAGAGTTTTTCACCATAGCAGTGAAAAGGCTTGGAGTTTTTATTTTGCATCAGGAAATGTAATTTGGGCTCATGGGGGTAATCACTCGATACGTCGGTGGCGACGGCGATTTTATGCAGCAACGGGTCAACTGCCCAACTTAAAAGGAATTGACCACAATGCTGAATGTTGGGACTGCAAAGCACTTAGAGAATTATTAGAGAGTAAAAATATTACCTCTGAAGAAGTGCAAAAACTCTTGAAAGGGATTTTACTGGAAATCTTGTTTGATGTTATCCAAGCATTTGAAGCGCCGATTTATGAGCAGGATGATTGGGATAATCAAAGACGGCAGTTGCTGCCTTTATCATCTTTAACAGGAATTGGTGATGGTATGCAAGTAGAATATCAAAGAGATATCACCCCCGATCGCTACTATCGCTTACCGTCGAGCCTAATTCCTCCCCTAGAAGAACTCTATGATATCACGTATCAAACCTGGAAAAAGTGGGTAGAACTGGGATTGGCTAGAGTTTCCCCCAATGATGCTCCCTTACTGCTCAATCCTGAAGCATTCCGCAACAGCGTTTCGGAAAGAATTTATAATAATATGAGGAAAGCGCTGCAAGGGTACTCTTCTCTGAGAGATTTAGCCTTTCAATTCAAACATGGGGATGACTTTCTCAAGCTAGCCCAAGCGATCGCGCCTTATGTGGAAAGGGAACTGATTCGTTTTCAAAAAATCCAAGACCTTTCTTCTCAAAAAATCAACTCCGAGGCAAATGCTACCATTAGTCAAGAGATTAGTCCAACAATTACTCTTTCAGAAGCCTCTCAGGATAAACCATTATTGCTGATGATTGATAATAACCCCAAAAATCAGTTTAAGGTCAATCTAGTGGCGAAAGAATATGGCTATCAGTTTCAAGTTATTGATGACAGTATTAAAGCACTTCATCAGTTCCGAGAAACTAAAGACTTCAAGCCTCAGATTATCTTTTTTAATCCTGAAGTTTCAATTATCACTGAGATTGAATTCTGTCAAATTGTCCATCGTATGGAATCATTTGAAGAGATTCCGATTGTGATTTATTCTAATCATGAAATGCCCAGAAAAAAAGCACAGCAAGCCTTGCGTGCTGGTGCTGCTGAAGTTCTCGATAGTGAATCATTCCACTATCGTAAATTGAAGTCAATTTTGGTGAAAAGTCAGGCTCAAACTATTGTCCAAGCCTAGTCCTTTTACTCCCAACAGCTAGCAATTAAGGATTAGGATGAAAACAATCAACATTAACCCTAGCTGGTAGGAGGTGAGGAGAAAACGTCTCCTCAAAGACTCAAAGTCAAGAGATTAAACTTGTTAAAACAGAGGATTAATTCTTTTTCTTTTTTAGACCAGATTGGGCTAAGTTTACCTGACTTTTAATCTTAAAAATTCATCCTAGGTAAACTAACCCATTTTTGAATTTAAGACCCTTATTCAGCAGCCCCACCGTCACTATTACTATCTTCTTGATTGCCAGAAGAATTGCCTTGGTTTCCACCACCAGAGAAGCGACGACCCTTTTGATAGTTTCCTGTTGGTCTTTTGCGAAATTGTCGAGCATAAGCTAAATTTCGCGCTGCTTTTTCTTTCTTCTGATTGCGACGTTTCGCCATGATAATGTCTCCTTATTCTAGTTAAAAACTCTCTTGTTCTTTCTTGTCAAGATTCTCTTTCTACTACACAGAGAACCGACAACTCTTTGGAAAAATTCTTCATTGCAATCAAAAAACGCTTTTAGAAAGCATTCTCAGCATTTGATCAGCTTTCCAAAAGCGCCGCTTTCTCAATTTAATACTTTAGAAGCGTCTGTTTCTACGACCGCCACCAAATGATGAACCTTTATTCTCGCGAGGACGAGCGGGGTTCACTTTCAGTTCCCGTCCCATCCATTCTGCACCATCCAATTCAGAAATAGCATTCGTTTCTTCAGCTTCTGATGACATTTCAACAAAACCGAATCCTCTCATTCGACCTGTTTCGCGGTCAGTGGGAAGATGAACCCGCTTGACTGTACCATATTCTGAAAAAACTTCGCTTAAGTCTTCTTGGGTTACTGAATAGTCGAGGTTACCGACATAAATTGACATGGGTTAAGATTCTCCTCAATCAGGAATATTGTAGTGAGGCAAGATCTTGGAGAGAGTCTGTCAATACGAAGCTGGAAAAAACTATCAATACTGAAACCAAACGTAGTCACCGATCTTTGTACTCATAGATGATTCTAGCAACATCTTTAAAGAATCGACAACTGTGTTGAGATTTGTAAAAATAAAAATAATCTTAAAATCCTGATCCTGACTAGCGGGTTAAAATGAGTTGGTGAAGAAGTTGTTACCTTAGAAAAGACAATTCTTGATTGAGTTAATTAATCATGACCATTGCTAATCTTCAAGGGAAATTGATTTTTAAAATTTCTCCTTTAATTCGGATCACTCTGTTGAGTCTCTATGTTGCTTTAACGATTCCCCTCCCTTTTTTAGCTATGATCACACCTGTTCCCATTCCCGTCAGTGTCATGGGGGTCGGTTTAGGAATTTGTTTTGTCTTGTTATATGGCGCTTTAAGCCAAAAAGTGGTTCTCAATGAGGAACAAATTGCGGTCGCTTATCCTCGTTGGTTTCCCTCTTTTCTCCAGAAAGGATGGTCACTTCCTTGGGAAAGAGTTGAACAGTTACAGTTAAGAACAACGGGACAAGGAGGCTTAGTTTATTATTTAGTCACCCCTGAGCGCGATCGAGCTTACCTCCTTCCCATGCGAGTGGCTGGGTTTGCGCGTTTAGTTAATGTCCTAGAGGAGAAAACAGGAATTGACACTCGCGATATTCGTCCCCTTGCTCAACCTTGGATGTATCTCATTCTACTCGGATTTACCTTCCTCTTGTTGCTTGTGGATGCTTGGACGATTTGGACAGCAACCACACAAGGCTTTCCCCTGTGAAAATCATACACTGGATTACTCCCTTAGAAAAAAGTTTAATTGATTTCTCATTTGAGGAGGTCTTGTCAGCCGTTAGCTCCCTTAAGGGCGAGAATTCATTAAATTTTTGCTTAGCAGACACAGGTATCACCCATACTTTTTCAAAATACTACCCAAAAATCCCAAAAAAGTCAATCCTACTTTTAAATCTGCCAAATTCCGATCAGTTTCTGGGAGTTTTTTTAGCGGGAATCGCCAAAGATTGCCAGATTTTTCTAGGGAATCCAAAATGGAAAAAAAAAGAATGGGGAGTGGTTTTTGATCTGATTAAACCCTGCGCGATCGCTGATCACAGAGGTTTAATAATTCTCTCCAGAGATGAATCAGAAACAGGAGGAAAAATTATGATTCCCACAGGGGGATCATCTGGGAAGATACGCTTTGTTGAGCATAATTTACAAACTTTAAGTGCTTCCGTGAAAGGGTTCTGCGATTACTTTGAAGAAAAAATAGTTAATTGTTTTTGTGTCCTTCCCCTTTACCATGTTAGCGGTTTGATGCAGTTGATGCGAACATTTCTGACAGGAGGACAATTAATTCCGTATTCCTATAAAGCACTAGAAATGGCTTGGAAGCATCAAGATTTACAAACCCTTAAACAATTAAAAACCTTTCCACAACAAAATTATTTTTTGTCTCTTGTTCCTACCCAACTGCAACGGCTGCTTAACTTTGGCGCAGGGAAATGGTTATCTGAATTTAAAGCAGTTCTTTTGGGGGGAGCGCCTCCTTGGAAGAGTCTTTTAGAAACAGCAAGAGCGTTTAAAATTCCCCTTGCTTTAACTTATGGAATGACAGAAACGGCTTCCCAAGTGGTGACTTTAAAACCAAGGGATTTTCTTAGAGGAAATAATAGTGTGGGACAGGTTTTACCTCATGGAAAACTTTGGCTAACTGGAGAACAAGGAGAGAGATTAGGGGCTAAAGAAGTGGGAATTGTGACAATAAAAAGTCAGTCTTTAGGCTTTGGTTATTATCCAGATTCGGATTGGGATCGGGAAGCATTTGTCACTGATGACTTAGGTTATTTTGATGCTGCTGGCTATCTTTATCTTGTCGGTCGTCGCAGTCGAAAAATCATCACGGGTGGTGAAAATGTCTTTCCAGATGAAGTGGAGGCTGCTATTTTATCCACAGGTTTAGTTAAAGATGTTTATGTGTTTGGGTTAGCCGATCAAAATTGGGGAGAAGTTGTTAGTGCTATCTATGTTCCGAAACATAGCGCGATCGCGATCAATAAGATCAAAAAACAATTACAAGCCAGTCTCAGTGCTTATAAAATTCCCAAGCAATGGTTTGCGATCGCAGAAATTCCCCGCAATGAACAAGGAAAGATTGAGTTGAATTCAATTTTCTAGGGTGAGCAACTAATGCTCAAATCTCAGTTGTTTTGCTTCATAAAATGGTCGTAGAGACTGCAAAACTGCACCAACCGTTTGAGTTAATCCTTCTTGATCGTCAAAAGTTTTAGCGGTTGCATAAAGTCGCGTTTCAAGTTCAGGTAAAGTGGGAAACATTTTAATTAATTGTTGGATCAAACTATCTAATTGATGACTCATCATTAAAGACCAGTCTTGCTCATGAAAGCTGATTTTATAGTAAAGAGTTGAAAAGAGCAAGATTTTAATACGAAGAGGAGTCGTATAGCGAGTTATTTCATAGCGTAAATCAAACATACTATAATCGCTTTCTTCAGCTTGTTGAGTTGCTTTATAAACTTCTTCAGAGAGGCTTTCCTCTAATTCTAAGGCTTCGTCAGAAGTGTATGATTCTACCTGCGACTGTGTTGATAAAGCTAGATGATCAGGTTCAGGTATTTTTTTCAGTTTAGTGTCAATGGGTGCTGAATTTATCTCATGAGGATCAGAACCTTTAATGGCTGTAAACTTAGAACCAGTTGTTTCAGTTTCCTTATTATGGGTCATCAGTGCTTCTGAAGACTGATATAAACATTTGACTTGATCGACAATAAAATCAGCAAGCATTTGATATTTCTGTTTTTTATTTAGTGTCTCGACAACGGCATTCATGGCTTGCTGAAAATCTTTGATCGTCGATTCTCGCTCATAAAGCTCTTGAACGAGAAACTTAGTTCGATACTTAATCAAGACGCGAGAACTATTTTCCCAGCGCTTTTTATAAGCGCAAAAGAGGAGTTTTTTAATCCGAGTGATTTCTGGGTGTTGTTTGAAGTTACTGGCAATTTTCTGAATCAGATCAGAACTGCTATTATTTCCGCTAGAAGCACTGCTTTTAAAAGATGAACGCTTAGGCTTTAAATAAGGACTTAAGTCATTAATAATTTCGTCAACATTTTGATAACGATAACGAGCATCCCATTTCACCATACGGCTTAAAATAGCAGCAAAAGAATCATCAACCTTGACTAAATGTTCCCATAAAAGTTCTCCTGTGTGTGGGTCTTCTGCCAATCGTTTGGGAGGAACACCACTGAGCCCTTGAATGACAATTTTACCAAGGGCATAAATATCGCTATTGTAGGTAGGTTTTCCTCCTTGTTGTTCAGCAGGCATATAGGCGGGTGTGCCAATAACTACGGTAAACTCAGAGTTATCTTCGTCTTCTTCTTGCAGCGTGGTAATTTTCTTAACCGATCCAAAATCAATGAGGACTAATTTATTATCACGATGACGACGAATAATATTTTCAGGTTTTAAGTCACGATGAATCACTTGATTGTCATGAATAAACTTTAAAACATGGAGAATATCCTGTAAGAATACGATCGCCATTTCTTGCGGCCAAGTTTGATTCGGTTTTAACTCTTCAGATAATAAATTCCCTTCAATATAATCTTGGACTAAATAGAACTGTTCATCCTCTTCAAAATGAGCTTTCAGTTGAGGAATCTGGGGATGATTCCCAATGCGAGCTAAAACAGAGGCTTCTAAATCAAATAATCGTCTAGCCGTTTGCAGCATCCAAGGTTCTTTCACTTGTGGTTTTAGCTGTTTGACCACACACAACGGCTGTCCTGGAAAATCATAATCTTGGGCGAGAAAAGTTTGACCAAACCCCCCCACACCCAATTCTTTGTAGATATAGTAACGATTGCGTAGCTTAGTTCCCAACATAACTTCTTTCGATATCAATTCCATATTTCGTAACTCATGATTTCGGTTTTCTCTTGCTTTAGCGACTACCGTCTGTGCTAAGTATTGATCACAACTGGAAATCCTTTTGAGGATGACTACAATTATTATGATAGTTATTTTGAGCAAAAATGTGAGTATAGATTAAGATTCTGACGAATTTTTGTAGAATTAGTGTAATTACTGAAAAACAAGCTAGAAAAATGCTAAAAGTTGTTTTATATGAACCCCAAATTCCTCCTAATACTGGCAATATTGCTCGGACTTGTGCTGCCACTCAAACGGAGTTACACTTAGTTGGTAGGCTTGGATTTGAGATCAGCGATCGCGCTGTTAAACGAGCAGGTCTTGACTATTGGCCTTATGTCAACCTCCACCAACACCCAGACTGGGATAGCTTTGCCACCATTCAAAACCAGCGTGGTGGTCGCCTAATTGCTTTTAGCGTCAAAGGAAACTGTTCTCATATCAATCATACTTTCCAAGCAGAGGACTGGCTTTTATTTGGTCAAGAAAATAAAGGATTACCTTCATCAATCATGAAAACCTGCGATCATATTCTCCGAATTCCCATGCTTCACCCTTATGTTCGGAGTCTCAATTTATCAGTTAGTGTTGCCGTTGGTTTATATGAAGCCAAGCGACAAACTGGAGAAATTACTTAATGATTTTTACTGAGCTTTCTAGCAATCAGATTAAATCATGAAATTGTATTATCAAGCCCAAAATTCGGTAAACTAAGCGAGTAAAGTTCTCAAATCGTTCGTTATTGGCTTATGCTTTTAATAAACTAGGTTAAGGAACAGACTGCCCCGCCGTATTTTAGAATCGGCTCAGGAAAATAAAAGCAAAGTTGAGACCAAGCCTGTGGGCAACTTTCAAGTCTCAATACTAAAAGCAGACCAAAAGGAGGTTTTCTTGAAATACTTATTTGATGGTGTCTGGGGTGTCGCATTAGCTCCCATTTCAGATCACAATTATCAACCCAATTCAAATTGCTTAAAAATTGCTCATCAGATTTCTTGGCAACAATTATCAGCGCCAGCACTGATTAAAGTAGCAACTGTGATCATCCCGATGTTGATCTTGTCTTGGGGAGGAGAAGCAGCATTGGCTTGGGAAAGGAAGGGGAGTGGTTGGGAAAATCAAGAGACTCCAGAAGTCGTTGCTCCTAGCTTAACAATTCAACGGATTATCAGTCATGAAATTCAATCGGGAGATACACTTTGGGAACTGTCCCAAGAATATCAAGTGTCTCCCCAGGCGATCGCGCAGTATAATGCGATCGCGCCACAAGAATTGCTACAAATTGGAGAAACCTTGGCAATTCCTCTTCCGCAGAAATTTCGACAACAGCAACCGCAACTGCTACAGCAGCCGTTAGGAGCGATTGGGGGAGCATTCTTCTGGCAAGAGACAGAATTCCCCAATCACCAGAGTGAAACAACAAATATCCCCTCCTTGCCCTTAAAATTCCCAAATTTTGGGGTAGAAACAACCTTCACCTCTCCTATTCCACAAATTATTCCTCACAGAACAGAGGAGATCGCCGTCTCAGAAAAAACTTTTCCAGCGATGAAAATTAATTCCTCCCCAATCGAGCAATTTTTGGCTGATGTGGATGAATTACAAGCGAATTATGAACCCAACCGAAAAACCCTTAAAACCAATCAATGGTATGCACAGGCTGCTCCTGAACTCAGCAATCACGGAAAAGTTTTTTCCTCTGAAGACAATTCCCCCGCAACGGTTTTCTCTGATGGGTCTGTCGCCACAGCGCCAATCAAGGTTGAGTTTTATAATCGCTTTTTGATTCCCCCCATTGGAGAAACTGTCAACCCTGAATTACCCCCTTTATCTTCTCCCGACCAATACCTTCCCGATAGCCCCCAAAAATTCAAGGGTTATATTTGGCCGGCGAAAGGGGTTTTTACCTCTGGGTATGGAATGCGCTGGGGCAGAATGCACGGTGGGATTGATATTGCTGCACCTATTGGTACACCCATTTTAGCAGCAGCACCGGGAGAAGTGGTGGTTGCTGGTTGGAATAGTGGTGGCTATGGCAAGTTAGTGAAACTCAAACATCCCGACGGCAGTTTAACCCTTTATGCCCACAATCATCGAATTTTGGTGAGAAAAGGACAAGAAGTTGATCAGGGGCAACAAATTGCAGAAATGGGCAGCACGGGACGTAGCACAGGGCCTCATTTACATTTTGAGATTCATCCTGCCGGGAAAGGAGCAGCTAATCCCTTAGCATACCTACCCAAGCGCTAAGTTTGAGCAGGAACTAAAAACAGAGATGAGAAGAAAATCAAAAATTCCAGTGTTTCAGCAGGGGGAGTTTCGATAAAATAGACTTATCAGACCCTATTACTTTATCTATAGCCATGTTGCAAGACTCCCAAGCTGTTCGTCATTACCAACATTTAACTGATGCGATGGTTGATTATTGGCATCGCGGTTATCGGTTTAATGAGTTGCGTCTCTATCTCGATGGTTACTTAGCGGGGTTACGTTCAGCCAGTGTCCTCGAACCTTACCAACTTAATCGGTTAGAAGAAGAAGCCTTAAGATTTCTGCGCGATCGATCTAACTTTGAAGAATTGATGCCTCAAACGGAAGCTGATTTTTATTAGCGGAGTGTTGTGGGCTGTGCAGAACAAAAAAAGGAGGATCAGTTTTGAATCTGATCCTTCTCTTTTGATTGGGGAAATTTAGGAAGCCAGAGCAACTTCTAACATCTGCTGCAACTCATTGTTTTGATAAAGTTCAATCATAATGTCACAGCCTCCAATAAATTCGCCATTAACATAAACTTGGGGGATTGTGAGCCAATTAGAATACTCTTTAATGCCTTCGCGCACTTCTGGGTCTTGTAATACATCATAGGTTTCGTAAGGAACGCCCAAGACATTTAAGATTTGAACAACATTGTTAGAAAAACCGCACTGGGGCATCAGTTTGTTACCCTTCATAAAAACTGCGATCTTATGGTTATTAATTAAATTTTCAATGCGTTGCTTTGCTTCTGGTGTCATAACGAGTTCGCCTTTGTGTGTTGAATTCTACGATAAATTTTAAACGGTTTGACCCGCTTGTTCCCAATTCTGAGGGGTATAGGTTTTTAAGGCAAGGGCATGAATCGCTTCTGAAGCCATTGCCTCTTGGAGAGCTCCATAAACCATTTGATGCTGTTTGACACGGGTTTTGCCCTCAAATTCTGAAGAGATGACGATCGCTTCTAAGTGATCTCCTCCCCCAGTTAAATCCTGCACCTTCACCTGTGCATCGGGGAGTTGTTGTTTGATCAGGGTTTCCACTTGCTCTAGGCTAATCATAGTTAGGAGGCTGAATAAGGATAATTACTGCTTTATATCTTAATCTGCCAAAAGGATTCCCGACATGATCTTCTCTGGAGACTCTCACAATGCAAAGAAATGTAAAAAAAATCGAAAACCACTTAACAATAGTTAGAGAATTGACTAAGATATGTGATCAAAGCAAAAAGATCTCAGGGGTTGGGTTAAGCTAAGTGTTGACAAAAGTTGATATCTTAGGAGTAGGAAGTCTAATTAATCGACTGCCATAAACAGAAAGAGGGTAGAGAGAAAATAGTGTCACTCCAGTTACTATTGTTCATTGATGAGCGATCAAGCTCTCAAGAGCATATCCAAGGAATCAAAAGTTATCTCCAAGCACTCAAAGACGACTATCCCTTTGAATTGCAAGTGGTTAATGTTGCACAACAGCCCGATCTTGCCGAACATTTTCGCTTAGTGGCAACGCCAGCATTAATTAAGATTACACCAGCCCCTCACCAAACTATTGCTGGCATGAATCTTGTCGCTCAACTACAACAATCTTGGCCTTATTGGGTAGAAAGTGACAAGCAAGAGCCTCCAGAAAAAACAGAATTACCATCTTCTGATTTTCCTTCAGTTACTTATTCTACTGAACTCATTCGACTCTCTGATGAAATTTTTCGTCTCAAACAAGAAAATCGGGAGTTGAATGAGCAAATTAAATTTAAGGATCAAATCTTGGCAATGTTAGCTCATGATTTGCGAAATCCTCTCACCGCAGCCTCGATCGCAATGGAAACTTTAGAGTTAACAGATCAAAAACCGAATTTAGAGCGGGTAGAAAAAATTAAAAAGCAAATATATCGCCAAGCTCAAACGCAGTTTCGGATCATGAATCGTATGATTACTGATATTTTACAAACTGCTAAAGGCAAGAACACAGAGTTAAAAATTCATCCCCAAAAATTGAACTTACAAACCCTAACCAATGAGATTTTAGAGCAATTTCAAGACAGCTTTGATCGCAAATCCTTACAGATAAAAAAAGATTTACCTAGTGATGTTCCAGAAGCCCATGCAGACGAGGAATTAGTGCGACAAGTGTTAGTGAATTTGCTAGATAATGCGGTTAAATATACCCCAGAGGAAGGGACGATTCAAGTATCTATTTTGCATCGCACTGCTCAAAAAATTCAAGTGACGGTTTGTGATGATGGACTAGGAATTCCTCCAGAGAAACAAGAGGCAATTTTTGAAGGTCATGTGCGCTTAAAACGCGACGAAGCTAAGGAAGGATATGGTTTAGGGCTTTCCCTTTGTCGCCAAGTTGTTCGCGCTCATTACGGGCAAATTTGGGTGGATAGCATTAGTCATCAAGGCAGTTGTTTCCATTTTACTCTTCCTGTGTATTAACGTTGCATCATTACAGGAAAGATCAGACTAATCTCTTGTTGAGTCAATTAAGCAATACTGCCCCGTTTGTTGCTTTCTTTGTAGGAAACGCCAACATTTTGTAAGCCAGCTTTGATCATTTCTCGTTCAAGCAGGGCGAAAAACTGAGCGCGATCGCTGCTTCTGACCACTGCTTGATTGTGAGATTCTGCGATCGCGACGGGATAGCCATAGCCTTTATAAACCTGTGCTAATAAAATCCCTAACCCTTCTGCCAATAACTCTAAATCATCAGCGACCCAAGCGGGAAACTCAACACGGGCGATTTCTGTTCCTACATTGAGATAACAGAAGTGAATGGCAAATTCTTCAGGATATAGCTCTAAAATCGGGCTCTGACTGCGCCATAAGCCCGATCGCGCCCCTGGAGGGAGTAAATTTTGCCATAGGGTCGTATCTCGCAAGGGTTCGCACTGTTGACAGGGTAATTTTCGGCTTGACTGACTTCCGCAATGGGTCTGACAATCAGGGACATCATAAGAACAAGCAGCATAACGGAGGAAGCGCACTGCTTCGGTGTGGCGGTTGGCGCTAAGATACCCCATTAAAGGAACTTGTGCCGATTGAAGTTTTTCCCAAGCGCGAAAGATCGGCGGCAGGAGTTGATCCCGTGCGGGGGTGGGTAATCCGTCGAGAAACCAATAAATCAATGAACCATCCACTAATGCTAGATTTGGCTCTTCATGAGCGCCTGGGGGTTTAACCCAACGATAAGCCATATCAGCCAGTGCTTCAATCTCAGAAACCGTGCGCCGATGACCTAACCATTCTTCTGTGGGGATTCCCCATTGACGAGATTCATATAAATCTTCTGGGGTGTAAAATACTTCGGGGAGACTATCTAAAACAGGGAATAAACTTTGTCCATAATGGAGCATCACTCGTCCAATATTGATTAAATAACAGTAGGCGATTTCGTGATGGGAAGGAGAAATTTGTGAGCCATCTGTTGCGAAAACACTGTGGGCATAGGGGGGAACAGGAATTTCTTGGCAGGTGTCTAAAGGTTCTAATGGGATTGCTGCTTGAAAGACGCTGCGATCGCGCCATTGTTTTTGTTTGCTTGCTAATTCTTCTTGCTCACTCAAACTCTTCGCCAGCAACATTTGCGCCTGTTGTAATCGTTCGTTACTCGCCGACGCTTCTGCGTGGAGATGTTCACTAATTGCTGGTAGTTGTCCTGTGAGTTTGGTAATATCTAGCATAGCAATTAATCATTAATCATTTCTCTCGTTCATTATAGTTGAAACCAATTTGCGTCCATTGCTTCTCCTAACCGATTTAAAGCATGAATATAAGCAGCAGTCCGCATCGAAACCCCAAGCTCTTGGGCGATCGCATAAGTTTTTTCCGTCACTACTGTCATGCGTTCTTTTAATCTTTGATTAACCTCTTCACTTGTCCAATATAGTCCACTGCGATTTTGTACCCATTCAAAATAACTGACTGTTACCCCACCCGCATTAACTAAAATATCTGGAAAAACCTTAATTCCTTTCTTTTCTAAAATCTCATCAGCATCAGAGGTAATCGGACCGTTTGCAACTTCAAAAATATATTTTGCTTGCATTTTGTCTGCATTTTCAACTGTAATTTGATTTTCTAACGCAGCAGGAATTAACACATCGACATCTAAGGTTAATAAGTCAGCATTAGTAATCACTTCATGTTCGACAATATTACAAACACTACTTTCACAATAAACCGCTTGTAAGCTGCGACTGGTCATTTTATAACGACGAATGCTGGGAATATCTAATCCCTGTGGTGCGTAGATTCCTCCTTGAGAGTCACTCACCGCAACGACGCGATAACCCACTTGCGACAGCAGTTGTGCTAACATTGCGCCAACGTTTCCAAATCCTTGAACCGCGATCGTTGTTCGTTCTGGAGATTGATCAAATTTGGGTAAAAGAGTATTCATTACTTGAAAAGCACCGACAGAGGTGGCGGTTTCCCGTCCTTGACTTCCTCCCATGCTGATGGGTTTTCCTGTGACCACACCAGGGGTGATCCCCCGTTGAATCAGGCTATACTGATCCATCATCCAACCCATGATCGTTGCATTAGTGTACATATCTGGGGCAAGAATATCCACATCAGGGCCAATAAAATCGGCGATCGCGCTAATATAGCCTCGGCTAAGCCTTTCTAGTTCCGATTTGGACAGAGACTTGGGATTAACTGTGATTGCCCCTTTTGCCCCGCCGTAGGGTAAATTCATTAAAGCACACTTAAACGTCATCCAGAAGGCTAAAGATTCCACTTCATCCAGAGAAACGTTGGGATGATAGCGGACTCCTCCTTTGGCCGGCCCTCTGGTGTCATCGTAGCGGACGCGATACCCACGAAAGATTTTTAATGAACCATCATCGAGACGGAGGGGAAGGGAAACAGTGACACTCGCTTTAGGATACTGTAACCGTGTGATGACCTCTGGCAGCGCCCTGCGCGCGATCGCATCTTCGGAAACATCCCCATATTTCAAGGCGTTTTCTAAGCGAATATTTGCATCTGCTAATAATGAGGAGTCAGTCATTCCCAATTTTCCTGTTTCTAAGGGCTGATTTCAATGATCCTTGATTTGTTCAAGCTGGGGAAGAGATAGCAATGCAATGATGCGATCGAGAGTGGTAGAAAGTTATACCAACTTAGAAAAATGTTCAGTAAATCTTAAAGAATTATTAATTGTTCATAAGCATTTTCAACGACTCCTTTTCCCCGCAAAAACCCTGTATTTGCCCCAGGACAAATATAATGTAAGGCTTCAGGAGAAAATCGCCCTTGCAGTTTCTGAACACTTCTTAGTTGTCTTCGCCAATGGAAGGTTTTACGACTGGTAATTGCTGTTAACTTCCCATTTAGATCAACTAACAGATGACGACCTGAAAATAAAATCCCTCCCTGAAAAGGAACATATAAACAAGCAGCGCCAGGAGAGTAACCGCACGTCCAGATTCCTGTCGCTTCTCCCAGAGTAATTTCTTCCACAAATGAAGTTGCGCTAAGATCAGGGAGTAGGTATGCTTCTTGTTCTTGAATCACAACTTCACAATTTAAATCAGACTGAATCTGACTCACGCGACTTATTCCGTCGCGGTGCGTCAGAAATAGCCAACGCACTCCTCCCCACTGTTGAAAAAACTCTGTCAAAAAAGATTTCTCTTCTGGATTCCAAATTGGACAATCCACTAAGATATTATTCTCTTTTCCGACAATAAAGTAGGCTGTTCCTCCCAGAGTTTCTCGATTGGGGGAGAAAGCGTAAATTCCTGCTAAAATTTCACGGGGAGGCTTACTTGTGTTGTTAGAACGTTGATTTTGGTTATGGTCAGCACACATGGCATGAGTCTTATTTAAAAGTTTATGTCAGGATAGATATAGGACAATTAATTTAGCACAACTTTAATTAAATTTGCGTTTTTCTCGATAGGTATTGAGTGAATATGAACTTATTATTGGTTTTATTACTGTTAGCTGGAGTAACATATCTTTTGGTGCGTCGGAGCGCAAGCGGTTTGACTAGCACTCCGATTTGGTTATTGTGGCTGGTTGTTATGATACCAGCTTTTACTTGGAGTCTCTGGTTATTTTTCATGGGAGAAGAAGAAACCATTCCCACTTTATTGATTCTGATCCCTTTTATCATTTCTCCTCTATTGTACTTTTGGCTGTTACAACGGGGAAGATCAGATCAGAGAAAAAATATGGCTTCTCCTGACGCAACCGCTCTGGAAAAATTAGCACCAGTTGAGATGGAGAATAAAACGCAAACTTCAACTTGTCTTTTAAGTGCGAGTGAAGAAGAACAGCTAAAAAGTTGTTTTCCTTGGGAGATTTATTATCTACAAAAGGTTGACTATGGAGGACAAGCGGTTTTGTGTCGTGGCAAGTTACGCACGATTCCTGAAGAAGCCTATCAAAAAATTCAGAGTAATGTCAAGAGCAAATTTGGCGATCGCTTCTTGATCTTATTTCAAGAAAGTTTTCATGGTGAACCGTTTTTTGCTTTAGTGCCGAATCCCAAACAAAAGCAACCAAAAACAACTGAAAAAGAAGATGACCTCAACAAACCTCGGTTAGCTTTCAGTCTAGCATTAATAACTTTATTGACAACAACAATTGTCGGCGCAAGTGTCGCTGGAGTAACAGCAGAAAACTTAGAAAATAATCCCGATTTATGGATGAAAGGACTCCCCTATTCTTTAAGTTTAATGTGGATTCTGGGTTGCCATGAATTGGGTCATTACAGTGCAGCCATTTACTATAAAATTAAAACCACCTTGCCCTATTTTATTCCTGTTCCTTTCTTTTTAGGAACGTTTGGTGCTTTTATTCAAATGCGATCGCCTATCCCCCATCGTAAAGCACTATTTGATGTGGCGATCGCCGGGCCAATTGGAGGATTAATCATGACAATTCCCCTCTTACTTTGGGGTCTGTCTCAATCGGAAATTGTCGATCTCACACAAGAATCAACGCTGGTGAATATTGACTCTCTCAATCCGCGATCGTCCCTGTTAACGACGTTATTTTGTAAGATGGCTTTGGGGAGTCAATTTGTTGCAGGAACAGCCATTGATTTGCACCCGATCGCGATCGCAGGATATATTGGTTTAATTGTTACAGCGCTGAATTTAATGCCAGTGGGACAATTAGATGGAGGTCATATTGTTCATGCTATTTATGGACAGCGTACCGCCATTATTATCGGTCAAGTCTCACGATTATTAATCCTTATCTTATCTTTAACAGAACCCACTTTTCTTCTTTGGGCTATTATCTTGTTTCTCATGCCGATTGTAGATGAACCCGCCTTAAACGATGTGACAGAATTAGATAATATTCGAGATTTATTAGGCTTTTTGAGCTTAGTCTTATTAGTTAGCATTTTGTTACCCCTTCCTGAGACAGTTAGCACTGTATTAAATGTATAACCGAGAAAATTATGGCGAAAGAAAATCAACCGAATGGGATCAAAAGTATTGCCGAAAACCGTAAAGCACGATTCCTGTATGAAATTTTGGAAACCTACGAAGCAGGTCTTCAACTCATTGGGACAGAAGTCAAATCCATTCGTGCAGGACGGATTAATTTACAAGATGGATATGCTTTAATTCGTCAAGGGGAAGTTTGGCTGATTAATGTTAATATTTCTCCCTATGAAGCAACAGGAGCGTATTTTAACCACGACCCCAAACGGAGTCGGAAACTGTTACTCCATCGCCAAGAAATTAGTAAGTTAATTGGGAAAACAGAAGAGAAAGGCTTAACCCTTGTCCCCTTAAAGGTGTATCTCAAAAAAGGCATTGTGAAAGTGCAAATTGGCTTAGGGAAAGGGAAGAAACTACATGATAAACGAGAAACCATTAAACGCCGAGAAGACCAGAAAGAAATGCAGCGTGTGGTTAAACGCTACTAACAATTCCCGACCATTGCACTGCTTTTTCTCGTAAGCGCCGATAGGAAAAAAAATGTTCTCCTTCTTGATAAGTACAGTAGGGGGCGATCGCAATTTGTTCAGGATGAAGCCCTAAATTTTTCAGTTGTAAACTGTTCACAATTCGCACATCTAAGCGGACTTTTGTCGGTTCAGGGTCGGGAAGTAAAGGACAAGGATTAAACTGCCACAATTGCTCTAAAATGGCTTCTGAAGACAAAAGAGACTCTTGCGGAAATAGGCTTTTTCCCACTTGTGCTGCGACATCTTCAGATACTTGATATACTTCTCCACTGATCGCAGGGCCGAGAGCAACTCGTAAGTTGGATAACTCACTGTTTGTGTCTAAAAACCGCGCGATCGCCGCAGGGACAATTTCTAAAGCTGTTCCGCGCCACCCCGCATGAATCGCAGACACTTGTTGGGTTTTCACATCTGCGATCAAAGCGGGGGTACAATCGGCACTAGCGACCCATAACGCTTGTTGTGTTCCATCACTGAGTAAACCATCGGCTTCTACTAATTCTCCCCCTTCCTGCGCCATTTCTGAGGGAGTGACAACCCGTTTGCCATGTACCTGTTTTGTGCGATAAGTTTCCCCATCACGAATGAGACATTTTGTTAAGTCTGGTAAAGTATAACCCACAAAACGGCGGGTAAAAAAGCCATGAGGAAAGGCTTTGAGTAAGCCACATTGGAGATAGGCTAAACTCCCGATGTGTCGCCATTGCCAAGTTGCTTGTTCGGTTGAAAAAGTAGAGGAAAATACCACAGCTATCCCTTGATCAAAAATATAGAGGTCACTTCACATATTATGAGGATGAATCCTGAATTAGTCCCTGTGTTTGGTACAATCAGGATGCTGTTGCTAGATTAGGGAGGGTGAGAAACCATCATTTTTCCCTGATATTGCTCAAACAGATCACTTTTGGCAATGAACTCGGGATTAGATATAAAAATCAAGATACCTGTCTGAACGTTGTACAGATTCTGTCAACTTGTGAAACAAACTTCGATTACTGAATTTAGCTGATCGTTAACTCAAGCATCAAACAAGCGTTTTTGAGGAGAACCATAAACCATGTTGAAAAAACTAATTTTAATCGCAGTTGCAACTGTATTTTTTGCCAGTCAACTGTTTGTTAGTCCTGTCTCAGCAAGGGAACTGGACAAAGAAACTCGTACCCTGCAATATAATGAACAGGGCGACAAAATGGTCGTTAGCATCCAAGAAGCGGAAAAAGGAAAACGCCTCTTTAATGATACTTGCGCTCAATGTCACTTAGGAGGAGTGACAAAAACCAACCCAAACGTTGGACTCAGCTTAGAAGCCTTAGAACGTGCTGAACCCCCACGGGATAATATTGCGGGATTGATTGACTATCTGAAAAACCCCACCACTTATGATGGGGAAATCAATATTGAAGAGATTCATCCCAACACAACGCGGTCTGATATCTATCCTGAAATGAGAAACTTAACGGGTGATGATTTAGAAGCGATCGCCGCCCATATTCTGATTCAGCCAAAAGTTCGTGGCAGACGTTGGGGGGGTGGGAAAGTTTATAACTAACCTCTAACTGAGTGTCAGGATTTTTTCCCTCCTCAATTCTTTGGGGAGGGCTTCAGCAGTAAACGACAGTTTAGAACTGACCGCACAAGCTGACAGAAAAAGACGCAGCTGCCTATCCCTGCTAGAATGCTCTCGCTATCTGTTGACTTCTTCTTCAATTTCTGCGATCGCCTTGAGAACCAAAGCTCTTTCGGTTTCTGCTTCAACGTACCAAACTTGGCTCATTGGCTTCGCACACCACATAATCTTGTGGGTCAATTCACTGTAAAAAGTTGAAACACTGATGACAACCCCATTGACTAACCAGCGCTCATCTTGCTTGAGCCAACCTGATTGTTCCCAGATAATTTTGTTACAGAGGTTTAGCCAGTTTCTAATTTCCTTCATCCTTGATTTCCTCGAAATTTTAATGATCTCAATGAGCAAAATTTATTTATCTAGTATGATTATTAAACTCCAAAGAACGCTTCAATTTGGTAAGTAGTGAACAATCATCAAATTCCTAGTCTAGCAATGATTTGTCAATGGGTAGAGAATATAAATTAATTGTAAATTTTGGCAAGGGGCGATCGAGCCATCAGCATCAATCTCGATTATCCAAGAAGTTGGGTTAAGCCCCATAAAATAAGAGGTAAACTGATGAAACCAGATAAAGTGGAAACGACAACGGTTCTTGCTGCGCGATCGGGTTCTCCGCCAAATTCTCCCACCATTAACACTGTGTTGACGGCGGCCGGCATTGCGGTTTGGAGGACTAAAACTTTCAAATCAAGACCTTGTAATTGTAAAATTGTTCCCACCCCTAACGCGATCGCGGGCGCAACAAATAGCCGTAATCCAGATGCTAATAATTCATATTTTCCCACAATAAAAGGGGTACTTGCCAACTGCATTCCTAAAATCAGTAACGCAATGGGAATCGAGGCTGATCCTAACTGTTCAATTCCCGCATCCAAACGATAGGGAAACGTTACCTCTAGCACCCGACAAATAATCCCAACAATCATCGCCCAAAATAAAGGTAAGCGGAGAGTTGTCTTAATTCCATGCTCCCAACTGCCTCCTTTGAGCAAGGCAGGGGCAATGCCAAATAAAATGATAGCAGAGGTAATTAAGCAAATAATGGCTCGTTCTAAGCCTGCTTCCCCAAACGCAAAACGATTCATGGGGAGACCTAAGTTTCCCACATTGCCAAAGACAGTGGTCGCGATGAGACTTTTTCCCACCGTTTCAGGGAAGTTTCCCCATTGATTAATGGCTGAGGCGATCAAATACAAAACAACGGAGGTGAAGAAAAAGCCAAGGATCAGCGCGATCGCCCCCTCTAAAGATACAGTTGTTCGATATAATTTGTCACCCACTAAAGCGGGAATTAGAATATACAAAGCCAGTTGGGAAAGGGTTGCTTGATTTAGAGAAAGATAACGATGGGCGATCGCGCCAATGATAATCATCAGCGCCACAGGGAAAATAGCAGGTAATAAAACAGCCATAAATTATTCAGCAAGCCATAATTAATTCAGACTTGATCATAAAACACTTACACCAAATGACAGAACAATCATCTGCGATCGAGCAACCAAAAGGCTTTCCTGATCATAATCAACTCCCTGAATCTGACGGAACATTTGTGAAAAACTTCTCTGAACATCCGCAAAGTATTTTATTAACAGATTCCCTCTCAACCGTGCTTAAAAAACTGCATCCTAATGGTGATTACGCGATCAGTCAAGATTGTGGAATTTATTGGCGAGAAACTGACCCTCCAGAAAGAGGTGCGGAAGCACCAGATTGGTTTTATGTTCCCAATGTTTCCCCTTTGTATCATGGAGAAATGCGTCGGTCTTATGTGTTATGGCGAGAGTTACAAGCGCCCTTAATTGCCTTAGAATTTGCCAGTGGTGATGGGTCAGAAGAAAGAGACAATACTCCCTTATCTTCTAGCAATGGAAGCCTGACAAAACCAGGGAAGTTTTGGGTCTATGAGAAAATCATTCGCATTCCTTACTATGGGATTTATGAGATCAAAACAGGTAAGTTACAACTGTATCATCTACCAGACTTTTCCTATCGTCAGTTAAGTCCAAATCAGAGAGGACATTATGAAATTGAACCCCTAGAAGTCGAATTAGGATTGTGGCGAGGAAGTTATCAAAATCAGCATCAATTATGGTTAAGATGGTGGGATTTAGAGGGGAATCTTTTACTCATTGGTGAGGAAAAAGCTAATCGCTTAGCCCAACGGTTACGAGAATTAGGAATTGATCCTGAAGCAGAAGGATTAATTTAAGTTCTAAATCAGATGGAAAACGAGATCAAATAGTTGTGGAACGATCGCTGGATTTGGTAGGCTGATTAAAGTGGCGCGATCGCCCTCTGGCTGAACTTTCTGGTGGACAGCGCCAACGGGTTTATATTGCCCGTGCTTTAGCCACAGAACCCAAGGTTCTCTTATTAGATGAACCAACAAACCTTTAGTAAATTTAATCACCCAAAAAAGAGATTTTCAAAGTTAAGTGGAAGAAGTTGCCAAGGAACTGTTATGATAGAGCCTAGTTCTGGAGAGGTGGCAGAGTGGTCGATTGCGGCCGACTTGAAATCGGCTGAGCCGAAAGGCTCCGGGAGTTCGAATCTCCCCCTCTCCGCTGAGAGTGATTGATGCGGGTGTAAACTGTAAATTCTGTCACATTAAACCCCTCAGAGTTGGTTAAAATTAAAATAATAGCGATCATTAGTAATGGGTCTTCATGAGGCTGGTTTGATTATTACTTTAACTCAATTGCTAGATATGAGAATTTTAATGAACACAACGGGTTAATATGGCAAACACAGTCCTATTGGTGCAAAAAAGCGATTTCCAGAAGACAGTTTGGGAACGCATCTTAAACAGTCAAGAATTGATTCCGATTACAGAATCTTCTGAAACTGAGTTACTAAAACTGTTGAAAAAAGAGAATTCACTAGCCGAAATTTTACCAAAACTGATCATCCTAGAAATGTCCATTGAACAATTAAATCCCTATGATGTGTGTCGATGTGTCCAAGGAAAGTATCCTGATTTGAAGGTCATTTTAACTGCAGAAGAAAGAATCAAAATTTCGGAAACGGAGCAAAGATGGGCGCGGAATCAGGGAGCTTATGAGCTTTTACCAGGATTTGATAAAAATCAGATGGATTCTTCTGTCATCAAGGGAATGGCGGTCGTGATGAGCGCCTTAAATAAAACAGAATGGGAACAAGATGCTTTAGTTCAGATTATTGAAGACTTAAGCGAAGAGTTTTACACAAATGAAGAACCGAAAACCTTTATTCAATCACCAGAGACGGTCATTCAAAAGCCTTCTGTTGAGGAAGACAATTCAGAGACAACAGAGCATGATTTAAAACCAATCCCTGATCAGGAGCATCTTAGTTTTAGATTAAAGCCAAAAGTGAAGCGATTTCGAGGATTACCTTATTAATTGATAATTAATCATCCTGAGCATTAGTTTTGATTGCTATAGAAACCTGAAGGTGATATCGTATTAGTGCTAATCAAGGAGAATAAAGGTTTTTTATGGCAACTCTAACAGTTTGGAAATAGTCACGCCAACTCGCGCTGATCCAAGTTTCTGTGGGAACTGGTGTAACAGTTAAACGGCTCATTCTCTGACCTCCTAAAACGCAATCTGGGTTAAAATTATTTTAATTGTTGGGAAGCTCTATCGGTTCACCACTACGATCATAAATTAAAATATCCCAGTTTCCATCAGGATTCGCTTCAAACGCGATCGTCGAACCATCGGCACTAATCGTGGGATGACGCACTTGTGCTGATAAATTACTTGTCAGATTCCGCAGCGATCGCGTTTCTCGATTGTAGAGGAAAATATCTGATCGGCCCTGACGGGTTTTGGTAAATGCAATGTAGCGCCCATCTTCAGAGACAGTGGGGTCAAACGCCATTTCATCCAACGCATTCAAGCCTAGAATGGGCATCAGAGTGCGATCGCGCTGATTATAGAGATAAATATCTTGAGACCCATTTCGATCCGACACAAAAGCCACATAACGATTTGAGATTTCAGGATGAAACTCAGAAGCGGGGGTATTGAATCCTTCGAGGCTTTGGGAAAATGGGGTCTTCACCACCTCTGGGTAGCCACCACAACTGGCTAGAAAGGGGGTTAAGCACAAGCTACCGATGACCTTTAACAGGAAAGGGATTTGATCACTCATCATAAATGCGCGTTCCATCTAGAATATCTAGCTCTATATCTGGCCCGCGATCTAAAATCTCTGTATCCCATTGACCACGACGAGCCGTTTCAAACACAATATAACGTCCATCCAAATCAACATCAGGGTTTCGCACCCAATGGGGGTAAGATTCAGTAAGAATCTGTGTCTCCTCTGTAAAGCGGTCATAAAGGGCAATTTCTGGGCGACCTTTCCGACTGACCAAATAGACCAAATAGCGTCCTGTTCGGCTTAAACTTGGGCTTTCAGCAAGAACATTTTTCGGATTTAAACCTGGCAAGGGGATAAATCGTTCCTGCGACAAGTCATAGAGTAAAACTTGATGACGACCATTGCGATTAGACACCCAAGCCAAGAATCGTCCATCCCCACTCAAACTTGGTTGTTGGTCGTTATAACGACTATTGATTCCAGCGGTGTCTTCAGGAAGGTTCGCAGAGCCACAACCAGAAACCAACAATAGTAAACTGAGACTCAACCGTCTAATAATTGTTCCTTTCCCTAACAAGGTGCGCTTACCCCATTGTTTGACTAATAATCGAACTGATTGCTATTATCAAAATCGTCTTCATCTTCATAAGATGCAATGGGTTTGTAGTCCACATAGTCTTCTTTTGGTGGAGATGGACGACGGCGAGAGGACGGTCGCTTCCCAGGGGGACGAGAGGGTCGTGAGTTGCTTTCGCTGTCTGGACGACGGGGTTTGCGGGTGGAACGAGGGGAACTGGAGGTTTCAATGCGTCGATCGCGCCGTTCACGGGGGGGGAGATAATCCTCTTCATCTGCTTCAGGTTGGTCATCCCATTCGTAGGAAGGGGTTGGGTCGTAATAGGAATTTCCAGCAGGAGGACGATTGCTCGGACGAGAAGAAGATTTTTTGCGGGTGCGACTGCTCGATCGCGTTTTTGTGCTTGAACGAGAAGCAGGATCGCGATCGCTGCGATAAGAGCGATCGCTGGTTGCTGTTCCTCCAAGACGACGACGGGGTTCTGCGATTTCTTCTTCTTCAAAGTAGGGTTCCATATCATCGATTTCTGCTCGATACACCCGACTGGTACGGCGATCGCGATCTACTGTTGGAGCGCTTCGCTTCGCTTGTTCTGTGGTTGCCGATCGCAAGCGAATGGTTTCCACTCCAAACGCAACTGCCATAGCTGTTAACAGAAACTGACCAAATTGTAAAATGGGGTCAAGTCGCCAGCCTTGGAAAAGTAGGATAAATCCGCAGAGTAATCCCACCGCAGCAAAAAAAATATCTTGGTCTCTGGACAATTCTGGGCGAAAGGAACGCATAAAATATAAGGAAGCGCCTGCGATCGCGAGAAATATACCGAGAATACTGGCTGAGTTCAGCCCAAAGTTTACCATTGCTCTGCTCCTTGCTTGGTTCTTGCTTTGCTGCTAACGATGTGAGAGGTTTCTTTCATCTTACCCACTGCTGCCATAAGATGTGTCCAGAGGAGATACCAGACATTTTTCCGAGTCTTTCCTCTGGACTGAATCGCTCTAAATCAGTCTAGACGTTTTCTAAGAGCGACGAACTCTGTCTTTTATGCTGATAAAAACGAGCGCGATGGTGGCTGGAATCACGACAATTAACGTTCCAGCCAGTAAACTGTAAAAGAAATTTGCTAAAGATGGTGTCATGGTCTTTGTTGATTGCTCGATAAAATCAGGATTAATCAATAGTCATGTTACTCTACTAGCATAACAGGTTTGGGTAACTCCTTACTGTCTGGGGAAGCACTTCCTGATCTCGCGAACCACCGATTAATGATTTTAATGATTGGCTTATGACATTATCAATGATTTTAAACTGGGGTTTAGGAATTTTCTTTGCTGTGATGACAATTTTCTTTATTTTCCGTATTATCCTCACTTGGTATCCCCAAATTAATTTAAATCAATTCCCTTATAATTTTGTCGCCTATCCCACTGAACCCTTTTTAGTCCCTCTAAGAAAAGTGATTCCTCCCATCGGGGGTGTTGATATTACCCCTGTTATTTTGGTTGGTTTTTTTACTTTATTGCGAGAACTTTTACTGGGACAACAAGGTCTTCTGACTCGATTTTAAGGGACAAGATGACTATCCTTTTGGTTTTAGATAAGCAATTGATTGTCGCCAAACTATTGTCGCTTGGTCATAATGGTCAACTAAACAAATACAGTCTGGGTCTTGCCACATCACTCGACCCACTACTAAATCTTCGCTGACGAGTTTAATTTCCACATCTTTTTTCTCTTTGATAATATTTTGTATCATACGGGTACTGGGTAAACTGGTATCAAATTCTGTCATTTTTACCTCCTAATTGTACAATGGAAATTCAATTTACCAAATATCACGGACTTGGCAATGATTTTATTTTGATTGACAACCGTCATCATCATACCCCTTTTCTGACTCCTGAACAAGCGATGAAACTTTGCGATCGCCATTTTGGAATCGGTGCAGATGGCGTTATTTTTGTCCTTCCTGCTCAAGACAACACGGATTACACCATGCGAATTTATAATTCTGATGGTTCAGAACCCGAAATGTGTGGCAATGGCATTCGTTGTTTTGCCCAATTTATTGCTGAGTTAGAAGGTCAAAAAAACACCAACCACATCTATCATATTCATACCTTAGCAGGAACAATTCGTCCTCAACTCCAAGAGAATTATCAGGTTAAAGTCAATATGGGACAACCGTATTTACTCGCTAAAGAAATTCCAACCACTCTCACCTCTGCTGAGGAAAAAGTGATTAATCAACCCCTAACTGTGGCGAAAAAAGATTGGCTAATAACTTGTGTTAGTATGGGCAACCCACACTGTATTACTTTTGTGGAAAAGGTGGACGCGATCGAATTAGAAAAAATTGGTTCTGACTTTGAACATCATTCAGTTTTTCCCAAACGAATCAATACAGAATTTATTGAAATTGTTCGCAAAGATTATCTGAAAATGCGAGTCTGGGAAAGAGGCGCTGGGATAACCTTAGCTTGTGGAACAGGCGCTTGTGCATCTGTTGTCGCAGGAGTTTTAAATGATTTCTGCGATCGCGCTTCAACAGTTGAACTCCCAGGGGGTTGTTTAGAAATTCAATGGTCAATAGAAGACAATAATGTTTATATGACAGGGCCAGCAACTAAAGTGTTTACAGGGGTTTATAGCAGTACGCAATCAGGTTAAGACGTTAATTTAACGATCGCGTTGTACAATTAAATCGGTTAAACTGGCGGGACTTTTTGCAACAAGCTAACCCAGTGGCGAGTGCATTAATGGCAAAAATGAAAATCGAGCCAGAAGCGCGATCGCGGGAGAACTTTCTAGGGTTGAAGCCTTGTCCACCATAAATCATAGCCTAATCAGAGGCGCGATCGGTTACCATGAATCTTGGGTTTTCCTACGCTCTACCCAACCGATATTTTATGATTGATTGAGCGAACCTGATATTCAACCAGAAATAATCTTCACTCCTGAGATGAAACTCGCCTTTATCACTGACCCTCTCTCCCAACTCGACCCCACTCACGATACAACTGTCGCGCTCATGGAAGCAGCACAAGCGCAAGGACATGAAGTATGGGTGAGTGATGCTTCTTATTTAAGTGTTGTCCAATCTCAAGCCTGGGCGCGACTACAAGCCGTTAAACTGACTCCTGTTACCCTAGAAGACCAGCATTGGGTCTCTGCGAAAGAATGGTATCAATTGGGAGATTGGGCGTTACAATCTTTATCAGGGATGGATGCGGTGTTTATGCGGACTGACCCTCCTGTTACCATCCCTTATCTCTACGTGACTCAGATGTTAGACTTATTAACGCCAACATCAACGTTAGTCATTAATGCTCCCACTGGCTTACAACGAGCTAATGAAAAGTTATATGCTATGCGCTTTCAATCAGTGATTCCTGAAACGATTGTGAGTCAAGATAAGAAAGTGATTCGCGAGTTTGTAGAAAGGAAAGAAGGGGCAGTTTTAAAGCCTTTGGGTGGAAAAGCTGGAGAAGGGATTTTATTCTTAGAAAAACGCGATAAAAATCTTAATTCTCTCATTGAAATTAGCACCCAAAAAGGAAGAGAACCTGTTATGATTCAAACCTTTCTTCCTGAAGCAAAAGACGGCGATAAACGTATTATTTTATTAGAAGGAGAACCGATCGCGGCGGTGAATCGTGTGCCGACAGAAGGTGAATTTCGAGGCAATATGGCTGTTGGCGGAAGAGTTGAAGCGACAGAAATTACCCCGCGCGATCGAGAGATTTGTAGTGTGATCGCCCCCACTTTAATTGCTGATGGTCTGTTTTTTGTAGGAATTGATGTCATCGGTGGTTACTTAACAGAAATTAATGTCACCAGTCCAACAGGAATCCGAGAAATCGATCGCCTTAATCAAGTTTCTCTGGGGAAACAAGTTATAGAATGGTTAGAAAAAAAACAGTCAACTCAGCAATAATTTCATCAGCTATTCAAGTCAGGTTTGATTGAATCATCTTCTCATTTAAATCCCGTCCAATAAACACTAAACGAGTCTGACGTGGTTCATCCTTTTTCCAAGGGCGATCGTAAAATGAGTCTAAATGTTTTCCGACACCTTGCACCACTAAACGCATGGGTTTATTCGGAACATTCACAAAACCTTTCACCCGATAAATTTCTGCTTTTGTAAATAATTGTTGCAAACAATCTAGTAACTTTTTGGGTTCATAGGCTTCGTCTAAAATCAATTGCACTGAATTAATATTATCATCATGTTCGTGGTCTTCTTCGTGGTCATGATGACTCGGACGACTGTCTAAATGATCTTCAACTGCTGCATTAAAGCCCAATAAAACCTCAGAGGAAACTTCGCCATTGTAACAAGGAAGAATATTCACTCCTGCTGGCGATTCTTGTTTCAGCCAAGTTTCCACCCTTTGACGGGTTTGATGATCGACACGATCAGCTTTTGTCAATAAGATTAAATCAGCACAACTGAGTTGATCTTCAAATAATTCTTCAATGGGCGTTTCATGTTCTAAATTGGGATCAGCTTGACGTTGCGCTTCTAATGCGTCTAAATCTCCCACTAAGACACCACTTGCTAACGCTTCACAATCAACAACTGTGACAACACCATCAACGGTTGCGCTGTTACGAATTTGCGGCCAACGAAAGGCTTGAACAAGGGGTTTTGGTAATGCTAACCCAGAGGTTTCTACAACAATGCAATCAATCTGATCCCGTCGTTTTAAAAGTTCTTGCATTGTGGGAAAAAATTCTTCTTGAACCGTGCAACAAAGACAGCCATTAGTGAGTTCAACAATGTTATTCATTACGTCTTCTTCGTCATCACAAATTTGACAACTTCGTAGTAGTTCTCCATCAATTCCTACTTCGCCAAATTCATTGACAAGAACAGCAATTTTTCGTCCTTGATTGTTTTGCAAGAGATGTCGAACTAAGGTTGTTTTTCCCGCGCCAAGAAATCCCGTAATCACTGTCACTGGAATTTTTGCAGCCATCTTTACTCCTTTTTATAGATTGACGGTGGGCCTTACCCACCTGATTAGTTTTATGGATTTTCAAGTTATAAAAACCGTCCTTGTTTAACCCAACGTAGCATAAAAAAGCCAGAGACAACGCCTAAAAAAAAGATTGACCAAAAGGTCACGATCGCGCCTCCTTCTAAACCACTCCTTAAGTTCATCCCAAACAGACTCGCTAAAGCAGTTAATGGCAGGAAAATTGCCGCTAAAATATTTAAACGGTTGGCTGATTCAAGGGATTTTATGCTTAATTGACTTTGCTCTTCTCCCCGTTGAGCAATACGAAATTCTAGGGCGTTTTTTGTATTTTCATAAAGTAAATCTAAGTTGCGCTCAATGGATTCTGCCCAGTCTCGACAGTCAATTATATCGCGATCGAGGGGAATCATTTCTCTGGCTGCTTGTAATGCAGAGCGTAGATTTCTAGTTGCTCTTCGTAAGGATGTCATTCCTTCTAATAATTCAAAATAATCTTCTGCTGCTTCGGCTTCTTCATAGTGCTTTTGTAACTCGCTTTCTGCTTGACTATAGGCTTGAATATGAGCATTTAAGAGTTGAATTCCTGAACCGCCATTACTGGCTTGCCATTTACCATCAGGTCTGCGCCAAAAAAAGATAGCACTGCGATCGTGCTGATTGGGTTGTGGGGCTTTATGCAACACTAAAAGCAAATGACCGTCTGCTTCCATTGCTCGTTGTTTGCCAGCGCTGCGTTCCCCAAAACGTTTTTTAATTGTATCAGGAAGTTGGGTAGATTTGAGGATTAAATTGTCCATTTTTGTGAGCCTCTCAAGCTAAGGAAAATCTTGGAAATCGTTATCGTTGCTGCGATCGTAAAACTGTAATCGTCTCACTCCTAAATACAATTCTTGACTCTTTTTTCCTGCAGGAAATACAGTTATACCAAACAAATAAACGCCACTGAATTTAGGATTTTTACGGGGTCTTAATCCGATGGTAATGGTGTTTCCTGGAGCAACAGAACTGTCAAATTGAATAATCGTTTCTTGATCGTCTTCGCTTTGGGAAACGTTAGCCAAAGAGAGGATTTTTTCCCGATTATTAGAAGTACCAATAAAAGCAATTGTTTCATCCAGTAGCAAGGGAATGCCATCAATTCCATTCCTTTGATTGATGATCACTTGACCAAGGGGTTCATTAGCTTCTGAAGGAATGGTTAGCGTGAAATAGTAAGTTGCTCCCCGCATCTGAACTTTATTAAAGGTTGTTCTTGCATTTTCTAGACGGGGTGCCGCTTCAAAAAAGACCGTTCCATCTAACCGTTGACCTGCTAAACTTTCTGGGCTGATTATTCCCGATATTCCCAAGAAAAATAAACCCGATAAAACTGATGGCGCACGCATTCGTTTGATTTCCTGATGTGTTAT
Source organism: uncultured Dactylococcopsis sp. (assembly GCA_964463655.1). Taxonomy (GTDB): domain Bacteria; phylum Cyanobacteriota; class Cyanobacteriia; order Cyanobacteriales; family Rubidibacteraceae; genus Halothece. The sequence goes on from CAYXDG010000021.1 coordinate 36,962, forward strand.
TTATTGATTTAAATTGCAGAAGTGACAAACACAACTCCCCTCCTTATTATTGCACAACCAATCCGTCTGTTTAGGGGAAGATTGAGGAGGCTTAAGCCAGCCAAGAGAGCCATTTCATCTCTGCGATCGCATCCCCATAAGCATAGCCATGAAAAGCTACTGCGATCGCGCTTCCGAAGGCAATAGATTTAGAAGATTACTCACCAGTTATGCTTATACGTTGCTTAAAATCGATGAGACTTTTTGATCTCTAGCGCAATTGCGTTATTAATCTTGTACTAATAAATTAGTAACTGTTTAGAAGTTAATCGGGATGGCAGGATTTGAACCTACGACATCCTGCTCCCAAAGCAGGCGCGCTACCAAGCTGCGCTACATCCCGTCGATTCCTATGTTATTCTAACCTAGAATGGTGCAAGTTGGGGAAGATTTCTAAAAAAATTTTATTTTAACAAAACGTTTCAGCTAATCTGGATACCAAAACATTCCTTTGATCCCTTCTGGGTCTGGAACAAACCCCAGACGATTATAGAATTTAACCACCTCTGCGTCTGCAAAAAGGGTAATGTTGCTGATATCTTCTTGGCGTAAGCGTTTAATCATGTAGTTCATGAGAGCTTTTCCCAGTCCTTTTCCTTGAGCGCGGGGATGAACCACCACATCCCAAATTGTGGCATTAAAAGCATGATCGGAGGTGGCTCGGGCGAACCCAATTAAACGTTTGCTCGCACCGTTTTCTTCCCACATTGATACGACTAGGAAACTATGTTGCATCGCCTTACGGACTTTCCGCAGGGGACGACGGGACCAGCCAACAGCATCGCAGAGTTCTTCTAGCTCGTAAAGATCAATGGAGCGAGTGGTACTAAAAAGAATTTTGGTTTCTTGTTGCGTCTCACCCTGTTTTAGCAAAGTTTCTTCCTCTGATGAAGTTGATGAAGGCGCGATCGCGTTTGAACTGCTATTAAATAAACTTTTCCAAAATGCCATGCGGTCTGCGAGTCGCTTTTTAAATCGTTTTTAGTCTGGTAATCTATTAAATGAGCTTTTTTTTAAGAAAGCCTCTTGAAAAATGATAACATATCCCCTTTCCTCGCAACCGATCTGTTTGAAAACTCCTATAACACTCATAAAAAGAGAGATGGGAAACTGACCCATCTCTTCTTTCTTTCATAATCCTTGCTCAACTCAAACCAGGAAAATGATGCTTATCTAATCGCTTACTGTTGAATTTGGGGAACAAATTGCTCTTTTTCAGGAATATCGACGTATTCTGAGAGAATTTGACGGAATTCATCCCCATCAATGGTTTCCTTCTCAATTAGCAAATCCACCAGACGGTCGATCGCAACACGGTGATCTCGAATGATTTGACGAGCGTTTTTGTGACACTGTTCGACAATTTCACGCACTTGATTATCAATCCGAGAAGCGATCTCTTCAGAATATTCTGAGCGATTCATCAGTCCACCGCCCAGGAAAACTTCGCTGTTTTGGCTTTCCAAAGACATGGGACCGAGATCGGACATTCCAAAGCGAGTCACCATTTGACGAGCCATTGCTGTTAACTGTTGTAAATCGCCACCAGCACCAGAGGTAACTTCCGCATCGCCAAAAACTTCTTCTTCGGCTGCGCGACCGCCTAAAGCCCCTGTAATACGAGCTTTAAGCTGCGATCGCGAAACGAGCATTTGTTCTTCACTGGGGGTAAACCAGGTTAACCCTTGTGCTTGTCCGCGAGGAATCAGGGTGACTTTTTGCACAGGATCGTGGTCTTTGAGCAGTGTGCCAATAATGGCATGACCCACTTCATGATAAGCAATTAAGCGCTTGCTCTTGCTATCAACCAAGGGCGTTCCTTCCATTCCTGCGACCACGCGATCGACTGCATCATCGATTTCTGTGAGAGTAATCGCTGGTTTACGACGACGGGCGGTTAAAATCGCGGCTTCATTTAATAGGTTAGCTAAATCAGCGCCGGTAAAGCCGGGTGTCCGTCGCGCAATGGATTCTAAGGAAACTTCTGGGTCTAACTTTTTGTTCCGAGCATGAACATTGAGAATCGCAACTCGTCCCTTGATATCTGGGGGATCGACCGTTACTTGGCGATCGAAGCGTCCTGGTCGTAGGAGCGCTGTATCAAGGACATCAGGGCGGTTGGTTGCAGCAATAATGATAATACCCGTATTGCCTTCAAATCCGTCCATTTCAGTGAGTAACTGGTTGAGGGTTTGTTCCCGTTCATCGTTCCCACCACCGATGCCAGCGCCTCGTTGACGACCCACTGCGTCAATCTCATCGATAAAAATCAGACAAGGGGCGTTTTCTTTGGCTTTTTTGAAGAGGTCACGCACGCGAGAGGCCCCAACCCCAACAAACATTTCCACAAACTCTGAACCAGAGATACTGAAGAAAGGAACGCCAGCTTCCCCTGCAATCGCTTTTGCCATCAGGGTTTTACCTGTTCCTGGCGGGCCGACTAATAAAGCGCCTTTAGGAATTTTCGCTCCCACTGCGGTGAAGCGTTCTGGCTGCTTGAGGAAAGTAACCACTTCTTGTAATTCTTCTTTGGCTTCTTCGACACCAGCGACATCATCAAAGAGAACGCCTGTTTTGGCTTCCATTTGGAAACGAGCGCGAGATTTTCCGAAGTTCATCGCTTGTCCAGGGCCGCCTCCTGTATTGTTAGAGCGACGGAAGAGGAAGAATAATGCACCAATGAGGAGGACTGGGAAAATTAAATTGCCTAAGAGACCCCAGATTGCGCCATTATTTCCGTTATCATGGGAGTCGATCGCCACATCGGCTTCTCGCATTTTGGTAATTAATTCAGGAGCATTTTGGGGCAAATCAACGCGGTATCTTAGAATATTACTATTGATTTGGGGGTCTTTTGCTTCCACGATCGCGGTGCGACCGTTATCATATAAATCCACAGAGCGCACGCGATCAGATTCTAAGTATTCGAGAAAACGACCGTAACTGAGCCGTGTGTTAGCAGCATTGTTACCCGTTAATTCCCCGCCGTTGGGAGAAAAAGTTCCTTGCCAGACAAAAAATCCGACAACGAGTGCTGGTAATGTCCAGAGTAAAATTACCCGCCAAGGTAGTTTCATATCTTAAGTCCTTTGTTTATCTAACAGTAACCTTTTATTTTATCGTTTCCTTTTCTTAACCTATCTTAACATATTTCTCAATTGTTTGTCCTTGGTCGTTCGTCATTCGTCTTTTGTCCTTTGTGATCGAATAGCTAATGACCCAATCAAAAAATCCCCCAATCTTTTGAGGGAATTAGGGGACAAGCAATCAGGTCAACCTTACTTACTGCTCATTGCTCACTGAATTAGTAGGTTTCAACGTGCCAACGACCAGCTTTCTTCATACTCTTCTGGAAGTCAGACCATTTAGCACCGTGTTTTTCAGCTTCTGCGGCAAGAGCTTCATCAATGCCATCTTCCATACCTTTGAGACCGCAGATATAGGTATGAGTTTTTTCTTCTTGGAGTAATTTCCAAATCTCGGAGACTTCTTCTGCGACACGGTTTTGGATATACATTTTCTTACCATCGGCAGTTTTTTGTTCCCGACTGATGGCATAAGTGAGACGGAAGTTTTTGGGAAATTCTGCTTGCAGCTTTTCTAAGTCTTCCTTATAAAGAATATTTTCTGTGTAAGGAATTCCGAAGATTAACCAAGCAAACCCATTAAACTTGTAGTCTTCGTGTTGTTCTTGGAACATCCGACGCAGATAAGCACGGAAAGGGGCGATTCCTGTTCCTGTTGCCATCATGATAATATTGGCATTGGGGTCTTCAGGGAGCAGCATTTCTTTCCCAACAGGACCTGTGATAGTAACGTCTGCGCCTTCTTCTAAGTTGCAGAGATAGCTAGAACAAACCCCATAGATAGTTTCATTGGTTTCAGGATGTTGGTAAACCAATTCCCGCACACACAGAGAAACTGTGTCATCGTTGCTATTATCGCCATGACGGGTAGAAGCGATCGAATAGAGACGGAGTTTGTGAGGCTTTCCTTTATCATCGTTACCCGGAGGAATAATCCCGATACTTTGTCCTTCTAAATACCAGAGGTCACTGTTAGAAATATCAAAGGTGAGATGGCGGACGCGACCGACTCCTCCTTCTTTGACCAATTCTTCATTTCCGATACATTTCCCGACTAAAGGCTTTTTCGGCTTGTAAATATTGACAGGAACTTCTGATTTAGATTTGGCTTTGGTTTCACTCATGGCTGCTTTCTTATCATTACTGTGTTCAACCGATGTCCCAGCCTGACCTGAGTGATTATTGTCGCTATTAAGGGGTTGAATACTCACAATTTTCCCACCCATGCGAGTAATGCGTTGCATTTCTTGATTCATGCGGTTATAAGGAACCGTGATGTAGATGCTACCACTCTTACGAACAGGTGTTTCAGACTGGTCAGTGACATTCTTTTGTTTCAGACCAACCACTTCATAAACAAAGAAGCGATTAGCATATTCAGTGTTGTTGACTGTATTAGCTGACGGGGTGGGACCGTACATAAATTTTCTCTCTCCCAACGTAGTTCTAATTTATCTTACAAAAATTCAGAGCGCGATCGCTGATTCGGGAAATTCGTGTCAGGAAATCTACAAATTGCTCCTTTGTTTATTGATTGGGTTCATGATTTTTCCGCCAATGGGGGGTATTCCAAAGAACAATGAACCATGAACGAATTATTAATTAGCCAAGGTGTTTTTCCAGTTCTTGGCGATAATCATCGTAGGTTTTTGCGCCAACAAGGGTTTCGACTCTCTCACCCCCTTTGAAAAACATCACTGCAGGAATACTTTTGATTTCAAATCGTTTGGCGAGGGGTTTGTGATCATCGAGGTCTAGTTTGCGAATTTGAGCGCGATCGTTGTACGCTTCGTTAAGCTGGTCAATTAGAGGCGCAACCAGCTTACAAGGCCCACACCAAGTTGCTGTACAGTCAACAACTAATGCAGGGGTATTAGCGATGAGTTCATCAAGCTCAGCTTCACTTTCAATGTATGGGGTTTCTGCCAAAATATCCTCTCCTATTGTTTTATGGGTTAACTCCTACCGTATCAGATTAACTCCCAGTTCTTTGGAGCAAGCAACAAGTAATTTAAGCAAATTTTCTTTACAATAGTTTACAAGAAGCTCACTCATCAAGGAAAAACCATGCCAACTGTAACTGCTCAAGGAAAAACCTTCATTTGCGATCGCGGCGCAAATCTGCGACAAGAACTCCTGAAAAACAATATTGATCTCTACAATGGCAATGCTAAGATCATTAACTGTCTCGGCATCGGCACTTGTGGCACTTGTGCGGTTGCTGTAGAAGGAGAAGTTTCTGAACCCACTTGGCAAGAAAATGTCCGTTTATCCGTCTTTCCCCATAAGTCAGAGCAAAAGCGCCGTCTCGCTTGCCAAGTGCAAGTGTTGGGTGATGTCAAAGTTACCAAATATGAGGGCTTTTGGGGAGAAACTCAAGGGGTAAAATGGACTCCTGACAGGGAAGCCAGCGCTTAAGAATTGATATTAATCCCAAGGAGAGATGATGACTTAACTGAACTTTGTTCTAATGACAAGGGAAGTGTTACAACAATTAATACAACGATGCCTCAATCCTTTGTTCGACCCCTCAAGCGTGTCCTTCTTACTGTCTTAGTTTTGGGTTTTGCTTGGTTGCAAACCTTAACCACTAACCCCGCACAAGCAGGTGAAGCTAAAAAGTATCTTGACCCAGAAGGGAAAGATTTAACGGCGCTAGTGGAGTGCTTACCTGAAAACTACAATAAAGGCGATCTCGGCAATGCGATCTCGAAATTTGGGAATGATTATCTCGAACGAGTCTTTAGGTTAAAAGAAAACACTGAAGACTACAAAGTCAGTAAAGAGGAAAAACAAATTCAAGAATGCCTCAAGAGTAAAGGAATTCGTCCTAAGTCTTAAGAGATTTCCTGATTTTCTTGTGTTTCCTCCCAATCAATTTTAAACATGACCACTGCTAAGGGAGGTAAACACAAATCAAGGGAATAAGGTTGTTCATGAAAACTCCATTCCTGTGTCCATTTTCCCCCTAAATTCCCCATATTACTGCCACCATATTCTCGGCTATCAGAATTAAAAATTTCACGATAAAATCCTGCTTCTGGTACACCGACCCGATAATGGCTATGGGGTTGGGGGGTAAGATTACAAACAACCACTAAAAAGTCTGATTTGTCTTCTGCATAACGAATAAACGAAACCACGCTATGTTTGTGGTCATTGCAATCAATCCAGGCAAACCCTGCTTCAACAAAATCTTGTTCATAGAGGGATTTTTGCTGTTGATAAATCTTATTCAAGTCGCTAACATAACGTTGCAGATGCTGGTGGAAAGGAGAGTCTAAGAGCCACCAGTCCAGTTGCTTTTTCTCATCCCATTCATTCCACTGTCCAAACTCCATCGATGCAAACAGAGTTTTCTTGCCTGGGTGGGTAAACATAAAAGCAAATAGACAGCGGAGGTTGGCAAACTTTTGCCATTCATCTCCTGGCATTTTCCCCAAGAGATGACTTTTCCCATGTACCACTTCATCATGGGACAGTGCTAGCATATAATTCTCGCTGTGGTGATACCACATACTAAAGGTTAAATTATTCTGATGGAACTGACGAAACCAAGAGTCCATACTGAAATAATCCAACATATCGTGCATCCAACCCATATTCCATTTCAGATTAAACCCTAATCCCCCTGTGTAAGTGGGCCAAGACACCATCGGCCAGGTGGTTGATTCTTCTGCGATCGAGACAACCCCAGGAAAATAGCTAAACAGCAGGGAGTTTGTCTGACGGAGAAACGCCACTGCGTCTAAATTTTCCCGTCCCCCATATTCATTGGGCAACCATTCCCCATCTTGCCGTTGATAATCAAGATACAGCATAGAAGCTACTGCATCCACCCGCAAGCCGTCAACATGATATTTGTCCAGCCAGAATAACGCATTGGCGACCAAAAAATTACGCACTTCAGGACGAGCATAATTAAAAACATACGTTCCCCATTCCTTATGTTCTCCTCGTCTAGGGTCGGGATGTTCATAGAGATGCGTTCCATCAAACAGCGCTAAGCCGTGAATATCTTTAGAAAAGTGTCCAGGAACCCAATCGAGAATGACACCAAGACCATTTTGATGACACTGGTTGATGAAATACATCAAGTCTTGCGGTGTACCATAACGAGAGGTACAAGCATAATAACCTGTCACCTGATATCCCCAAGACCCATCAAAGGGATGTTCCGAAAGGGGAAGCAGTTCGATGTGAGTATAACCTAATTTTTTCACATAGGGGATTAAACGTTCTGCAAGTTCGTAATAGGTGAGAAACCTAGCTTCCCAATTTTCTGCGGACATGGTGACGGGAGAAACAGTCCCCTGTAAAGTTTTGGGGGGTTCGTCCACAGACCCTTGCAACCAAGACCCTAAATGCACTTCATAAACTGAAATCGGTTGTTTAAGCGGATCGCGATCGCGCCGTTGTTTTAACCAGTCTTCATCTCCCCAAGTGTAAGTATTTAAATCAGTGATAATGGAAGCAGTTTTGGGACGCACTTCTTGTTGAAAACCATAAGGGTCAGATTTTTCAGAAACCTCCCCTGTTTCCCCTGTGATCAAATATTTGTAGCGCTGTCCGACTTTCGCCTCTGGAATAAATAGTTCCCAAATCCCGCTTTTTCCTTTTTCCATGAAGTTTTGAGTCCATTGGTTAAAGTCGCCACTAACAGCAATATTTTGAGCGTTCAGAGCCCAAACGGCAAAATAGACCCCATTCACCCCTTGCATAGTTGTGGGATGCGCTCCTAGTTTCTCATAAATGCGGTGATGATTTCCTTCTGAAAATAAATAGCGATCGTAGTCTGTGAGGAGAGGATTGCGGAAAGCGTAGGGGTCATAAATGACTTTTTCCCCAGTTTCTTCTTGAATGCGAAGTTGATAGTTAATCAGTTGTTCTGTGTCGATGATACATTCAAAAAACTGAGGATGATGGACATTTGACATGGGATATTCTTCCCTTGCTTCTGGTAAGCGTACCCAGACTGCTTTGGCTTCGGGAAGATAAGCACGAATCACCCATTTTCCTTCAATTTGATGCGCCCCCAAAATAGCAAAGGGGTTGGGATGTCGGTTTTCAACGACTTGCTGCACTTGTTCTGGGGTTAAAGTTGGATTTGGGGACATCTTTAAGCAATAAATAATTTTTGATTGGTTTATCGTTCCTTGTTTATTGTCCCCCCTGTTTCCCGCAATTGTGTTGGAGCAAAGCATGAGGAGATGTAAGGAGGGCTTTTATCCTAAAGAACGACGAACGAAGAACAAACAACAAATTATCAAAAAATTGGATTTAAAACCCCGTCCTTCTAGGACGAGCCTTTGTTGGTTCTGGATATACCCTTTA
>CAYXDG010000022.1:0-45363 GCA_964463655.1 uncultured Dactylococcopsis sp.
ACGTTGGTTTGATGAGGAGAATCATTGGATTTTAAACCCAGCAGAAAAAGCCGAAAAAGCGCAACAGAAAGCCGAGGAGTTAGAAGCAAAACTGCAACGCTATCGAGAACAGTTTGGTGAGTTAGAGTGAGTTAGAGAGCGATCGCGCGATCGCCTCAGTGTCCTCAAGAAGAATTTAACTTGTGGGGTGATATCAGGTTCGTTCAATCAATGATAAAAAGTAGGTTGGGTTTCGCTTCGCTCTACCCAACACGAGTTATAACCAATTCCCTGAACTTGATATTATCTTCTAACCACAGCAGAAAAAAGCAATAGTGATTCTCTCAGATTTACTGAAGGGAATTGGAGAAGCCATCATTTCTTAATTTTTATTTAAGTCTTTTTAAGTGATTTAAGGTTGGCTTGAATATTCATGGTCTCTTAAAATAATAAAAATATATAGCAATTCTCACAGTGATGAGGTACATTGCCCCCCCTCTCCCAAATTTGGGAGAGGGGGCTGAGGGCTTTACCTCATGACTCCAGGAAACGCTATAGTTCACTTAGTTCCTGTATTCTAAAAAGTCTGGTTGTCAGCCTTTTTAATTCACTTACCAGCACGCGATCGCGTTTCCACCTTTTTACAGAAAGCCACAGTCAAGACTTCGAGCCAAATTGCAATGTCATCTAACACACTGAGTTACCGTATTGATCAAATCACCGAAGAAAGAGGTAAACAGGTTCAGATTGTTGAGCAATATCTTGATAATCTTAATAGCATAGACCAAGCACTTAAGGAATTGAGAAATGTTACAAGTAACCTTTCACAACATCCTCAAGTAGCACAGAAATTAAAATTGCATCTCCAAGAATTTTGGAACACTTCCCATTCTTTCCCTGAAGAGATTATTTCGGCTCGCAATCAATTAGAAAAAGCAAAAAACCGTCTTCATCGTCCCGCCATTACCATTGGTTGTAGCGGACAAGCCAGAGTGGGTAAGAGTACCCTACTGCAAACCATTGGTAATCTACCAGAAGAAGCGATTCCTACAGGAAAAGGCATTCCAGTCACTGCGGTGCGTAGTCGTCTGCGCCACAGTCACGAACGCAAAGCGATTCTCAGTTTACGAGACCAGAAAACTTTTATTAATGAATATATTAAACCATTTCATAAAGCATTAAAACTAGAGGAAGTCGATTCTTTTGAAGATTTCAAAAACTTTGATTACAATCGCCCCGAACTAACAACCGATGAAAATGTTGATTTAATGGGTCGTCTCAAAAAAATGCAAGCAGCGCTCCCTTCTTATGAAAATCAACTAACTGGTGAAACTAAAATCATAGAAGACTTAACTCAATTACGTCCTTGGGTTGCTTATCCCGACCAAGAAAGTGAAAATAATTCAAATTGTTCTCGTCTTTATTTAGCGGTCAAAAATGTTGAAATTCAATGTTCTTTCTTGCTAGATGTGGAAAAACTCATGTTAGTGGACTTGCCTGGACTCGGAGAAGTTAATGTCGATGCTGAAGAACATCATGTACAGGGTTTAAAAAACGAAGTCGATTTAGTTTTACTCATTTTGCGCCCCACAGATCAATCCGCTTATTGGGGAGATAAAGACAGAAAAGCGCTGAATTTAATTTGTCAAGCAGTAGAAGGACTTTCTAAACCAGGGAATTTTGTCCTGATCGTTATTAACCATCCTGCAAAAGATGAGAAAGACCAAGAGCTTTATCAAATTTTAATCAATGATGTTCATAAACAACTCAATGAAAATGAACCACATAGTCGGTATCAGGTGCTTACCTGTAATGCTAAAGATTCAGATAGTGTCAGAGAACAAGTTTTAGAACCTGCACTAAATCATCTAATTGAGCGCCTCCCCTTGATGGATAAAGAAGTAATTGATTCAAGTTTGACTCAATGGCAAGAAACTGTTCAAAAAATCAGCACAGCAATTCAAAAAGTAGAAACCTCTCTGCAAAAATTTCCGTCTGGAAGTAGTGTACAAGCGAGTAATTTAATTAAGCAAAAAGCTAAAGAAATTAGACGAAAATTAGCATCTAAATTAAGACGGGAAGTGTTAAATCAATTAGAAGAAGAAGTTGGCCAAGAGAAAGAACAGAAATTAATAATCGATGAAAATCTGATTCGTGAGATTGAGGCTAAACATGAATTCATCAGAGATTGGGCTGAACAAAGAGGATTAGGTAAAGGAAAAGAGGCTTGGTATGAAGAAGCTAGAGAAAGATTTGATCAGGATCAAAAAGTGAATTCCTTTGCTGACGATGAAATCAACCGTTCCCGTACATTTTTGACAAATACTTACAGTGAAATTAATATGTATTTTGATACAAAAATGAAGGAACTATTTATCAATATCAGCCAAGCTATACGCAATTGTACAGGAAACTTGCTTCAAGATGTAGAACCAGGCAAGGAAGCATTAGAAAAGTTTCTCGATCTTTTGAACCAACCAGGTGATCCTTTTCCCTCTTTACGAGAAGCAACGGAATACCTGTTAGGATGCGGTAGCAAAAGTGCTGTTTTTCAAAGCCACTTATTACCGAAAGTGATAGAAGAAACTCAAAAATTTAACCCAGAAAGTTTTAATTTTCAGGACATATCGTATAAAGAAGAACAAGCGACCGAATTAGTTTTAAAGATTATCTCGGACAGAGTAACCAAGACCTCTTTTGATGTTCAAAAAAACTTAAAGCAAAACCCTTTTATCTCTGGGATTCGTCGATCGGCTGCTCTAAAGTTTGAAGATAGCTTGCTAAGGGATCAGGATGCAGACATTCAATTTTCTAATTTTGCTGAATTTTATGCGAATGAAATTTTAGCCGAAGACCTCCAAATGATTGAAGAACAGAAAACTTTGGAAAATAAAGCTAAAAAGGTAATTGCTAACTTACAAGAACTACTTAATCATCATTCTCAATTAAACCAATGAAAAAACCAGAACTAAAATTTGATAAATACATCAATCGAGAAAATAGCAATACTTTTTTCTATAAAATTGGCATTATCGGAGCTAGTAGCGTAGGAAAAACTTCAATTATTGCGACATTACTTGATCAAACTAAAGATGCTTTAGCTCAAACAGGGATTTCAATCAAACCCTTTGAAGAACCAGATGAAAACGGTAACTTAATGAGTCAAACTAAAAACAAAATTAACAAAACGAAAGAGCAGATTGACTCTGGACTTAAGTTTGGTGAGTTTGAACCAACTGGGAGAACTACTACTGATCCATTTATTTTTGATTTAGTTATGAAAGTTACTAATCAAAATCAATCTAATAAATCCACAGAACTGCGTTTAGCAATCTTAGATTATCCTGGTAAATATTTGAGGTTTCAACCCCAAGATAAATGGGAAGAATGCAAAGCATGGATTAATGATAGTTCAGTCATTATCATACCAATTGATAGTAATTTAGTCATGGAAACAAACAATAAAGATGAAGACGCAGCATCAAAAGACCTGTTACAAGTGCAAGAAGTAGAAGAATTAGTGCGTGACTGGGCTAAAAAGAGATTGCACGAAGAAGAATCAGGTTTACTGTTATTAGTCCCTGTTAAATGCGAAACTTATTTTGATGATAATGGTGGAACAGAAGATAATAGTGAAAAATTATATCAAAAAATTTGTGATTTTTATGAGGACATAATTAATGCAGCAGAGACAGAAATGCGAAAGAAAGAAGAACCTACTTATAATTCTTACTCTGCCATAAGTAACTCTTATACACTGAGAGAGATATGGTCAAGAAGATCGCGAAAAAGAAATCCAAAAAATCCAACTTATACTTATAGTATTGAATATCATCCTGTTGATACAATTGGATGTATAGAACGTAAAAATGCAAAGTGGGAAAAAGATCAAGATGGAAAACTAAAACTTAATTGTGAGTATATGATTCGTAACCCTAGTACCTCTAAACCCAAAAGAAAACCATTAGGCGCAGACGGAATCATTTATTCCATTTGCCAGCAAATCATAGAAAACCGTCAAAGTGCATGGCTCCGAAGGCTTTGGGACTGGTTAAGAAGGGATAACCAACTTCTTGCCAATGCAATTTATAAACTTTCTCAAAAGCCTAGGAGTAGTCGATTTAAGCAAATAAAAAAAGGAAACCTTAATAAGAAAGAATATTAACCTATGATAGACATTAGAACCCGAGGGGATAAAATCGATTACAGTTTTCTGCTGACTCAAAAAGCTCCAAAAATTCCAGATTCTGATTACAAATCAGATTTAGAGTATCCCACTTGTATCTTAGAGAAAACTGAGAAAAACAAAATCTATCTTTTTCTCTCTGGAATTCCTTCAGAACGCAAAGATTGGAGAAAAAGGAATATTTTTTATGATTTAGTTATCAACTCTGATGATAAGGAAGAAAGTAAAAAGTTAGCTGGACTAATTTGGATGTGGTTAGAAGATGTTAGAAAAGCTCTCAAGAAAGAAACTAGCGACAATGGGAAAAAAAGCAAGTATGTTATTCAATTACCTGTAGCTGGAGAAAGTGAGTTAGGAAAACTTTTAGACAAAAAGTTCCCGACACCTGAAATAGAAAAACTTCTAGAACTTACTCAAAATGGACAATGGACAGACGAGGATGAAAAAAAATTAGATGACAAGTTAAAAGCAATTATTTTTGACATTAAATCACCTGATTTAGATAGAGAAGGAAAAGAACCCGAACCTTGGTGGGGAGGAGTTAATAATGATGATAGCTGTCGCCAATGGATAACACTGGTGAAAGAACTTTTGGAGGGGGAAAAAAAAGGAAAAGCATTCCTTCTCAATGGAGGAACTGATGTTTATTTGAAACAGTTATTTAAAAACAAAGAAATTTTAGGAGTCTTATTAGATAGAGAATGGTCAAATTCACCACCGAAGCCAATAAAACCTAAGCAAGAAACAGTCAAACGATTTCAATTAACTAATCAGCAAGAAAATGATATGAACCAAGACTCTAAAAAAAAAGAAAATTTAACTTTGGTTGGCATAACGTTCCTGACTCTTCTCCTAGCAGCAATCCTAGCAATGCAAGTGACCCTATTCCTCAAGATGGAAAAGATAGAGAAACAACTGGAAAATCTGAATCAGAACCAAATCGAGACTCTCAATCTCAAGATGGAGGAGATAAAGAAACAATTGGAAAATCTAAATCAGAACCAAATCGAGACTCTCAATCTCAAAATGGAGGACTTGGAGAAGATGGAGAAACAACAATTGGAAAATCTGAATCAGAATCAGAACCAAATCGAGACTCTCAATCTCAAGATGGAGGACTTGGAGAAGATGGAGAAACAACAATTGGAAAATCTGAATCAGAATCAGAACCAAATCGAGACTCTCAATCTCAAAATGGAGGACTTAGAGAAAAAGTAAAATCAATTTTCCTTTTCTTCAAAAGTATAGGAAATGGAAAACAAGATTGAACCAATAGAAGAAATGCAAACAGATCAAACTATTGTTAATAACAACGAGTAATATCAAGTTCGGGGGATTGGTTATAACTTGTGTTGGGTTTCGCTTCGCTCTACCCAACCTACTTTTTATCATTGATTGAACGAACCTGATATAAGTTTCATGGTAATGCCATTTTGGAAAAGTCAAGTTACAGTAATAACCGCAACGTTACCTGATGGTGGGCGTTGCCCACCCGACAAGGCAAGCGCCAATTTATTAAAATGGTATAACTTCTATAGCAATCCTACAAAAGTTTTCAATGTTTTCGCCTCCTTAGACAAGCTGAGGGAACACCCCGCCCTCCAAAGTTTAGGTTCTGTGAGTTAACTTTTTACTACAAGCATTGAGATAAAAGTAACCAAGGCTATGAATCATCCCACACAAGACCAGATTAATGAATATCCAGCAGAAGCGCCAGAACCGCCTCACAAAACTCTTCCCACCATGTATGATTTACCTAGTGAGTTTCCAGAGGAACCAGGGTTGGCTGACGAATTCCACGATTTTCAACCGCAACTGTTGAGAGAAACCTTTGCTTCTCCCGTTTATCCCCCAGAAGAAGTGTTTTTCGGTGCTGATCTCAATATCTATTATGACGTGCATCATCCCTTATGGCATAAACGTCCCGACTGGTTTGTTGTTTTAGGAGTGAATCCTTCGACGCAGCAAAACGAGTTACGATTAAGCTATGTAATCTGGCAAGAGGGAGTGAGTCCGTTTTTAGTGGTGGAGTTACTCTCCCCAGGGACAGAAGCAGAAGACTTGGGAGAAACTCGACGAGAAGCCAATGAACCGCCAACGAAATGGCAAGTGTATGAGAAAGTGCTGCGAGTGCCGTATTATGTGGTGTATGACCGCTATGAGAACCGATTGCGAATGTTTCAGTTAGTCGCAACCCAATATCAGGAACTGTCCTTGAGTGAAGAGAGATTCTGGTTTGAAGAGATTAAGTTAGGGTTGGGAGTTTGGTCGGGATGCTATCAAGGGGTAGAAGGGAAATGGTTACGTTGGTTTGATGAGGAGAATCATTGGATTTTAAACCCAGCAGAAAAAGCCGAACAAGCCCAAATTGAAGCCCAACAAGCGCAAATCAAAGCTCGACAAGCGCAACAGAAAGCCGAGGAGTTAGAAGCAAAATTACAACGCTATCGAGAACAGTTTGGTGAGTTAGAGTGAGTAAGGCAGCGATCGCTTAAGCAGTTTCTAAAAACTGACGCAGGTTGGCTAAAACTTCTCGCACTGTCGAATAATATTCTAAATCGCCATTGGTGGCTAGTTTGGTTTCGTTGGCAGTTTTATCATGGAGCAAGGACATCACTTGTCCCATTTCTTGAAGCATCTTGGCTTTTTCTAGGTGTTCGTATTCTACCCATGACCCATTTTCAGCTTCCCATGCTTCTGGGTTTTCGTTATAAGCACTATAAAATTTACTGTATTTGTCTAGGAGTTGTTGCAGGGAAGATGTATCCATAGCGATTAGTCTCTCATTGTCGGCTTTAGAGATGTTTCTCTAATGTATCATTGACGAGGAAAAAGGGAAAGAAGGGAGGGAGAAACAAAGCAAGAATTAATTAGTTAGTGTCTCTGTTCACCTTGTCTCCCGCATGATCAATGATCAATTAATCACGTTTACTCCTCATCATCTTCGTCTTCATCATCAGTGGGATAAACAAAAGTTGATCTGCCACTGAGGATAGATTTCCCCAAAGAGAGGGCTTTTTCGGCTTCAAAGGAGGCTTTTCTTTTCCAGAGTGATTTATGAATACGCTTTCTTGATTTAGATCGTTTTTTCTTCGGAACTGCCATTGTTTTCCAGTGATTACTGCTTTAAGATTTACAACCTTTTTATTTTAGTTGATCGGATCGCTTTGTGTCTCGCCTTCTTGTTGTCGAAGATAAGTACGGACTCGCATCAGCATTTGACCAAGCTCATTTTGTCCAGTTCCATCTTGACCACATCCCCAATAATAATCCTTTGGGGAGTTTTCGATGAGCCAAGTTTCTCCTGTATCAAGCAGGATTTCTTGAATGTCTTTATGGGTGGTAAACTTGGTTAGTACCCCTTTCCACATCACTTCCTGCTTTGCGGTTTTCCAATCAGCGCGAATTGTCCGATCGCGATCGCGTCCCATTGCTGCTGCTTGTTCAGGAGTTGGACAATGGCGAATTACTTCCATTAATGGCTCGTCAGGCGTTCCCAGTAATTTATGAGCTTGATAATAGTGTTCAACCGTTGGCCAAGTTTTGCCCTCGATCATGACTGGATGAGAAGAAAAGTTAGAAAAACAACCATAAGGTTGATCGACTTTATAAAAATAGATCGTCATATCGAGTCATCAACAACAATGAACCATGAATTCCCTGATTTCCTGATGCCCATTCTCCCACCTCATCTATTGTTCCTGATGTTCCTTTAATTGTCAAGGGTATAAACTTGATACAATTAATGGTGGGACGATTTTGGTTTGAGAAAAAAATGAGTAAAAAAACAGAGTTATTAAATCAGATTGTAGGCAAAAATCGAGGCTTATTGGCGACAGAAGCGGAGCAAGTTTCCTTACTCAGTGCGATCGCGCAACTAGAGGAAGACAACCCCACTCCTCATCCTCTTGAATCTCCAGAGTTATTAAACGGAAACTGGCGATTATTATACACTACTAGCAAAGAATTACTCAGCTTTGATCGCTTTCCCTTATTACAAACAGGACAAATTTATCAGTATCTTGATACGGAAAATAGAAAAGTTTATAACATTGCTGAAATTAGAGGAATCCCCTTTTTAGAAGGAATTATTTCTGTGGTTGCTGAGTTTACACCTGTTTCTGAAAAGCGAGTTAATGTTAACTTTCAGCGCTCGATCGTTGGCTTACAAAGGTTGTTAAAATATGAACATCCAGTCTCTTATATTGAAGGGATTAAGGAAGGAAAAAGGTTCCCCCCTTTGGACTTTCCGATCAAACAAAACCCAGACCGAGAAGCATGGCTAGAAGTCACTTATCTCGATGAAGAATTAAGGATTGGAAGAGGAAACCAAGGCAGTATTTTTTTATTGAGTAAGTCTTAGAAAAAATGATAGAAACTATCTGGCAATTATCTCAAAATCATCTCAATATTCTTTCCACCTGTGCGCGAAAATTTCAATATACTTATCTTGAACAATTAATCTCTCCCTACCTTTCCCAACAAGGGGAATTAAACCTAGGAAATCGGTTTCACCATTTAATGCAGCAGCGTGAATTAGGGTTAGAGATCGCTGATCTTTTAGCAGCCGATCCCCCACTCCAGAAATCTTTCAATACGCTGGCTGAGGCTGCGCCAAACCTTGTTGATCCACAACCGAATACTTGGCGACAAGCAGAACATCGGCGAACCTTTCTGAAAGGAAATTTCTTGTTAACGGGGATTTACGATCTGCTCATTTTAAGTGAAAAAGAAGCCCTCATTATTGATTGGAAAACCTATCCGCAACCGCCCGATTTAAAACAATTAGAAAATAACTGGCAAACGAGACTCTATCTGTATTTATTAGGGAAAACTGCCCCTTATCTTCCTGAGCAAATTAAATTTACTTATTGGTTCATTAATGTTCCACAAAAGCCAACTTCTGTTACCTTTGCATATACTCAGGAAAAGCAAAAAGCCACAGCAGAAGAACTCACAAAACTTCTGACAATGCTCGATCGCCATCATCAACGTTATCAGGAAAACAAAGAATCCTTTCCCCAAGTTGAAGTGAGCAAAGGCTATTGCCAAGATTGTCCTTTTCAAATTCCCTGTGGTCGTGATTCTAAAACCAATGAAGTTTTATTTTCAGAGATTGAAGAAGTGAAGATTTAAGGTTATTTTTCTTGGCTCCTATATATCCAAAAATTCTGGAAAATTGCCAAAGTTCTAAACTCATAACTGGGTAAGTTTGGAATCGGAACATCCAATGATAAATTGGTCTCGTAAATACTAAATAACAAATAGTTATGTCTTTCCGTTGATTTTTCAATCCAATTCTGCATCGGTTTTTCTCCCATATCGATCGCGTTTTTACAGGTAGGTTTTAAAAGCTGAGGAACATCCTTTTCACAAACTTCTTCTTTAAGATAGGTTTGCATTTTACCCGCAGCATAACTTTTGTAAGACTCACGGCCTGGATTGGTAACAGCCATCGCGCTAGCGACACCAACAACAACTGTACTACTAATCAGGATACTAATTTGCCAAGGCTTGAACTTGTTCATCATTTTCAGTTACTGGGTTGACGATTCTTCTAGTTTCTATGTTAGAATATTCAAAGTAATATTTCATGGCGAGCGTAGCCAAGTGGTTAAGGCAGCGGTTTGTGGTTCCGCCATTCGTGGGTTCGAGTCCCATCGTTCGCCCTCATTGTCGCCTAAATTGATTAGGCATTTTAACCGTTTATCCTATTTGAGGCGAGAAAGTAGTTGATAAATTAGGTTAAATAAAGCCGTAGAAGCGACTGCACCAGCGCCTCCCGTCGCAGCCAAAATCACAGCCATAATTAGGGTCATCTCACCCCGAAAAAATAGAGCAACAACTGCGAGAGTAATCCCACCAAGAATTAAAAAATCGATCTTTTCAATGAGTCGTTTCCACTGAGCATACAGCAATCCTCCCATACTCATTCCCCACAGTCCAATACTAATCGCAGGAGCATTAAAAAGGCTTGTCAAGGCAATCAAGAGTAATGCTCCTTCTAGACCCGTAAAACCAGCAATAGCTAGCACTTCCCACAAAGCAAAACGTCTAGTGCGAGGAGTGGGTTTAGGATTGTATTGTGGGGGTAAGTCGATCGGGGGAGGAGATGGTTCAGGATTCGGTACTGGATGATTGATTTCTGGAGTTGACGGAGGAGACTCTGGGAGAGACTCAGCAGATGGATGTTGAACAGAAGTGTCTTCATCCAGAAAATCGTCTTCGGGTGCTTCTATTTCAGTATCTTGGCTTTGATTCGGGGAAGTCGAAGAGGATAACAAGTCTCTCCAACTTTTATCACCCTCGTTTTCGATGTCCGTTGGGGCTTCCTCGCTGTTATCCTGGGGAAGGGAAAGGAGCGATCGCCAATCGGCAGGTTGACTAAAGTCTTCAACATCAACCTCTGACCTTTCTGGTTCTCCCAAAACCGTTTTTTCATCCAAGACATTTAAGATTGCTTGTGCTGAGAGGAAGCGGTCTTTTGGCGTGAGTAAGAGCATTCGATCCAAAATCTTGGCTAATTTATCACTCACCGCACTGGTTTGATTGCGCCAACGCCATTCGTTATGGTAAGAATCGTATAGGTCTTGAATCGGTTTCCCAGTCATTAAACGGACACAAGTGGCAGCAAGGGCATACAAATCTGTCGAAGGATAAACTTGTCGTCCCTGCATTTGTTCAGGAGGAGCAAATCCCATCGAGTAAATCCCCGTGGAATGAGTTGTGCTAGCGCCTGTTACTCGTTTCACTGCTCCAAAATCGAGTAAATACAGTTTTCCTGTGCGATCGCGCATGATATTAGACGGTTTAATATCCCGATGAATTGATTCGTGTTCATGGACAAACTGCAAAACCTTCAGCATATTTTCTAAAATTTCTAAAATTTCTGATTCATTGAGTTTGCCTTTTCTATGAACTTCTTGCTCCAAGGTTTCCCCATCTATAAATTCTTGAACGATATAGAAAAATTGTTTTTCTTCTCCCTCCTCTCCTTCTTCTGGTAAAACAAGGGGAAAAAAGGCATAAAGGTCTGGAATTTGGGGATGTTCATTCCCTAATGTTTCTAAAACTTCTGCTTCTCGCGTAAATAAATCTTCAGCGATTTTTAAAGTTTTTTCATTAAAGGTATCGGAAGGTTGAAACTGTTTGACCACACATTGACGTAGTTTAGGCGTATAGCGATCGCAAGCCAAATAAGCAGCCCCAAAGCCCCCTTTTCCTAACAACTTTTGCGGAATATAGCGTCCTGCTAGAATTTGGGGCATTCCACAACACTGACAATATTTTTGTTGAGCCGTTTGTAACTTAGACCGATGATCTAGGTCTGGAAAATGATTGATTGGTTGAGAACAGTCTGGGCGAGTGCAGTAAGTTTCCATAGAACTCATTCAACAATAGTTAATAACTAGCTTATGTCAGATGGACGAGAATTTTCAACACGGGGAGAGGCAAAAGACCGTTGAGTGTGATTAGAGTGAGGAGCGAGTTCTGTTCCTGTAAACCAGCCATTGGTGCAAAATTGAGGGAGAATTTCTTGAATAAAGGCTTCTGCTGCTTTTGATCGATAACGATGAGGATTGACAATTAAAGATAGGGTGCGTTTGACCACGACTTCTTCAATACTAATCCGATGAAGCGTTCCCATTTGTAGTTCTTTTTCAATGGCTGAAATTGAAGCAAAGGCGACACCCAAACCTGATTGCACAGCGTTTTTAATCGCTTCAATGGAGTTTAATTCCATCTCTATTTTAAGGTGTTTAGGATTAATGCTCGATCGCATTAACACTTGATCAATCACCTTCCGAATCGTCGATTGGGAATCAAGGGTAATAAAATTCAGTTTATAAAGGTCTTCTTTGAGAATTGTTTCTTCTTTTGCCATCGGATGGGAACTTCCCATAATCAGAGCCAGTTCATCTTCAGCATAAGGGAAAATTTGCAGGATATCATGTAATTCTGTTGGCACTTCCCCGCCAATAATCGCTACATCAACTTGTCCATTGGCAACACTCCAAGAGGTGCGACGAGTAGAATGCACCTGTAACTGGACAGTCACATCAGAATACTTTTGCCGAAATAAGCCTAGCATTCGTGGGAGTAGATAAGTCCCTGTGGTTTGGGAAGCGCCAATGAGTAAAGTCCCGCCATGAAGATTTTCGAGGTCTTCTATAGCACGACAAGTTTCCTGACACAGGGAAAGAATTTTTTCCCCATACGCCAAGAGGAGTTGACCCGCTTCCGTGAGTTGCGCCCGACGTCCACCTCGATCGAATAGGGGGACATTCATTTGTCGTTCTAAATTTTGCACCTGCAAACTAATCGCTGGTTGAGATACATAAAGGGTATCAGCTGCACGCTTAAAGCTACCCTCAGCGGCGATCGCCTTTAAAATTCGGAGTTGATCAAGAGAAAACGGTAGATCGGACATCTTGCCAAAAACTAGGAGAATACAAGGAATAATCATTTGCCATCAGGAGGGTTATCCCCGCTCCTGAATTGACATTAGCATGATTCTAAAGCGATCGTTTAACGACTTCACTTCATCGTCATAGCAAAAGGAACTTTCCCTTCCCTATCTCGTCTCAACTCAATAATTCCAACCATTAGGCTTTGAGCCAATTCAGTTAAAATTTGCCAAAAATGCTTGCCTTTAAAGCTGGTTAATGGTACGCTTATTTAGGCTTTGTGCTGCTCCCTGAGTTTAGCTCACTCATAAGCCAATTAGTCTAGAATCCTGTAATGAAACTTATATCTCTTGAACGGAGCAAAATTTTATGTCTCAATTGATTGGCGATTTGCCAGATGCACAAGGAAACCCTCAAGGTGGGTTTGACTTTGAAATCGATGATTCCACTGACTTAACAGAAATTACTGGTATTCAAGGGTCTGATGGGTCAGATCAAGTGACCAATAATCAAGCAAATACTTTAGAATTTGGTCTCGGTGGCGGTGATGACACCTACACAGGCACCCCCGGTGCAGTGGGAACCGACACTCAAGAGCGCACAATCTTCGCGGGTGAAGGAAACGACATCGTTCAAACTGGCGCTGGTGAAGTGGCTGATGTATTTGGTGGCAGTGGAGATGACTTCCTCGTTAGTGGCTTCACTGACGACACCCTCCGCGGTGGTGAAGGGAATGATACCATTCAAGGGGGTTCAGGTGATGATGAACTCTTCGGTGGTATTGGTGACGATGAACTATTTGGTAACCGTGGTCGGGATACCCTGACAGGTGGTGAAGGGAATGATACTCTTGATGGCGGTGCTGACAGAGACACCTTAACAGGTGAAGCAGGTGCGGATGTCTTCCGTTTTGAGTTGCTCCCTGATGTCCCCAGTGGCGATAACGCTTCTGATGTCTTTGCAGGTGGTGAGCTTGACGTGATTACTGACTTTGACCTGACAGAAGATACTCTTGCTTTTGATGATGACTTCTTTAGCGATGAGACTTTATTCTCAGTTGAGGCTTCTGGTGACGGTGGAACAACCATTTCTTATGATGGCTCTGCATTCCTCAATCTAGAAGGTGTTAACCCTGATGATATTAATCCAGAAGACTTCGAGCTTTTCTAATTTGTTGTTAAGTAGAGGCAGCGGTATGTGGTATCTTAATCCTTGCCTGCCCTGCTAAGCTAATTAAGCGTTCAAAAAACAAAATTACTTACAATTGTCACATTTCTGAAGGAAAGGTAAAACAAAATGTCTCAATTTATTGGTGAAGTACCGGGTGCATCGAGCAACAGTGAAGGTGGATTCGACTTATTTGCTAGCTTTCCTAATCAAGTTACTGATGGCTTATTAGTGGGTAGCGATCAATCGGACAGCATTATCGACAATCTAACAACAGATACCATTTTTGATCTTAGTGGTGGTGACGACACCTACATCGGTAGTGCAGCAGATGATGATCTAGTATTCGGCGGTACTGGTGATGATTTAGTGATCAGTGATGCTGGCGATGATACATTGTTGGGCGACGCTGGTAATGATACGTTGTTGGGCGATGCTGGCAATGATGTCATTTTGGGTGGCGCTGGTGATGATTTAGTGACTGGCGGTACTGGCGATGATACATTGTTAGGCGACGCTGGTGATGATGTCATTTTGGGTGGCGCTGGTGATGATGTCATTTTGGGTGGCGCTGGTGATGATTTAGTGACTGGCGGTACTGGCGATGATACATTGTTAGGCGACGCTGGTAATGATACTCTTGATGGCGGTGCTGGTAATGATACTCTTGATGGCGGTGCTGACAGAGACACCTTAACAGGTGAAGCAGGTGCGGATGTCTTCCGTTTTGAGTTGCTCCCTGATGTCCCCAGTGGCGATAACGCTTCTGATGTCTTTGCAGGTGGTGAGCTTGACGTGATTACTGACTTTGACCTGACAGAAGATACTCTTGCTTTTGATGATGACTTCTTTAGCGATGAGACTTTATTCTCAGTTGAGGCTTCTGGTGACGGTGGAACAACCATTTCCTATGATGGCTCTGCATTCCTCAATCTAGAAGGTGTTAACCCTGATGATATTGATTCAGAAGACTTCGAGCTTTTCTAATGAATAGCCAACTATTAATTCAGATGATAAAAACGGGGTGTACTGGGTTACGCCCCTTTCTTGATCTTTGAAGGATTTTTTGCTCATGATCGCGCCCCACTCTCTCAATTATGGAAACCTTGAAACAAGTGATCTTGCTTTAGCACAATTACTGGAAAAGCAGGGACAAGTTAAAGCGGCGATCGCAGCCTACCAACAGGTGTTAGAAAAGCAGCCTAACTTGGTTTCCGCGCATCTGAGTTTGGGTCGCCTCTTTCGCGCACAAGGAGCTTATGAAAACGCGATCAACCATGATCGACAGGCTTTAAAATTAAACCCCCAATGGCAAGTTTATCAGAAGTTAGGGGAAACTTTACAGCAGACGAGAGCTTTTGCTGAGGCGACAGTCGCTTATGAAAACGCGATCGCGATCGCCCCTGAGCAACCAGCCCTTTATTTTCACTTAGGAATCTTACAAGACCAACAAGGGAAATTCAAAGCAGCCTGTGAAAGTTATCGTCGCACGATCAATCTAGCGCCTGATTATGCTTCCGCATACAGTCATTTCGGAGCTACACTAACCCGACTGAATCAACTTGAGGAAGGTATCCAAAACTTAAAAACCGCGATCGCACTATCTCCAAAAAAAGCGGTCTATCATAATAACCTTGGCTGGGCATTGATGCAACAAGAAAATCCTCAAGCAGCCATTGCAGCCTATAAACAAGCAGTTACTCTCCAACCTAACTATATTCTGGCTCACTATAATTTAGGAATAGCGTTACAATCTGAAGCCTTACACGAACGAGCAGCGCAGCATTTCCAAACCGTGACACAACTGCAACCCAGCCATCTGGCAGCGTATGGAGATTGGGGCGTTTCCCTGTTAGCATTGGGAGAGATTGAAAAAGCATTGCAATGCTGGGAAACCGTTGTCAAGTCTTGCACCAAGCAAGTGTCTCTCTACCAAGAATGGGTTAAACGTCGCTTCCAACCCCCCCAAGACGAGTGGGAAAACGCTAAATTAGCCAGCGCTTCCTTCCTCCAAGCTCTACAACAAGCAAACTTGTCTCAAGGGCAAGTCTTCCTCAGAGAAGTGTATCGTTATTTTGGCGATGCTAGTATCCGTTATGGAATGTCTCCCCAAGGAGAAAAATACTACGAAAAAGCCCAACAGTTACACTCTGATCATTCCCTTGAGCAACAACCTCATTCTCCCGATGCTTGCTTCGAGTTGGGGAAGTATTTAGAACAAAAAGGGAAATGGGAAAAAGCGATCGCCTGTTATCAGCAGATTTTACGTCAAAAAGCCTCAAAAACCCTTAATTTACCTTCTCAAACCTTTAACCCCCCTCAAGGAAGTTATCCCACCGCGCGATCGTGGTTAGCTAAGAATGATCTGCTTGATTGCGATCATTACCTTGAACTGAGAAAACCAGATCATCAGGAACCCTCCCTAACACCTCTTACGAAGGAGGGAAAAGGGGATCAAAAAAATATAACTCCATCAGAAACCTGTCGCGGTTTAGACTGTAGCCGCTGTTTAAAGGAAATTTCTCGATGGTTTGAACCAGTACAGTTAAATGAGGGGATTTATACTTGTTCCTTTCCAGAAGCTCCTCCAATGAATGATTCTTCCTTATTTGTTGCTAAGATTCCTCAAGGAAGAGCTTATGCAATCCCTCAAGAAAATCATTGGCTGATTTGTCGCGCTTTCGCAATGATTACCCCTGATGATTATCTGCTTCAAGATGTCTCGCGGGATTACCCTGGACAATTACCTCCTTGCTCTGGAGCGGCGAACCCTCATCAGATTTTTCAGCAGGAAACTCTTCCTCCTCTTAAACAAATTGAGGGGAGAGTTGCGGCTTTAACAGGATTATCAGGGAATGTTTATTTTCATTGGCTGGTTGATATTTTGCCTCGCTTGGCTCTCCTCCCTCAAGCTGGAATTGACCCCAATCAACTTGATGGGATTTGGATTAATCGCATTACCCAGAGCTTTCAAGAGGAAACTTTAGAAATTTTAGGAATTTCTCTTAAAAACGCGATCGCAAGCGACGATCATCCTCACATTCAGGCAAAACAACTGATTATCCCTTCCTTTGCGGGACATTTAGGCTGGTTATCCCCTTGGGGGTTAAAATTCCTCAGAAGAGCCTTTCTTGGACCTCTACGTCAACCGCAAAAATCCTATCCTGAACGTATCTACATTCGCCGAGAAGGAGCGCGACATCGACGGGTTTTGAACGAAGAAGCGGTCATTGCCTATCTTAGTACGCGAGGCTTTACCCCTGTCTCTTTGGAAACCCTCTCCTTTGCTGAGCAACTCAACTGGTTTGCTTCAGCGAAAGTGATTGTTGCGCCTCATGGGAGTGGTTTAACTAACCTAGTTTTCTGTGCGCCAAAAACAAAAGTGATTGAATTTTTTGCTCCCAGTTATATTCGACATTATTTTTGGGTAATTTCGCAACAGTTAGGATTGGAACATTATTATTTACTAGGAGAGTCGATCGCCTGTCGAGCTTTACGAGAACTAATGTATCAAAATCCCCTTTCTGAAGACTTATGGATGAATCTCAAGACTTTGAAAGCGGCGCTCGATCGCTGTCTCACTCAGTGACCAACCACGGACTTGATTTTTAGTCTCATGGAAGGGGGCTCACATCTGATTCGGAGATTGCTATAGATTATCAGATGTTTTGAATTCACATTAGGATTAGAGTGACAAGGATTTTCCGTTACCCACCCCCTCAAAATTGGTGCGTTCCGTTAAAACTATCTGGCAAAATAATATTGCTGTAATACTTTGTAATGTACTAAATATCACTCAGTAGTAAGAGCTAAGCTGAGCATTATGAGTGTATTTTGCGTGTTATTTATTCTGCAAGTAAAAAATTATACATCGATAAAAAGATTCGCGTCGCGGCAACTATAGTAAGTATATTATAATTCCCCCAAAACAAGGTGTCAAGGGGGATAATTTCCTTTTTGAAAAAGAGCGATCGCGCTAATAATTTAGAAAGGAAAAAAAGGGAAAAATGCTAGTCAAAATCGGGACAAGGAGAAACCCGTTCCGATATAATTGGTGAAGATCGGAAACTAGGGACTGGGTTTGGTTAAGAGTCCCCAGAGGAAAATGATTGCGATCGCGCCTAAGACCGCAGTAACAATTCCGTAGGGACTTAAACTACCAACTTCAGGATTGGGAAAGTCAAAAAACTCTTGCAATTGTTCACCAATCCAACCCCCCACTTGTGAACCGAAAATCCCTAAGAGCATCGTCCCTAAGAGTCCTGCTTTTTTTTCACCTGGATAAATCGCTTTGGCGATCGCCCCAGCGATCAGCCCTAAAATAGCCCAAGTTAAAATACCCATGTACTAATTACTTGTATTGCAACATCTATTATACTTTGTTCAATTGTTCATCGTTCCTTTTGTACTGGTTACTGATAACTGGTCACTGATATGCCCTCACCCCGTCTGCTACTCCTCGTTTTAAGCATCAGCATTGTCCTAGTCTTGCTGATTTGGTTGGTGAGTGCGGTTTACCAACTCTACATCCAAATTGCGTTTACAGCACCGATTCTGGCTAATTTATTACTCCTGATATTAATGGCAATAACCACCGTTCTCATTGGTGGGGTCATGTATTATTTTCAAGGAGGGTTCAATTTTCAGTCAAAACAGAAGAAGAAACCTCGATCGCGGTGCGCTGCCCCTGAAGAAAAAAACGAAGCTGCCCAAGCCAATTTACAAGCTGTCCGCAAACAAGTCCAACAGATTCAAGACGAAGTCGCCCAGCAAGCACTGTTAAATAAATCCCAAGCCCTAGAAGCAAACTTTAATCGTCAAGCATTTCAGGTGGTCGTTTTTGGGACAGTCTCGGCGGGAAAAACATCGTTGGTGAATGCGTTAATGGGTCGTGTAGTTGGAGAAGTCAGCGCTCCGATGGGAACCACTCAAGGGGGAGAAACCTATCGCTTAGAACTCTCTGACATTGAGCAGGAAATATTAATTACAGATACCCCTGGGATTTTAGAAGCAGGGGTGATGGGAACTGATCGCGAACAGTTGGCGCGAGAATTAGCAACCGTTGCTGACTTATTACTGTTTGTCGTCGATAACGATTTACGTCAGTCTGAGTTTGATCCGTTGTCAGTGCTTGCAGAAATTGGGAAACGATCGCTGCTGATTTTTAATAAAACTGACCTTTACACTGAAGAAGACCAAAACTTAATTTTAGACAGGCTGCGATCGCGCACTCAAGATTATATTGCATCCCATGATGTCATTGCGATCGCGGCAAATCCTTCTCCTTTCCACACAGACAACGGCGACATCGTAGAACCTGAACCTGATATTATGCCCTTAATCAAGCGCTTAGTTGCGGTGTTGCGTGCTGAAGGTGCAGACTTAATCGCGGATAACATTTTATTACAATCTCAACGTCTAGGAGAAGAAGCTCGTCGTCTCATTGATACCCAACGTCGTCGTCAAGCAGATAAAGTCATTGAACGATATCAATGGGTCGGTGCTGGAGTCATTGCGGTTACTCCTTTACCTGTCGTTGATATGTTAGGAACGGCTGCGGTTAATGCTCAAATGGTGGTAGAAATTGGGAGGATTTATGGCTGTGAAATCAACTATGATCGTGGTCGGGAATTAGCGCTTTCCCTTGGTCGAACGTTGGTTAGTTTAGGGGTAGTTAAAGGAGTTGTCCAAATGGTTTCTACTGCCTTACAAATGACCGTTGCTGCCTATATGGTGGGAAAAGCCATTCAAGGGGTCAGTGCTGCTTATTTAACTCGTATTGCAGGGAAAAGTTTTATCGAGTATTTCCGTCAAGATCAAGACTGGGGAGATGGAGGAATGACGGAAGTAGTCAAGCGTCAATTTCAGTTGAATCGTCGGGATGAGTTTGTTAAGTCTTTTCTCGGAGAAGCGATTGAAAAAGTCGTTCAACCTCTGATGCAAGAAGAAGAAGATTATGAGGAAGAAAGCGATCACGAAGGAAATGATGACTGGTATAATCCCCCGCAACGAAATGTCAAGAAATGGTAATTCCTCTCAATGGTTAGGGTGGGCATTACCCACCAATAATATAGCGCGATTCTTGCTAAATTTTCACCCCATCAATAAAACCGTATCAATCACATGAATCATTCCATTATCTGCTTCAATATCAGGGGAAATCACGGTTGCATTTTTCACTTCAAACCCATCGCGACAATTAATTTTAATGGGCGATCCTTCAATGGAATTAACCTCTCCTAATTCAGCGAGATCGTTTTTTTTATAACAACCTGATAAAACATGATAAGTTAAGATTCGTGCCAATTGTGGTGGGTTTTGGACAAGGGTTTGTACCGTTCCAGGAGGTAACTTTGCAAAGGCTTCATCCGTCGGTGCAAATACTGTAAATGGCCCTTTGCTGGCTAAAGTTTCTACTAGATCAGCCGCTTTGACAGCAGCGACTAAGGTTTGGAAAGCATCATTTTCAACAGCAATCTCGACAATGGTTGGCATATTTAACGACCTCATAAAAGTTAGAATTAATGTTGGGTTTTGATTGGCTCTACCCAAACGACATTATTTTGTCATAAGTTTTATTTTATCATATTTTTTTCCAGTGATTAAAAGAAATTTATAATCGTAATCATTAGCCAACCCTTATTCATGGAACGTTTCGATCTGAAAAATGATCAATTATCAATTGTTAACTGGCTTCGTTTGGGATCGCCTAACTTAACAGGGGAGGGATTTTCTAAGGGATTTAAGTCCCAAGTTTGGTCTAAGTTTTGTAATAATTCATCTTGCAATTGACGGAAAGTCTCAAGGTTACCATCTTGATTAATGATAGTAAAATAAATGTAGCCATGTTGCTCGGTGGGAATGGCCCCAGCTAAGGCACTGACTTTCCAGAGACTGCCTGTTTTCACCGGAATTCCGAAAGGAATTGCGCGATCGCGGATTGTTCCTTCGGCAATCCCGCTAACAGGTAGAACATCACCAAGCGTTCCCCCATTTTCTTCTAATTTCTCCTGCATAGCTTGTAAAACTTTGGTGACAGCACGGGGAGAAATGCGGTTTTCTAAGCCTAATCCAGAGCCATTAATAATTTGGATTTCTTCTAGGGAAACCTCTGCGCTTTGGGCTGCAATTTCAGCCATGTTTTTGGCTCCTCCGAGCGATCGCGCAATCAACTCTGACATTTGATTATTACTATAAACATTCATCTCTCTGAGAATTTGTCTTAAAGGCAGAGACTGATGGCGAATCATCGTTTTTGCCTCAGCAATTGCTTGAGTCTGAAAAAGAATTCTACCCAGAATTTGCACTTGGGGACGTGGGGTTTCTGGGGGGAGTTTCTCATATTGTTGCTGAATTTTAGACGACCAAACTTGAGAATTGAGGGCTTGCGTGAATAATTGAGCAACGGTGAGAGGATTATGTTCATAATTCAGATAAAAATCCCCAGTGATGATTAAATTGCCTTGGACAGTTTTAATTCCGAGCTCATTTAAGCGATTGGCTAGGGCGATCGCCTCTTCCCAGACAAAAAAGGGATCGCCTCCACCTTCAATCACTAAATCCCCTTTGAGGACACCATTGCTGAGAGTTCCTCTCTGCTTCACCAGCGTCTCAAACTGAAACCCCTGACCGTAACGCTCTAAAGCTGCCAAACTGGTCACTAACTTAGTCAAAGAAGCAGCAGATTGAGGAATTGTCCCCCGATGTTCGGCAAATGTCCACCAAGGAGAAGCTAACCAAAGCCCTTGTGATCTAGAATCGGGACCTAAACGTGATAAATTATCAAAATAAGCAGTGACAGTTTCCTCAATCATGGGTTCAGGGGGATAAGGAAGAGAAAACAAAGTGAGTTCCTCCCAAGCTAAAGTTTTCACGGGAGTCAGAGGGGGGGATTGTGTTCTCCATCCCATGAAAATCCCTGCTAGCAAGCCAATTAAATCAAACATCTCCCGATTAAAAAATTTAGATTACCTAGAAAACACCACTGGTCAGTTGAGCCAACAACCTGTAATCTATCTTAGATAGGCACAGTTAGCTGTTTTTAACTTAAAATTTAACTGTTTAGCTTAGCCCAAAGAACATTATAAAGTCCTTAACACTTATACTAATTTGATTTATGGGATCGACTCGCGCAAAAATTGCAGTTGACGCTATGGGGGGAGACTTCGCTCCTGGCGAAATTATCACCGGGGCTCTGCGAGCCACAGAAGAGCTTGATGTAGATTTGCTATTGGTTGGTGATCCTGAGCAAATTCAATCTCATCTCCAAACATCAGGCAATCCAAACAATCCTCATCTGGAAATTATCCCCTCCGAAGGGGTAATTGGGATGGAGGAAGAGCCAATGTTCGCCTTAAAAAAGAAACGGAAGGCTTCAATTAATGTGGCGATGGATATGGTGAAAACCGAACGCGCAGAAGCGGTTGTTTCGGCTGGCCATTCTGGGGCTGCGATGGCAGCAGCGCTGTTGCGGTTAGGTCGCTTAAAAGGGATCGATCGCCCCGCCATTGGTGCAATTCTCCCCACGATCATTGCTGGCAAATCCGTGATTATCCTTGATGCAGGTGCAATGGTGGATTGTCGCGCCAAATACCTAGAACAGTTTGGCTTGATGGGAACCGTTTACAGTAGATAT
Organism: uncultured Dactylococcopsis sp.; assembly: GCA_964463655.1. Lineage (GTDB taxonomy): Bacteria > Cyanobacteriota > Cyanobacteriia > Cyanobacteriales > Rubidibacteraceae > Halothece. The sequence goes on from CAYXDG010000022.1 coordinate 22,376, forward strand.
GTCTTGGGTAATGCTGACCCGAAAGTAGGATTGCTCAATATCGGCGAAGAACCCTCAAAAGGCAATGAAGCAGCAATTCGCGCTCACCAGTTGATGAGAGATAATCCTCAGATTCCTTTTGTTGGTAATGCCGAAGGCCGAGATGTCTTGTCAGGGAATTTTGATGTGATTGTCTGCGATGGCTTTGTGGGAAATGTGGTGCTTAAATTTGCCGAAGCCATTGGTGAAGTTTTACTCAATATCCTGAAGGAAGAACTCCCTCAAGGCTTAAATGGACGGGTGGGAACAGCACTGCTCAAACCAAATCTCAAACGGATTAAACAACGTATTGATCACGCTGAACATGGCGGGGCCTTATTACTAGGAGTGGATGGGATTTGCATTATTAGTCATGGGAGTTCCCAAGCACCCTCTATTTATAACGCCATTCGCTTAGCAAAAGATGCAGTAGAAGAAAAAGTGTTAGGTCGTCTTCGCTCTTATACCACGGGAACGGAAGTCAGGGCAGTAGATTCTACGGTCAGCACGAACCCCCCGCAAGGGAGAGGAGAAGGATGAGGAACGGATTACATTCAGCAGGGATCGCCATCACAGGCACTGGCTCAGCAACACCGTCTGGTCGGTTAAGCAATGAAGATTTGGCGCAGATGGTGGACACTTCAGATGAGTGGATTACTACCCGCACAGGGATTAAACAGCGTTGTCTGGCTGCCCCAGGGGAGTCTTTGGTGGAAATAGGTGCGATGGCTTCTCGCAGAGCTTTGGCAATGGCGAAACTTGATCCAGAGGCGATCGATTTGGTTATTTTAGCCACCTCCACTCCCGATGATTTATTTGGTAGCGCGGTGAGCATCCAAACCGCAGTGGGCGCAAATCGGGCTGTGGCTTTTGATTTGACCGCAGCTTGTTCGGGTTTTGTCTTTGGTTTGGTCAATGCGGCTCAATTTATTCGCACAGGAGCTTATCAAAAAATATTGCTGGTGGGGGCTGATCTTCTCTCTCGTTGGGTAGATTGGTCTGATCGCAATACCTGCATTTTATTTGGAGATGGCGCGGGGGCAGTCGTGATTGAAGCCACAGCCCCTGAACGCGATCGCCTGTTAGGGTTCGAGTTGTGCAGTGATGGTAAATTAAGCCACACGCTTAATCTACAGCACCAAGGAGAGCCAAAACCCCTTTTCGAGTCTTTGCAAGTCTCACAGGGCAATTATCAACCGATTACGATGAAAGGAAAGGAAGTCTATCGTTTTGCAGTGGAAAAAGTCCCAGAAGTGATCTCTAAGGCGCTGTTTCATGGGGATTTAACCCCAGAACAAATTGATTGGCTCTTGCTTCATCAGGCAAATCAACGGATTATGGATGCAGTGGCGCAACGGTTGAATGTGCCTCTAGAGCGAGTGATTGCTAATCTCGCCAACTATGGCAATACCTCCGCCGCTTCCATCCCTCTGGCGCTAGATGAGGCGCAACGGGCTGGGAAATTGCAAACTGAGCAGATTATTGCTATGTGTGGATTTGGGGCTGGTTTAACCTGGGGGAGCGCGATCGTCCAGTGGGATATTCAGTGATCAGTGGCTAGTGGACAGTTACCAGTTACCAAAGAAGGAAGAACAAATAACAAACTAAAATGAACAAACTTGCTTTTGTCTTTCCAGGACAAGGATCGCAAACCGTCGGCATGGAAGCTGATCTCGCAGAGACAACCCTCGGTCAAGAAAAAATAAAACAAGCTGATGAGATTCTCGGCTGGTCAGTGTCAGAAGTCTGTCAGCAAGACGAGGAAAAACTCTCTCGCACCCTCTACACGCAGCCCTGTCTTTATGTTATTGAGTCCATTCTCGTTGATTTACTGATTGAAGAAGCTGGAAAACTTCCTCAGTATGTCGCGGGTCATAGTTTAGGGGAATACAGCGCTTTGTATGCAGCGCGAGTGTTTAGCTTTGAAGCGGGATTAAGATTAGTCCAAGAACGAGCAAAACTGATGGATACCGCAGGCAGTGGTAAAATGGTCGCACTAATGAAGTTTGATCGCGCTGAACTGGAAACAGCCCTTGACAAAACAGACGGCGTTGTGCTAGCCAATGATAACAGCCCTCAACAGGTAGTCATTTCAGGAACACCAGAGGCAGTGGATGGACTGCTATCAGAAGTGAAGGCGAAACGGGCAACTCTCTTAAATGTTTCTGGTGCGTTTCATTCTCCTTTGATGGCCCAAGTTGCTGAAGACTTCAAATCAGTTTTAGAAGAAGTGAGCTTTGGGAAAGCTATGATTCCTGTCCTTTCTAACGTTGATCCCACTCCGACTATTGACCCAACCCAGTTAAAAAATCATCTTAGCCAACAAATGATAGGAAGTGTGCGCTGGCGAGAAACCCTTTTGAAAATGTCTGAAGAAGGAGTTTCTAAATTAGTCGAAGTCGGTCCTGGTAAAGTGTTAACTGGGTTGTGTAAGCGCACCTGTCCAGACATCGAACTGCAAAACATTTCTCGTGCTGCGGAGATCGCAGTCGGTTAAGATTGACATCTGAGTGTTTACTGTTCCAAGGCTGCTTTCGCTGCTCGTTTTTCAGCGCTTTTCTTGTTTTCGCCAACCCCAACCCCATAAACTTTGTTGTTAATTCGGACTTCGACTGTAAACTCTTTGGCGTGATCGGCCCCGGTTTCTTTGACGACAAAATAACGAGGAATTTCCCCAACATTCGCCAGCGCCCACTCTTGAAAGTGTCCTTTATAATTTTGATCAAGGTTTTGACTGGCGCTCACTTGGGTCGCAACTTGAGCAAACAGAGGGTCAATGAAAGCCTGAACCGCCTCCAAGCCAGAATCGAGAAAATAAGCCCCAATAACAGCCTCTAAAGCATCGCTAAGCACTTCTGGGTTTTGGCGAGCGCCGTCTTTTTCGGCCCCTTTGCCAAGACGGAGATATTGGTCTAAATTTAAATCTCTAGCAAACTGAGCCAGTTGATGTTCATTATTAACTAAGCGCGATCGCAGCCGACTTAATTCTCCTTCTCGCATTTGAGGATAGGTTTGATAGAGTAGTTTTCCCACCAAAAAGCCTAAAACTGCATCCCCCAAAAATTCTAACCGTTCATTATGTTCAACTGCTTCAGAATGTTCATTCACATAAGAGCGATGAGTGAGAGCGGTTTCCCAAAGCTGAGGATTTTTAAAGGTGGGGAGAGGTTGTAGCTGGGTCATAGAATCAAAGATGAGAACAATGATGACAAGATAAACTATAATCCAAAGTCGTTTCCTAATTTTTAACGGAATCTAATGTCTCACCAGCGTGTTACGATCTCAAATTCTACCTTAATTTTGGCAGGTATCCTCTTCTTCTCAGGGGTTTTATTATGGCAATTGCAAAGCCTCATCATTGTCTTAATGATCTCTGTGGTGTTAGCTTCGGCTCTAGCTCCCACGATCGAGGCGGCTGAGAAACTCAAACTTCCTCGCTTTTTAGCTGTTATTCTTATCTATTTACTCTTGATTGCTGGCTTTACTGGAGTGGGAGTGCTGATTGGACCTACGGTAGTTGAGCAAATTGAGCGCTTAACTCGTAAACTTCCCAGCTATCTGGACACGCTGCGTATGATTGCTCAAGATTTAGCCCTTGGTTTTGGGATTACCGACCCTGATAGTTTAGACCCCATTAACCGCTTGTTTGATACGAAAGCGCTCACCAGTTGGCTGATTCGATCGAGCCAGCAATTATTAGTCCGATCTTATGGCGTAACCAGAGGAATTATCGGCGGTGTCGTCAGCGTCATTCTTTCCATTGTCCTTTCTGGTTATATGCTATCTGGTTCAAGACGCTTGATTAAGGGCTTTATTAGCTTATTTCCCTCTCCTTGGGAGGATCGTTTAGAAGCCCAGGTGTATCCAGTATCCCAACGGATGGGTGGTTATATTCAGGGACGAGTTTTAGTTTCAGCCATTTTAGGCGTTGTGATTACTATAAGTTTAAGAATTCTCGGAATTTCGGAATTTGCTCTTGGTTTAGGCGCGATCGCTGGCATTACCAATCTTATCCCCTTTTTTGGCCCGGTTCTGGGTTCGATTCCAGCTTTAATTGTCGCCACAGCCAATGGTGGTTTAACGGTCTTATGGGTTTTATTATTATTCGTGGTGATTCAAAACTTGGAAACCTATGTCCTTGATCCTCTCCTTGTGGGAAATACAGTCCGCCTCCATCCCTTATATCAACTCTTGGCGGTGATTGGCGGAGCGCAAGTCTTGGGCATTTTAGGCGCTTTAATTGTCCCACCTTGGGTGGCTGGCGCAGCGACTTTAGTGGAAAATCTTTATTTGAAACCCAAAGCACTAGCCCAGAAAACAAACTCAACTCCTGCTTCTACCCCATTAACCGTTAAATCTGGTCAATAACTGCTCAGTCTATGCAACTCCGAGATCGCGCTTTTTTCATCCTCCTCTCTCTCCTTTTCAGTTTTTTCTTATTTGTCCCGTCCGCTTGGGCGCAAACTCAATCCTCCCCGATTTTAATTGATGGTCATGTCATCTTTCGAGTCACCGCTTCAGGACAGTTTAGTAGTTTTGAACGCGCCGAGGAAGCCAATCGTACCTTGAATCGAGTCATTAGCAGGACTTTCTCCCCCCTTGGTCAGGAAGCGTCAGAACCCATTACAGTGACAGTGGATACCAGTAAATCCATTCCCATCCTCAAAATTAATGATAATCACTTACTTTCTGTAACTCCTGAAGATACTCCCCAAGGACGGAGTTTAGAAGAACAAGCAAGAATCTGGGAAGGACGTTTAGAAAGGGCGATCGAGCGAGCTAAACAAGAACGCAGCGCTGGGTACTTGATTCGACAGATGATTATCTCCCTTGTCGCGATCGCGATCGCGATTTTTCTCATACGGAGCATCGGTTTTATTTGTAACCGTTGGATTGATCCTTATCTCACAGAAGAAGACAGCGCAACTCCCCCACTTTCCCACACGCAACCTTCCACAGGAACCAACACTCGCTATATCGCCTTTCAAGTTCTCCTGAACTTTCTCCGCAGCCTCGTCATTCTCACCACTCTGGGCTATGTTAGCACCCTCTTTCCCCAAACCCGCCACATTAGTCGTCAATTTCGCGACACCCTCATTTATAGCCTCACCTCTAATTTATTCCCCCTAGGCAATAATGCTTATTCGGTTTTAGACTTAATTATTTTAATTGCTCTATTGACCACTTTATTTATCCTCGCTCGTAGCATTAAACAAGTGCTGCGATTGCGAGTGTTAAGCATCACAGGATTAAGTCGCGCTGCTCAAGAAACGATCGCCGTAGTTGCTAACTACAGCTTTGTTTTAATTGGGGCCTTAGTGCTGTTGCAAATTTGGGGCTTAGATATTAGCTCTCTAACCGTCTTTGCTGGGGTTTTAGGGGTAGGGATCGGTTTAGGGATTCAAGGCATTGCTAAGGAGTTTGTCAGTGGTTTAGTCTTAATTTTTGAGCGCCCCATCCAAGCTGGAGACTTTGTGGAAGTGGCGGAGTTAGTGGGGACGGTTGAACATATTAGTGTTCGCAGTACCGAAATTACCACCCTCGATCGCGTTTCTGTGATCATTCCCAACTCCCGCTTTTTAGAAACCGAAGTGATTAACTGGAGTCATCGTAGTCCGATTTCTCGCTTGCGGATTCGTGTCACAGTTGCTTACGGTTCAGACTTAGAAGTGGTGCGGAAATGTCTCTTAGATGCGGCCAAAGAACACAGCGATGTTTTATCCATTCCTCCAGCCAATGTCTTCTTTTTAGGCTTTGGGGATAGTTCTCTTAACTTTGACTTATTAGCTTGGATTGATGAACCCAGAAAACAGTTTCAGATCAAAAGTGACCTCTATTTTCTCATCTACCCATTATTTCAAGAAAGAGGGGTAGAAATTCCTTTCCCTCAACGAGATTTGCACGTCCGCAGTGGCAATCTTCCTGTAGAATTAACCCCTGAACTCAGTCAATCTTTAGCTCAACTTTCCCATCATCTTTCAGGTTGGTTAAATGGAAAGGATGTTGAAAAAAAATCATGAACTTTTTCAGCAGACCCTAATGATTTCATTGATCACCGTTTTCGGTCTTAAACTATTGGGGGGAACTTTTTCGCCAATTCCTAAAAATACACCATCCTCTACATATACTCGTAAAAAACTATTATCTTCACTCTCTTGAGATAAGACAATAAACTGTCCCTGACACCAGCGCTTGGCTGCTTCTAAATCTAGAAAAATTCTTCCTAAATGCTGTAACGGATCATCCACAGGAAGCGGGGTAAATGTTCCCTCTTGTAACTGGGTTTCTAATGCAGAAAGGGAAATACTTTGCTCCAGAGAAAACCCACTGCTATGAGTTCGTTGTAATGCTGAGAGAGTTCCGCCAGTTTCAACTAGATTACCTAAATCTCGCGCGATCGAGCGGATGTATGTTCCACTTTTGCAAGCAATGTGCAGAGTCAGTTCAGGAAATTCTCCCTGATGCCAGTGTAAAACCTCAATTTGATTGATTTCTACTTCTCGCGCTGGCACCTCCACTGTTTTTCCTTCTCTAGCGAGTTCATACAACCGTTTTCCCTCTTTTTGAATCGCGCTGTAAATCGGGGGAATTTGCGTAATTTTCCCGATGAATTGTGATAGATAGGGTTGAACCAACTCTAATGTCAAATGGGAAGCAGAGGTTTTTTCAATGATCTCTCCTTCTAAATCATCACTGGTTGTCCGCCAACCAAAACGAATCCTTGCCCTGTATGCTTTAGTATTAGGAAGGAACTGTAATAAACGGGTTGCTTTTGAGAGTGCGATTGGTAAAACCCCCGTTGCTGCTGGGTCTAATGTCCCCCCATGTCCCACTCGTTTCAGTTTTGACCAACGTCTGACTTTCGCCACACAATCATGTGAAGTTAGATCAAGCGGTTTCTTGAGATTGATAAATCCTAAAAACGGATAATTATTCATTGTGATGGTTTCTCTTCAGTGCTGATTCTACTTCAGAAAGACGCTCCTCAACTTCAGTTAGACGTTGATGACAGGAGGGAAGTCCTAAATAAAGTTTTAACGCAGCAATGACAATATCAGACTTACTTTCCCCCGTGTGCTGCATCCGAGTAATCATGGCCTCTTCTATTTCAGGAGGAATTCTGACACCAAGGAATGGATTAGGCATTAGTCCCTTTAATCTGCGATCGGGGCTAAGTTAGGAATTCCTGAATTAATCACAGAATTTATGTGAAATAGCTGATTCACATCAAACCATAAACTTGTCCAGCAATCCTAAGAGCTTATAGAAAAACATCTTAGCAGGTCTTGATGAATTGTCATGCCCTTGCTGCCCTCAGTGAATTAAAACTCAACTAAAATTAAAGTAAATACTCACTTAATAATAAATAAAAGTTACAAATAACTTTTCAAATTGCTTTTTTCATGATAACGCAGCATTTCTCCCCCCTCCCGACAATGTTGAAAACTTATGTTATCATCGTGATAACAAGTTTTAATGATTCTTTACATGAGAAGAGTTGACAAAAATTTATGGTTATGCTGTTGCCATGACGATAAACAAGACTTGTTAGCTCGATCGCGCAACCAAAATTAGGAAAAGAAATTCAGTTTATTTCTTTTATAAAACCAGTTTTTTCTCACAAAACTAATCAATGAAAGAGGAAAACCTCACTTAAAAATTAGGCAGTTTTGAAAGGAGTGTTAAGAGTGACCAATTATAAAGAAAAAATTCTTGTTGTTGATGATGAAGCCGCAGTCCGTAGAATTTTACAAACTCGCCTAGCGATGGTTGGGTATGAAGTTGTAACGGCTGCAGACGGAGAACAGGCCTTAAAAGTTTTTGCCGAAGAAGACCCCGACTTAGTGGTTTTAGATGTGATGATGCCCAATGGCGATGGCTATTTCACTTGCCAAGAATTGAGAAAAGAATCCAATGTTCCAATTATCATGTTAACCGCTTTAGGAGATGTTGCCGATCGCATTACAGGCTTACAACTTGGAGCAGATGATTATTTAGTAAAACCCTTTTCCCCCAAAGAATTAGAAGCAAGAATTAACAGCGTTTTACGACGATTGAAAAAGAATGTTGAAGCCGTCATTCCCCCATCAGGTGTCATGCAAGTGGGAGCATTACAAATTGATACCAATAAACGCCGAGTTTATATGGGAAATGAATTGGTAAGATTGACAGGAAGGGAATACAATTTGCTGGAATTGCTAGCAAGTCATTCTGGAGAATCCATTTCTCGAACGGAGATTTTAAAGAAAATTTGGGGATACGCACCGCAACGTCATGGAGATTTACGGGTGGTGGATGTTCATGTGTCTCGTTTACGAGGAAAGATTGAAGCAGACCCGAAAAATCCAGAACTGATTATCACCGAACGGGGAACTGGGTATCTATTTCAACGGTCAAAAGTGGCGAATAAGGTTGTCTAAAAGTGATGAAGATGCGCTCACCATAATCACAATCATTAATCGTCATGTTTCTTGAAGTATCTCCCAAGCAGAAAAACCTCAGACATTTTAGGTGAAAACAAAAACAAATCAGTAACAGCGCTGGTAAAATAACGATAGGCGTAAAACCAATAGCGCGATCGCGTCTGAAGTTCTGGCATGATGAATCAGCAACCTCTGGCTTCCCAAACCCGCATTCAAGGGCAATATCATTTCCTAATTCTAGAAAGTTTAGGCTACCTCCTCCCTCTAAGTTTACTGGGAGGAGGAATAGCGATCGCCCAATCTTCTCCGAGTTCAGACGTGAAACCACTCCCGAGCTTGGAACAAGGGAGTGCTTCCTCATTAGAATCAATACAGCCTTCTGTATCCCCAACCCAGCCCACCGCAACGCCCGACTATGAATCAATTCCTCCCATGCGGTTAAGAGAATTGGAAGCCACCCCAGAAACCAATTCTCTCCCAAAAGTTGAACAGGAACCCAAAACACCCGAAACAGTGGAAGCGCAAAAACCGCCCCATGAAACCCCTCGCAACGCTCCTCATGAAACCCCTCGCAACGCTCCTCATGAGGAAGCACAAGCCAACCAAAAATTAAAACCGATTCAACCGCTAGTTAATCCTTCTTCTTCTCAACCTGAAGTTTCTCCGCCATCAAAACCAGAACCAACGGTTAAATTTGAGCCGAGACAGCCACAATCAAACCCCCACCCAATTTATGAATGGCAGCCTCAAAGCCCCCCAGCCGAGGAAGAAACCGTCAACGCCAACCAAGATTTTATTGATATCAACGGATATCCTCAACCAGGGGAAAACAACCTTCCAGCGCCTCGCGTTGAAGTCAGCGAACGGGATTCTAACTGCACCACGGTAATTGAAAATGGTCAACTTGTCAGGGGGAGTTGTGATGTTCCTCAACAAAAAGCTCCCTCTCAGCCTCCCCTAGTGGAAGTAGAAAGACTTCCCGCTCTTCCCCAAAACTTCCAACAACCCAAACCCCCTCAACCTAGAGAAGCAATCAGCACTTATACCCCGCCCACTGACTTACCAGAATTAAAACTCCCAGGTAATGGCGATTCGGGAATGATTTTTCCTCTCAGTAGGGCAACGCCCATCAGTTCTAATTATGGCTGGCGCATACATCCCATCTATGGAAATCGTCGCTTCCACACGGGAACAGATTTTGTCGCCCCTGAAGGAACACCTGTGGTGGCAGCCAAATCAGGACGAGTGATTCTAGCGGACTATCATTCAGGTTACGGTCTGATTGTGGGCTTACGACATGACGGGGAAAATGAATCTCGCTATGCTCACCTCTCACAAATTCATGTGAAACCAGGACAATGGGTAGAACAAGGAACTGTGATTGGTCGCGTGGGGAATACAGGTTTATCCACAGGCCCCCATTTACACTTTGAATGGCGCATTCGCAAAGGATCACGTTGGATCGCGGTTAATGCCGGAGATCAACTGATCGCAGCGAGAAGCAATCTTGATCCCACACGCATTCATTTTTCAGATATTACGGAGAGTGAGGAACAGATTCAAGAAGAGAATTTTTTGGCTTACTTACCCGAAATTTTGGCTTCTCTCCCACGACCTCCAGCTTCATGGATGTCCCTTCCTGAGTTACCATTCCTGAATCATACCAATTTTGCCCAGGCGTACGATCGCCGCGCTTCTCTGACTCGTTTTTCTCAGCGCAGAAGTTCTGTGTTAGCCTTGCCTTTTTCTCTGCCCAAAGTTTTAGCGTCGGTGTTCAACTGGAAACCCCCCCAACTCTTTGCACAAGAAGAATTACAGCCAGTTTCTCCCCCAAGCCAACCCAGTTCTGAAACCCAGTTTACTTATCATCCACTGTCCCCAGAAGAAAAAAATCAGGAAACATATCAACAGGTTTCAGAATTTTTAGCTCATCAGGAAAATATTTCTTCCTTGACGAATCTCGATGGCTTGGGAACTTTTAATTTTTCTGCCCCTCGTCCCAATGTTTCTCAAGAGTTGTCAGACAAACGATTCTAATCCATCTTGAAATTCAAACAGGGTGGATTTCTTCCCTCAGACTGGTCACTGGTTAGGGTTTCTAGGTATAGTGAAAAGTTAAGAGTCCAGTTTTCCCCAAAAGAAACCAATGGAATTGGCGAAATGTTATCGGTTATTAGAATTACCTCCTAACGCAAATGTTGAGGAGATTAAGGCTTCTTATCGGCGTTTAGCAAGACGTTATCATCCTGATGTAAATCCTAACAATAGAGAGGAAGCGCATACGAAATTTATTCAAGTGACAGAAGCCTATAAATATCTTTTAGAAAAGGTTTCTCAGTTAGAAACTTCGGTTCAATCTTCTCCAAAAACCTCTGCTTCTTCTCCTAAAACACAGGTAAAACGGAAGCCAAAAACTTCTCAGTCTCCAACACTTTCAGAACTCGATCGCAAAGTTAAAGCAGATAGCTATCAAAAATTACAAGAGTTACTGAAACAACAAAAGTTTGCCCGCGCAACAACTCTCGTCGAAAGCCTATCAAAGCGTTTCCCAAATGATTCAGAAGTGCGTCAATGGCAAGCCATTACTTATCAGCGACGAGGTCGAAAATTAGTCAATGAAGGACGTTTTGATCTCGCAAGAACGTTTCTGAAAAAAGCCCTCAGTACCGATCCTCATAATCGTTCTTTATGGTATGAAGTCGATCGCGATTTTCAACGCATTGAACCATTATTATAAATGAATAACTTGTTCTTTGTGCGCCCTGAAGAGATCAGTTTTCCTAATGACCAATGACTCATTATCAACCCCTTTACGATCGATTGGCTAACTCTAGCGCTGCGCGCTGGTTAAACACCCTTCCCCAAGATGTGGAAACAGCTTTACAACCCGATCGACATGGACATCTTTTAGAATGGCAAGCAGCGCTTAAGAGTCTCCCTAACATACAGCCCAGTATAATTGATCTCAAGGAACAAGTTAAAATTGGTTGTGCAGAAGATACCGATGAAACCACCCGTCAAGCAATAGAAACAGGGTTAAAAAAACTTAATCCTTGGCGCAAAGGTCCGATCGCGCTCTTTGGAGTGTATATTGATACAGAATGGCGCTCTGATTGGAAATGGCAACGTCTGCAAAACCACATTACCCCACTACAAAACCGCATGGTGCTAGATGTTGGCTGTGGGAATGGGTATTATGCTTTAAGAATGCTGGGAATGGGGGCAAAGCTCGTAGTTGGGATTGATCCGTCTGTGTTGTATGTGATGCAATTTGAAGCCATCCGCCGTTATTATCCCACAACCTCCGCTTATGTTCTACCATTAGGCGTGCAACATATTCCAAAGAAACTAAACGCCTTTGATACCGTTTTCTCCATGGGAATTTTATACCATCGGCGATCGCCCCTTGACCATCTGCAAACGCTGCGAGAGACGCTAAAATCGGGGGGAGAATTCGTTTTAGAAACCCTTGTTATCCCCGAAAACTACGGCGACATTCTTATCCCTGAAAACCGCTATGCCCAAATGCGAAACGTTTGGTCTATTCCCAATTGTGCTACCCTTGAGTCTTGGTTAAGCAAGTCTGGCTTTGAGGAGATTAGATTAGTTGATGTTACCCTAACCACCACTCAAGAACAACGCCGTACCCACTGGATCAACTCCTATTCCTTAGAAAACTTTCTTGATCCTAATGACCCTAATCAAACGATCGAAGGATATCCCGCACCCAGACGCGCCATTTTCGTCGCCAAAACGCCCCAATAATTAAAACTTTGTGATTTTGTTCTCTTAAGCACCCATTTCAACTCAAGGTTCAATCATCATTCAAAATGATTCACTCCAGACTGTCCCTGACAGTTTTGGTGAGTTTAACTATAATATATGGTAAGATTAACTATAATTCCAACAACGAAAACTTAACTGTGTTTACAACTGCACTCACTCAATCAAACTCAACGACAAACGGACTTCCCCAAGACTTATTTGCAGCCATTGAAACGGTCAAGAAAGACCTCAACGCCGTTATTTTAGCCCATTACTATCAGGAAGGAGACATTCAAGATGTCGCGGACTACATTGGTGACTCATTGGGGTTATCCCAAAAAGCTGCGAATACTGATGCAGATGTGATTGTTTTTGCTGGGGTTCATTTCATGGCAGAAACCGCTAAAATTCTGAATCCTGATAAACTGGTATTAATCCCAGATTTGGATGCAGGTTGTTCTTTAGCAGAAGGTTGTCCCCCAGAGGAATTTTCTCGGTTTAAGGCAAAATATCCCAACCATTTAGTCGTTTCATATATTAATTGTACAGCCGAAATTAAGGCGATGAGCGACATTATTTGTACCAGTTCCAATGCGGTTAAAATTATTAACCAAATCCCTGAAGATCAGCCAATTATTTTCGCACCCGATCGCAATTTGGGACGGTATGTCATGCAGCAAACAGGACGAAATTTAGTCTTATGGGAAGGAAGCTGTATTGTCCATGAAACCTTCTCAGAAAAGGCGATCGTGCAGCTAAAAACCACCCATCCAGAAGCAGAAATTATTGCCCATCCTGAATGCGAAGAACCTGTTCTACGCCATGCTAATTATATCGGTTCAACCACTCGTTTATTAAACTATTGCCAGCAAAGTTCTCAACAGGAATTTATTGTCGCAACCGAACCAGGGATTATTCACCAGATGCAAAAAGCAACCCCTGAAAAGACATTTATTCCCGCACCCGCAATGAATAATTGTGCGTGTAACGAATGCCCCTATATGCGACTAAATACCTTAGAAAAATTGTATCTCGCCATGAAATATCGTCAACCAGAAGTCATGCTTTCTGAAGACATTCGCCAAGCAGCCTTAAAACCAATTCAACGGATGTTAAAAATGAGTTAAAATGAGAAGGTGTGGGTTTTCTGGTTCCTTAATGGGGATAGCGAGCAAGATGCTCGCACAACTTTTCAAAAAAAATGAGATGGAAATGATTTAATTTTCCCATCTCTTCTCTGAATTATTTTCTGATTAGCTCATTCGTTTTTCTAAATATTGACCAATCATAATTTCTTCTCCAGCACGTGAGATAATAGTTTGACGGGTACGATAGCGATCGCCGATCAGTTTTAGTTCTTCCTCAAAAGCCGATCCGTTATATTCAGTTCGCAAACATAAAGTATTGGGATTGCTAAAATAAAAATTAGCGGTCACTGGGGTGGCAATGGCAAAACCGCGATCGCGATATAAGGTATTTCCTAATGCGCCAAATAATGTGGAATCTTCTGAGTGTTTTTTCCCCGTCTTCTTGTCTTCACTGCGCCAACTGACTTTCGCCCCACAAAAGAGGGTTCTGGGCGGAAAATTATGTAATTGTTCTAAAGTAGCTAATTCTTCACATCCCGATGCTAAAAATTCTACCCAAATCTCGCTCGTAACTTCTTTGATGTTGCCATCGGTTAAAGTGTAGTAACGGCGTTGAGAAAGCCAATGACCAGCACTGTTGCGAAAAAATTGTGCAATGAAAGGTTCGGTTTGGGTTAAGTGTTGTTGATACTGTACTTTCACGAAGTTCCTCACGCGCTAAAGTGGACTTACCAGAAAAAATCTCTTTTCTAGGTTTTACTTTACATCATTTAACAAAGATAACCCAAATCTCCTCCCTCTGTTGTAATAAATTTAGCGGAATCCCAAAAAATCAGAGTCATGGCAAAAGTTGAACTGCGACAAGTATCACGGCGTTATGGGAAAACCAGCGCGATCGAAGAGATTTCCTTCTTGGTGGAAGATGGAGAGTTTTGCGTGTTAGTCGGGCCATCTGGCTGTGGAAAATCAACCCTCCTGCGGGCGATCGCAGGATTAGAAGCCATCAGCGAAGGAAGCATCTACATCGATAATCAACTGATGAATCAGATTCCAGCGCGAGAAAGAGACATAGCAATGGTCTTTCAAAATTATGCCCTCTATCCTCATTTCACAGTTGCCGAAAATCTGGGGTTTGGGCTAAAAATGCGAAAAACCGATCGCAAAGCTATTGATCAGGAAGTGCAGAAAATTAGCCAGACTCTAGGAATTTCCCATCTCCTCAATCGAAAACCTAAACAACTCTCAGGGGGTCAACAGCAGCGAGTTGCCCTTGGACGAGCCATTATTCGCCAACCGAAAGCGTTTTTATTAGATGAACCCCTATCCAACTTAGACGCACAACTGCGAGAGGAAACCCGCGCGGAATTGAAACGCCTCCATCAAGAAATTGGAATCACGACAATCTATGTGACCCATGACCAAGGCGAAGCCATGACCCTCGCTGACAAATTAGTGATTTTATCTCAAGGACGGATTCAGCAAATTGGGACACCAGAAGAAATTTATCACGCTCCCGCCAATCAGATGGTTGCTGGTTTTTTGGGAAGTCCTCCTATGAATTTTGTTGATGCTAAATATGCAGAACACACACTATACCTTGGTCAACAGAGTCTTTCTGTCACCCCTCAACTAGCAAAAAACCTATCGAAGCAACGGGAAGAAAAAACCAGCGTTTGTCTGGGCATTCGTCCTGAAGCAATTTCTCTTTCTCCAGTTTCTGGGGAGACCTCAGACACTTTAGACATAGAAGTGAAACTGGTTGAACCCCTTGGTCGAGAAACTCTCTTACGCGGTGAGATTTTAGGAACAGATGACAGTCTAGATTTTCTGGTATCTGGAATTTGGCAAGGAAAACGCGAGGAGCGCTTAACAATCGGTGTTAATCTAGCGCAATTATTTGTTTTTCATCACAATAACGGGGAAAAAATTTATCCTGAAAATTGATCTCAGCTTATCCGATCATGGATAATGACAGTTATATTGTGCAAGCATTGTAACTGATTTTGAAAGCATTTTTAAGATGTTGTTTAGCTGTGATGGTCGAAAAAGTGGACGAAATTATTGGTGGGCGTTACCAAATCATCAAGGAACTGGGAAGAGGCGGTTTTGGTCAAACTTATCTTGCACAAGATTTGCAAGAACCTAGTCACCCAAGATGTGTGGTAAAACATCTGCAACCTGAAACGAGTGATGAGTTAGTCTTGCGTGAAGCCAAGCGATTATTTGTCATCGAAGCAAAGGTGATGGCAAAATTAGGGGATAATCCGCAAATTCCTTGTCTCTTTGCTTACTATGGGGAAGAATTTTGCTTGGTGCAGGAGTTCATTGATGGACAAGATTTGAGTAAAGAAATTCGGGTCGGTCAGCGTTTGAGTGAAGAAAAGGTGGTAGAGTTCCTAAAGGAACTTCTCCCAATCTTGGCATTTATTCACAATAATAATGTCATCCATCGCGATATTAAACCGTCTAACCTCCGTCGGGCAAAAGATGGCACACTGTATCTAATTGACTTTGGATCGGTCAAGGAAATTAACACGATTGTTTTGACTGCTGATGGTAAGCCAAAACCCAGTATTGTCGCGGGAACAGAAGGCTATATGCCCCCCGAACAGTTGCGCGGTCATCCTCGTTTTAATAGTGATATTTATGCGGTGGGATTAATTGCCATTCAGGCGCTGACGGGAAAATCTCCCACTCAGTTAGAGGAAGACCCAGAAACAGGTCGGGTGAAGTGGCGGGAATTTGTGGATATTTCTGAGGGATTAACGGAAATTCTGGAGACGATGACCCACCAACATTTTGCGGAGCGTTATCAGTGCGCTGAAGAAGTGATTCAGGAGTTAGAAGACTTAAATAAGCCTGGATGGACTAGCCTGAAAAAACGCATCCAAAAGAAAAAGTTCCGCAACTCATGGCGACGTTGGCTGCCTGGTGGGGGGGCGATCGCTTTGGTGGGGGCCGGCTTGTTGTTGATTCCCCTTGCTAGGGCGACTTATCTGTTTAATCAAGGGAATGTGCTAGTGCGTGAGGGAAAATATCAAGAGGCGATCGCATTCTACGATCAAAGTTTAGCACTCTATGAAAAGTCAGAAAAGGCTTTCCTTAATCGTGGGTTTGCTCTATCAAAGTTGAGTCGATTTGAGCAACAACTTGACTCTTGTAACCGTGCGATCGATCTTGATCCTCAGTTCGTAGAAGCCATTAACTGTAAAGGGTTAGCCCTTGATGATTTAGGAAGAAACGAAGAAGCAATTAGCATCTTTGAACAAGCGATCAAACTAGACAAAGATTTCTATCAAGCCTGGAATAACATGGGGGAAGTGTTGATGGAACTCGATCGCTTTGAACAAGCATTAACCGCCTTCGATACGGCCAAACTTTATAATCCTGATTATCTCTTTGCTTGGAATAATCGGGGGAATGCTTTATTTGAATTAGAACGATATGCTGAAGCAATGGCAGCCTATGATCAGGCGATCCAACTTGACCCCTCATACCCCTATGCTTGGAATGGACGAGGGAACGCTCGACGAAAACTTGGACGCTATGAAGCAGCCCTTGCTGATTATGAACAAGCCATTGAGCTTCAAGCAGCCTTCTATGAAGCATGGTTTAACAAAGCCTTAACTTGGGTTGCTTTGGATGAACTGGAAAAGGCGATCAAATCTTTAGATGAAGCAATTAAAATTAAACCAGATTATACAGTAGCCATTAATTATAGAGAAAACCTGCATCAGAAGTTAACAATTAATAATTAGTGCATAGTTCAAACAACTAAGAACAAAATTGATGTTTTACCAGAAATCTACAGTGACCTTGCTAATTAGTTTAATACTGTTAACAGGTTGTAGTGAGGCGATCGAGCAGCGTTTAGCCCCTGATCCTCAACTAGAAGCCCAACAAAAGGAACGTTCTGCTTCTGAAGAAACGCCCACTAACGATTCTCCCTCAGAAGAACCAGAACAGACCACAAACACTCCCGAAAATTCTCCCTCTCCTCAACTGTCTGAGAATCTTCCCAACCAGATTCCAATTTACAGCAATGCTCAAGTGATTAGCGAACAAATTGACCCCGAAAACAAATCAGGAAAAATTAGATTCAATTCTGACGATCGGGCTAACGTAATTACTCAATTTTATGAACAAGAACTCAGTGATAATAATTGGCAAGTAGTCGCCCCTTTTTCAGCAACTAATCTGGGGAGAAGCACTTTAACCGCAGAGTCCAATCAGTTACAATTAAGCGTTACTGTCGCTGAAGCCTCTGATGGGGAAGACAAGCGTCAGATTGTGTTGCAGTATCAACCTCTTTCCGAATCCGCTTCTTCTCCCACCACAACCTTTACAGATTTAGAAGAGACTCCAGACCCTTTAGAAAATTATGTGCAGGAGGTGGCACAATTAGCCATTTTAAGCCCGATCGAGCCAGAAACTCAAACTCTCGCCCCCAATGAAACAATGACTCGTCTTACCTTTGCTCGTTGGCTGTTTAAGGCAAATAATCGCTTTTATCGCGATCGCCCTAGCCAACAAATTCGCCCTGTATCCCAAGCCGAAACTCCCGCTTTCCCAGATATTCCTCCCTCCGATCCCGATTTTCCCATGATCCAAGGCTTAGCTGAAGCGGGAATAATTCCCTCGCGACTCACAGGAGAAGCGACGAGCGCCCAATTTCGCCCTGATGCAGTCCTCACCAGAGAAACCCTCCTGTTGTGGAAACTTCCCCTTGACACTCGCAGCAATCTCCCCTCAGTAGATGTGACAACGGTTAAGGAAACTTGGGGGTTTCAGGATGCTGGGAAAATTGATTCCAAAGCCTTGGGCGCGATCGTAGCTGATTTTGCTAAAGGAGAACAGTCTAACATTCGTCGTCTCTACGGTTACACCCAACTCTTACAACCTGAAAAACCCGTCACCCGTGCCGAAGCAGCAGCAGCCCTTTGGTCGTTTGGGACACAAGGGGAGATGATCACCGCCAAGGAATTGACCAGTGACTAGAAGAGACTATGCTGTTCAGGACAGGGAGACCATAGTCTTAGGGAGACTCAAAGCCCAAAGAAAGAATAACCAATCACCAATAACTAATGACTGATTAAGATTTTTTCTTCCTTGGCAAAGAGAGCTTTGGTACTAGATTCTCCTGCTTTTTTCAGTTGACGAGCCAATTGAACATTACAGCCAGCAATGACAACCCACTGCACCAATAGGGTGGGGAAAATCATCAAGACTGGGTTAGGTACTGCCCAAACTGCGATTGGAAAAAACGCAAGGCTACCAACACCCGGCTGACCCAAAATGATCTCAAGAATGGGGGGTAAAAACATTGTACTAGACACAGCAACGATCGCGAAGATACTGCGTTTTGATGTTTTCATGAAGAGGAAAAGTTGGGTAATAGAGGCATAAATCAAGAAAGCACTGCTACTCACTAAAATAGCGATTAAAATCAAGAAACGACTCGGATTTCCTAGGGGGAAAAAGAACAAGGCTGGGGTGATAATTAAAATGTTAGAGAGGAGGTTCAGCGCGATCGCTCCCGTGGCTGGACTTTGTTCTCCCTGCAACAAATCCAACAGCAAATTACGAGTCTTTTTGTCACTCTTTTGATAGCGATATCTTGCCCAATCTTGTAAAGTTTGGCGATGAGGAGATAACGCAACAATTAATAACAGAAAAACCATTAATTCAAGGCTATACAAGAAGAGGAAGTTACTAATAAACTGGTAAGCATCATAGCTGTCGTCCCCGTTCATTTCAGGATACATAAATCCTAGTAAGGAAACTGTAATACTGCCTGTAAACCAGTAGCTTTTTTGCTTATTCATCAGGGTAGCATGAGGGTTGCGAAAGCGTCTGATTAATCCTTGCCACGTCCAGAATGTCCACCAAGCATAGTTAATAACTAAAAGCGCGATCGCAGCAGAAGCACTATTCCACACAGGGAACGTAAACCAATTTAAATCAACCACTTCTTTCAGATGAAAATAGTCAATTTTGTCTAAAGAGTGAGGCGTTTGTCCAATTAAATAGGGCAAAATTCTCCCCGGATAAAATAGGGCGACCCAATCTAAAGGCGTATGGGTAACTAAGACATTATGTTGCCCAGCATAGCTCATCATAAAGAGGAATAAGAAAGTAACTCCTGTTCCTAACCATGCTTGAAAATTCCCTAATGCTGCTGTTACTAAACCATACAAAAGTGCAGCACTAAAAAAGAACGCACAACTGGCGGTAACAACTAAATAAAAACCAGCAATTAAACTGATCGGAATTCCTGCTGCAACCCCTGAAACAAAATGAAGGGGTAATGCTAGTAAAACGACTAAGTAAACTAAAATGGGAACGCCTAGTATTTTACCCACTAAAAGATTAATTTCAGAGCGAGGGCTAAGGCGAACAAAACCCAAAGTTCCTTTTTGTTCTTCTTTAGAAAGGTCACTAATGAGGAGATAAACTCCAGTAACTAATAGAACAATTAAACCAAGGACACTTAACCAAGTAAATAAATCTAGCCACCATAGTGGCCAATTAATCACTAAAGGGTCTGTGCAATAATTATTTGGGGGATTGTGTAATTGGGATGGATGTATTTGGTCTGCTGGCAGTGTCCCAATACAATAACGACTCCTGCGATAAGTTACTGAAGGAAGTATCGCTCGAAAACCCACATAAATCAGTATTTGACCCAATAAAGACGTGATAACGGCTAGAGAAAGATTGCGACCTTTCCAACGCCCTTTAATTTCTCGCACCAGTTGCGGATTCCAATCACTGATGCGCGACTGCGCTGCTTCAAACATCTTAACAATAACTCCTTTTCTATTGAAACGGGCTTGAAATTGGCTCTAGTATAGCTTGTTAAGATGATAATATCATGCTTAAAAAAACAAAAAGAAATGATTACAGAAATTAAGCCCTACTCTTACACACCTGAAGAATACCTAGAACTAGAAGAGAACACCGAACCAAGACATGAATATCGAGACGGAGCAATTATTCCGATGACAGGAGGAACAACAAATCATAATGAAATTGCAGGTAATTTATACAATCATCTCAAATTTGGCTTAAGACAACGTAACTATCGGATTTATATTGGCGATGTCAAACTTTGGATTCCTCGTCATCGTATCTACACTTATCCTGATGTTATGGTCATTTCTGGAAACCCTATTTATGCAGATCAAGGAACAACCACTGTCACCAATCCCATTTTAATTACAGAGGTTTTATCTCAATCCACTCAAAACTATGATCAAGGAGAAAAATTCTCAGCCTATCGTTCCATTCCAGACTTACAAGAATATCTTTTAATCGACCAAACTCGCTATCATATTATGCAATATACCAAGCAAAACGATCAGCAATGGCTACTGACAGACTATCAAAACTCAGAAGCAGTCGTTTCTCTAAAATCAGTTGACTTTGAAATAACGATCGCAGATATATATGAAGGGGTTGATTTTACTTTAATCTGATTTTGTTATTGGTTATTGGTTCGTTGTTCTTCGGGATACCACCCCGCAGTGGGCAGGGCTGTTTCATTCTCGGTGTAAAATCTTAAAACGAAAGATCGCAGGGATAAATTCAGTAGCCCCCTTTTGTAAGGGGGGTTGGGGGATTGGGAGGCTAAGCAGCAAAGAAAGAGAAGATTAAGCGTCGTAATACAGAGCAAACTCGTAAGGATGAGGACGCAGACGAAGGGGGTTAACCTCAGTGTCTAACTTATACTCAATCCAGTTGTTGATGAAGTCTTCAGTGAAAACGCCACTTTCAACTAAGAAAGCATGATCATTTTCAAGACATTCTAAAGCGGCTTCCAACGAACCAGGGGTAGAAGGAATCTTGCTTAACTCTTCAGGGCTGAGATCGTAGATATCCACATCTAAGGGGTCGCCTGGCTCAATTTTGTTTTTAATCCCGTCAAGACCTGCACACAGCATCGCAGCAAAAGCAAGATAAGGGTTGCAGGTGGCATCAGGACAACGGAACTCCAAGCGCTTGGCTTTGGGATTTGTGCCAGTGAGAGGAATGCGAACGGAAGCGGAACGATTTCCTTGAGAATACACTAAGTTAACAGGCGCTTCAAACCCAGGGACAAGGCGTTTGTAGGAGTTGGTGGAGGGGTTGGTAAAGGCGAGTAATGCGGGGGCGTGTCGGAGAATCCCACCGATATAGTGGCGGGCAATTTCGCTTAAGTTAGCATAAGTTCCTTCTGACCAGAAGGTCGGTTGTCCATCTTTCCAAATGGATTGGTGGACGTGCATTCCAGAACCATTATCGTTGAAAATTGGCTTGGGCATAAAGGTTGCGGAACGACCATATTTCTTCGCCACGTTTTTGATGACATATTTGTAGGTCATTAAGTGATCCGCAGCTTGAACCAGTGTTCCAAAGCGAAAGCCTAATTCGTTTTGTCCGCCAGAGGCTACTTCATGGTGATGCTTTTCAATGGGAACGCCACAATCTGCCATTGTCAGCAGCATTTCCGTCCGCATATCCTGTAAGGTATCTGTGGGAGAAACGGGGAAGTAGCCTTCTTTGTAACGGGGTTTATAGCCTAAGTTTCCGCCTGCTTCTTCTCTGCCAGAGTTCCAACGTCCTTCAATGCTATCAACGTAGTAGTATCCTTCATTGTAGGTTTGGTTGAAGCGGACATCATCAAAAACAAAGAATTCTGCTTCTGGACCAAAGAAGGCCGTATCGCCAAGGCCAGTGGAAATCAGATAATCAATGGCTTTTTGGGCAATGGTACGGGGATCGCGATCGTAGAATTCTCCTGTGCGAGGTTCTTTAATGGAGCAGATCATGCTCAGGGTTTTTTCTTTCATGAAGGGGTCGATCCAAGCACTCTTGGGATCGGGAACCATCGCCATGTCTGACTCGTTAATGGACTTCCAACCGCGAATACTCGAACCGTCGAAAGGAACGCCATCGGTGAAGGAATCTTCGCTGAGTTCGCTACGATAAATAGAAAGGTGTTGCCAAATGCCTGGTAGGTCAATAAATTTGAGGTCGATGATTTTAATATCTTCATCCTGAATCATCCGCAGGACTTCAGCACCTGTTTCGGGCATCGTTAACTCCTTAAATTTGATTTTTAACCATAGTTTCTCGCCTCATCCTAAAGAGTTAGTTGGGGTCTTGTTTGTATTTAATGTTACCGAATCATCACAATTTCAAGATTATTTTTCCTTATTTGTTTTCCAGACAAGCCAAAACCGTGCGGTGGCGAGGGCTATTGGGAACGATGTCTGGTAATGCAAAACCTGCATCTACGATCGCGCTCTCAAGGTCAAAGGTAAAATAATCATCAAGATAAGGTTCGGTACTTTTGAGCAAGCAAAGTAAAGACATAGGGAGGCATTTTTTTATAAACGGGCGATCGCGGATTCATATCCATTAGACAGAAATATCCGTTCTGATAAACTTATACAAAACTGACCCAAAAGGACAATCTTTCTGTTAACTTCCTGCTTCCTACCACGAGGGTTCTTCCTAGAAGAGACGGCTCTATCTAGTCCACAGACTTACACGAGCGAAGGGCAAGCAAAAAACAAGTTAATACTTGCATTCAAATCTCTATCACAGCTAAAACCACAACTCTCACAGTGAAAAGTTCTTTCTGATAGAGACAGGTTTTCTTTTTTAACTCCACAATTGGAACAAGTTTTAGAAGACGGAAACCAACGGT
>CAYXDG010000023.1:0-45041 GCA_964463655.1 uncultured Dactylococcopsis sp.
TAGTACCATCGGGAGGATGGGAATTCACGCTTGAGGAGCTAGTTGTAAGACTAGGATAGCACCGCCAAGAGCATCGCGCGCCCAAGAAGTCACCTAGCGTGGCACTCCAATCATTAATTTGTCACACCCGAAGCGCAATTAGAACCAATGCGCTTCTTAGGTGTGTTTAATTTTTTAAAAGCCCAATGATGAATCAAGATATTAGAATTTGTAGTGTGTCCGTTAGGAAAGGTCATATTTAGGGTTAACGGGTCATCTGGATCAGTGGGCAGGTCAACGACTTGTTTTTCGCCTGTGGAAGTGGTTTCAACAAGGACAGGTTTTCGGTTTTTAACTTTTCCTCCACTACTGTCAATATAGACAACAATATTGTTAGGATGAATGTCTTGGATTAATTGCAGAAAAGCGCGATCGCTGCCTCCTCTTTTCAATTCTAGTTTACCATTGATTTCGGTAACACTGCTATTAACGGTATCGCCAACACCGAAATGCAAAAAAACTTTTTATTTAGATTTATAATTTTGTTTTCTTAAATTAATTTGAATGTCTTCCATTAATCTGCGGTTGGCTGCTAATAAGTCCGCAATTAAACCAAACACCCACAATTGAAATCCAATTAAAATTAAAATTGCTGTGAGAATTAAACTGGGAATGCGAGTTCTTTCAGTTCCCAGAAAGAAGAAAGTCAGCCAACGCACCCCTAATAAAAAACCAAGACTAAAGGGAATTGAACCGACAATCATAAAGAAACGAAGCGGCTTATACAACATAAAAATTCTAAGAATTGTTGTCATTGACCGCAAGATATAAATGGGGGTACTTTTAACTAATCGAGAGGGTCTTAAATCGCCATTTACCCGCACGGGAACCGATGTAATTGCCATTCCTTTTTGACCTGCTTGGATAATCGTTTCTAAAGTGTAAGTGTAGTTATCAAACACATTAATTTGCAGTGCTGCTTCTCGACTAAAAGCACGAAACCCACTTGGTGCATCGGGAATATTTGTATTGCTGGCTAAACGAACCACATAACTTCCTAGGCGTTGTAAGGCTTTTTTAATTGGAGAAAAGTGGGGAATTTTAAGAATAGGTCGCGCACCAACCACAATTTCTGCTTGTTCTAATAAAATCGGTTCAATCAGGTAGGGAATGTCATCAGCACAATATTGATTATCTGCATCTGTGTTAACAATAATATCAGCTTCAGCAGCTAAACTTGCTCTTAATCCTGTCATAAAAGCCTTTGCTAAGCCTTGATTTTTTGCATGACGGATAATGTGGTCAACTCCACAGGCTTTAGCAACTTCAACAGTATGATCGCGGCTGCCATCGTCAATAATTAGCCATTCTATCTCATCAACTCCAGGCAATTCACGGGGGAGGTCTGCTAAGGTTGCGCCGAGAGTTCCTTCTTCGTTGTAGCAAGGAATTTGTATAATTAGTTTGGTCAAATTAAATCTCCTCACAAGCTATAAAGCTATCAAAGCGCGATTGCCGAAGGCAAGTGGCGGAGCCACATCGCGCTCTTCTAGTCAAGTCCTGAAGTCATGCCATTTCACAGAGGACTTCTAAGCAGTCTTTGCACCAACATAATAAAAAATTAAGATTTAAGATAGACTAGGATACAGTGCTTCAAAACCAATTAATGCCATGAGCTTTAACTTTCGCTTCGGCATCGCCAGCGACCTCCATATTGCTGTCGAAGAAACCATCTTTCATCATCCTAAACGCTTTCATCTTGTGGAAGTGAGTATTCCGAGTTTCCAAAAAGTTGTTGAACATTTCAAAAGCCTTGATCTTGATTTTCTCTTACTCCCTGGAGACCTAACCCAAGATGGAGAACCGCAAAACCATCAATGGTTATCAGACTATTTGAAAACTCTTCCTTTTCCTGTTTATGTAATTCCAGGAAACCACGACATCCCGACAATTACGGGAGACAACCCAGGGAAACATCCTGCAATTCCCTATCAGAAATTTCCAGACTATTATTCCCATTGTGGTTATCAAAACACAGACCAGCTTTATTATACCACTGAACTGCGATCGGGTGTGCAATTAGTTGGGCTTAATTCTAATATTTTTGATAAAACGGGGAAACAATTAGGCTGTCTTGATGAAGAACAATTTCAATGGTTAGAAAATTTATTACCGACCATTCAAGACCAATTTATCATTGTTATGGTTCATCATAATGTGATTGAACATTTCCCTGGACAGGCTGATCATGCGATTTCCAGTCGCTATATGCTAGATAATGCCCCTCGTTTGAAAAAACTTTTAAATGCTTACAATGTGCGTTTAATTTTAACAGGTCATCTCCATGTCCAAGACATCGCAAAAGAAGGGAATTTATATGAAATCACAACAGGTTCTATGGTGAGTTATCCTCATCCTTATCGCGTCGTTGATGTGAGAGAAGAAACCAAGGGTCAAGTCGAGTTTGATATTCAATCTCATTGGGTGAAAACTATTCCTGGCTGGGATGACCTCCTGCATTTTTCTAAAGAATGGATGGGCGATCGAGCCTACCCATTTATGATGAGATTACTCACCAAACCACCTTTAAGTATTCCTGAAGAAGAAGCGAAACAATTTGTTCCTGAGTTACGATATTTCTGGGCAAAAATTGCTCAGGGAGATGCTGAGTTTTCTTTCCCGAATTTCCCGCCAAAAGTGCAAGTATTCTTTGAAAAATTCAGTGAAACGGAGAAATTAAAAGTTGAGAACATCAGCGATAATCACACTCGTTTGCAGTTTCCAACTTCTTCTCGAAAGGAAGAAACTGTCCTTAGATAAGTGTTAATAATTTTGCCCATTTTCAATCATTAATAATTCGCATTTTGTCGGGTGGGCATTGCCCACCTTTGAGCAATTAATAATTAATAAGTAATAATTTCGTTTCTCTGACTTAATGACAGAGACTGAGTTTGTTGAACGGAAAAGGGGAAATAGTCTCAAAAGCTATGCTTTAAGTTGGTTTTCAATTATGGTGGGCTTTGCCCACCCGAAAAGAATTAAGCAGTTGCTTCGGTTTCTAAAGAAGCTAACGGTTCAGGAATTTCATCAGAAGGCGCTTCAAAACTTCCCGTTAAAACGAATTCTAAACGCAATTTCAACCAATTAATAAAATTAACATCGGTAGAAATAACTGCAACGGAAGGCTGAGGACATTTTTCTTTAACTTCCTTCATGCTAGGTGCTTCTAAAAAAGCAGGTTGTTTGACCAACCAAAAGTCAATTTCTTTGTTATGTTCTTTATAATAACGATACCGTTCTTCTAAGACTTCTTGGAACGGTTCTTCTTCTAAGAGGAATTTTTGGCTGGCTAAAAGGTAATAGTAGGTTTGCATTGTTTTTTAATTCTTAATCAGCGACTTCATTTCACGGACAGCCCGTTCCAATCCTACCAAGACGGAACGGCTAATGATACTATGACCAATGTTAAGCTCTTCCATGCCGAAAATAGAAGCAACTGGAGAGACATTGCGATAAGTCAAGCCATGTCCTGCATTGACTCTTAAACCAAGGGAGAGGGCGCGATCGCAGCTTTCTTTCAAATGAGTTAATTCTGTTTCGCGATCGCCTTGTGTTTTCGCTTCTGCATAGCGTCCCGTGTGCAGTTCGATAAATTTGGCCCCTGTATCTGCTGCTGCTGTAATTTGGGTCAAATCAGGGTCAATAAACCAACTCACAGGAATCCCCGCCCTTTGTAATTGTTCCACTATTTGGGTCATTTTGGCAACATCACCTGCTACATTTAATCCGCCTTCAGTGGTGACTTCCTCGCGCTTTTCTGGGACAATGGTGATATAATCGGGCTTGATGTCAAGGGCGATCGCGACCATTTCCGCAGTGGGAGCCATTTCTAAGTTTAAATGGGTTTGGACGGTTTCTCTCAACAAACGGACATCGCGGTCTTGGATGTGTCTGCGGTCTTCTCGTAAATGAACTGTAATCCCATCAGCACCGCCTAATTCCGCTAAAACGGCTGCTGCGACTGGATCAGGTTCGATCGTGCGTCGTGCTTGTCGGACGGTTGCTACGTGGTCAATATTCACCCCAAGGGTAACAGGTTTGTGCTTGTCATTTGTCATTTTTTTGTTATTCTTTGAAACACCAGCTACAGTAATTATCCCACAAAGAAAACGCCATCATGGTTGTTTGATTCATGTGAACATTAAAGATGGCTATGATCGCTGTTTAACTGAATTGGCAGACAGAAATGATTATTAATGACCCTTTAAATGTGTCGGCTTGATCGTGATCGAGATAAAATTAAGTTAAGAAGTATCGTTGAGGAGAAACGATGAGTAATCAACCCCTCGGTGTGGCGATCGTAGGAACAGGGTTTGGCAAAAAAGTCCATATCCCTGTATTTCAAATTCATGAGGAAACCCAGCCTGTGGCGGTGTATAATCGCAGTTTAGAAAAAGCCCGCGCGATCGCCCAAGAAAATGAGATTCCTCATGCAACCAGCGAGTTTGAAACCTTGCTTTCCCTTCCTGATGTGGATGCGGTGAGCATTTCCACTCCGCCTTTTTTACACTATGACATGGCAAAAGCAGCGATCAATGCAGGGAAACATCTTCTCCTCGAAAAACCCTTAAACTTAAACGCAGCAGAAACCCGCGCACTTTATCATCTCGCTAAAGAAAAAGGAGTTGTCGCAGCCAGTGACTTTGAATTTCGCTGCGTTCCCGAATGGCAACTCCTCGCAGAATACTTACAAAATGATTATGTGGGGAAAAAGCGTCTGGTGAAAATTGATTGGGTGTTGGGAAGACGAGCAACCCCCGAGGGAAGTTGGAGTTGGTACGGGCAAAAAGACAAAGGAGGGGGTGCGTTGGGTGCGGTTGGCTCTCATGCCTTTGATTATATCAATTGGCTGTTTGGGAGCGTAAATCGCTTGTGTGCTAAACTATCAACGGCGATTACTGAACGTCCTGATCCGAGTGAAGAGGGGAAATTAAAACCCGTTGATTCTGATGATACCTGTTTACTGATGCTAGACTTGGCAGATGGAACACCCTGTCAGTTAACGATTAGTTCCGTTGCATATCAGGGAAGGGGACATTGGATCGAAGTATACGGCGATCGCGGGACAATTGTTTTAGGCAGTGGTAACCTAAAAGATTATATTCATGGCTTCCGCTTTTTAGCAGCACCCGCTGGAGAAGAACTTTCCGAGGTTTTCGTTCCCCAACATCTTAGCTTTCCCAAAGTGTATCAGGAAGGACGGATCGCCCCTGTGTTGCGTCTTGTAGATTATTGGGTGAAAGCGATTAAACATCACAAACCCATGATTCCTTCCTTGCGAGAAGGGGTTTATTCTCAATTGTTGATGGATTTAACCCACCAATCCCACGAACAGCAGTGCTGGGTGGATGTGCCTGATTTTGAGCAGTTTTTAAACCATGTTTAGACATTAAATAATTAATTAGACCGAACTTCTAACCTTAAAAAGTCTCTGACTTTCTCTAAATAACTCGGTGCATCTTCCAACATTGGAAAATGAGCAGTTTGTGGTAACTCAAAATACTCAATATAATTCGAGTTCAAACTAGCTGCTTTCCGTGCTAACCTTGTGGGAATAATAATATCTTTTTCCCCAGCCACTAATAAAGTCGGTACAGAAACCTGTGCAAATGCTTCTGGCATCACTATTGCTGCTTGTTCACTAACTGCCGTATAAATGGTTCCTGCTGCTGCTGCTTCATCTGCGAGTAAATAATCCTCCAAAAAGGCTTTTCTTTCTTCTGCTGGAATGGAACGATGGAGAAATCTTGCCATAAATAAGCGATCTATTTCTGGGACAGTAGAAAACCAATTAAACCGCAACTTTACCACATAGCTTCCTGCTAGATGAAACAGTTTAAACGTAATCGGATTATATTCAAAAATTCCACTACAAGTTAAAATGGCTTGCTTCACTTTTTCAGGGTAGCGAATTAAAAATAAGGTCGCTAAAGAAGCGCCCATTGAATGAGCATTCAGATAAACTTCTTTCAGATTTAGTTTTTCTAAAAGCAGGGCTAAGTCTTCAGCGTATGCTTCCATTTCATAAGACACTTGATGCTCATTGGACAAACGAGAGCGCCCAAACCCTCTGAGATCGTATAATAAACAATCAAAGCGATCGCTCAGCGCTGTGGCGGTACTTTTCCAATAGCGTCCAGACCCGCCCCAGCCATGTATAAACACTAACACAGGTTTTTCTGTGCCATCATTAGGCTGACAAACCCATTCATAGTAATGGTCAATCCCTCGAATATTAATCATCATCAGATTCAGTAAATTGACAATCCCTAACAATGATAGACGATCGCGCTGCCAAGAAATTTACTGCACTGCGGTTGCTGTTTGAGGATTGAGTTTGTTTCCTTCCTGTAGCGCAGCAGAGAGGCGATTCAAGGCGTTAACATAAGCCTGTGCAGATGCGACAATAATGTCAGTATTGGCTGCATGACCCGAGTAAACATTGCCCTCATGACGTAAGCGAATGGTCACCTCCCCGATCGCGTCAATTCCTTCTGTAACAGATTTTACAGAATATTCGATTAATTCATTGGGAACTTTCACGACACGATTAATCGCCATATAAACAGCATCCACAGGACCAGTCCCGATCGCCGCGTCGGTTAATTCTTTCCCGCTTGGTGTGCGTATGGTCACAGTAGCTGTGGGATGAGCATGATCGCCACAAGAAACCTGAACTAATTCTAGCCCAAAGATGTTCGGCGCTTGTTGGCTTTCGTCATTGGCGATCGCTTCTAAATCCCAATCGGTGACAACTTTTTTCTTATCTGCTAAGTCTTTGAAGCGCAAAAAGGCTTTATTTAACTCGGTTTCAGACAACTCATATCCTAATTCTCGCAGACGAGTGCTAAAGGCGTTGCGTCCTGAATGTTTTCCCAGTACAATCTGATTGCTTGTCCAACCGATGGATTCTGCATCCATGATTTCGTAGGTTTGCTTATGTTTGAGAACACCATCTTGGTGAATTCCTGATTCATGGGAAAAGGCATTCCCTCCCACGATCGCTTTGTTCGGTTGAATGGGCATTCCTGTGAGGTTAGAAACCAGACGGGAGGTTTTATAAATCTCTTTGGTGTTGATATTTGTCAGGGGTTCTTCTGATTCGGGGTCGCGTCCCAAGAAAGGATTGTAGAATTGACGACGGACATGAAGCGCCATCACCAACTCTTCTAGGGCTGCATTGCCAGCACGTTCGCCAATGCCATTAATGGTACATTCTAACTGTCTTGCACCATTTTGTACAGCCGAGAGGAAGTTTGCCACAGCTAACCCCAGATCATTATGTCCATGAACAGAAATCACCACTTTTTCAATATTGGAGACATTTTCTTTCAATCCTCGAATCAGCGCCCCAAATTCTTCAGGGGTGGTGTATCCTACGGTATCAGGGATATTAACGGTTGTCGCTCCTGCTGCGATCGCGGTTTCAATCACTTGATACAAAAAGCTAGGATCAGATCGTCCAGCGTCTTCTGCGGAAAATTCTACATCATCAGTAAAGGTTTTCGCGTATCCCACCATTTTGGGAATAATCTCTAAGACTTCTTCTCGGGTCTTCCGCAGTTTATACTCTAAATGGATGTCTGAGGTGGCGATAAAGGTATGAATGCGTCCTTTTGCTGCGGGTTTGATCGCTTCTCCTGCTGCTTTAATATCACATTCTATGGCTCGGGCTAAGGCGCAAATAGTGGGGCCATCTTTTGTTCCCACATTTTCCGCGATGGACTTCACCGCTTCAAAATCTCCAACACTGGAGTAAGGAAACCCTGCTTCAATCACATCCACACCCAAGCGAGACAAAGCGCGAGCAATGGTCAATTTTTCATCAGCGTTGAGGGTTGCTCCTGGAGACTGTTCGCCATCGCGCAAGGTCGTATCAAATATTATAATCCGATCGTGTTCTTGACTCATAAGATTTTTTTCTAAGCAATTAAATACACTGTCTGGTTTTCAATTTTAATCGATTTTTTCAATACTTTCTCGAATCTCATTCAAATCGATATACCTGTCAGTTGCGTTTCGCAGTTCTCGTGCTATCATCCCTTCTGTGGAGACAACTGTAATGTGAGTATTTTTAGAGCGCAAAAGCTCGATCGCCCGTTCAAAATCTCCATCCCCACTAAACAGGATAACCCGATTATACTGTTCAACGGTATTAAACATATCAATGACAATTTCAATATCCAAGTTGGCTTTTTGGGAATAGCGCCCTGAAACATCATCATAATATTCCTTTAATATTTTTGTGCGAACCGTATAACCTAAACTAATCAACGCATCGCGAAACCCTCTTTGATCTTGAGAATCTTTTAATCCTGTGTACCAAAACGCATTCACAAAACTCACTGTCGGTTCATTTTTAAAGTGATCTAAGACTCTTCTAGGATCAAAAAACCAACCATTTTTCTGTTGTGCATAAAACATATTATTTCCGTCCACAAAAATAGAAAGACGGTTCAGATTGCAATTCATAATAATACTAATTAAGAATAAATAAAAATAATAAGTAATCGCTCAAACCTGACTTCTGTCAGGAGCTAGCTTGCCATAAAAAGCGCATAAAGCACCAGCTTTCCTGTGAATCTCAGTTAATCTTAAGATTCAGAAAAGCTGAACTGTATCTAGAAATTAAGGGATAAAAGAATTGATAAATATAATTTTTATCACCTTCTAAGCGTGAAACTAATCAAATCAAAAATATCAAGCAATAAAAGAGGGAGAGGAGGAGACATTTAGCAATAATAAAGAATCAGTTTTCAAGGAGATAGAAAAGATAATAAATTAATGAAGGGCGAACCTTCTAAACTAAAATATAAAGATTAATTTCCCCGTTGGGAAGGAAGGAGTCAAGTCAAAATCTAATCAGATTCAAAGCTCCTTTAGTCCATGATACCTAATTTTTCTTAAAATCGAGTACGATAATGTCATTGAAAATCTCTCAAACCCTAAGCACACTAACCTCTCTCCCACCTTGGAAAATTTGCTTATTGGCGGGAATTTTGATGGGAATCACTTGTGATCCTGTGCAAGCGTGGTTTTTCGCTTGGATTGCTTTGATTCCTTTATGGCTGTGGGTAGTTGACCAAAAGCCTTTCCTCATGGTTCAAATTTTACCAGCCCTGAGTTTCGCGATCGGGTATTATGGCATAATGATTTTTTGGATTACAGGGGTTCATCCAATGACGTGGATGGGTGTTCCTTGGTTAGCCAGTCTTCTGATTGCGATTTTCTGCTGGCTGTTTCTCATTGCTTGGGGGAGTGTTTGGATTATTCTTTGGTCGGTGGGGATGTTATTTCTCACCCAGTTTCTGGATCATCCTTGGAAGCGAGTGCTGGTGGGGGTTGCGTTGTGGTGTGGTTTAGAAACCCTACGCAGTTACACTCCTCTCAATTTGATGACAGTCGCATTTAGCCAAAGTCCGCATAATTTACCCATTTTACAACTGCTTTCTCTTTCAGGAAGCACAACCGTGACTGCAATTATTGTGGCTTTTAATGGGTTACTGGCTGAATCAATCTTACTATATCGGAAACAGGGGAAAAACGGCTTGATTAAGGCTGCGATCGCGCTACTAATCAGTTTACACTTTCTAGGCGGGCTGCTCTATATCCAACCTATCAAAACTTCGGAAGAAAATGCGATCCGCGTGGGGATTATTCAGGGAAATGTCCCCAATGAGATTAAATTATATCCCAAAGGATGGCGCAAGGCGATCGCGGGTTATACCACAGGATACATTAATCTGGCGCAAGGGGGAGCGCAAGCCATCTTAACCCCAGAAACAGCACTTCCCTTCCAATGGAGACAACAAGTGAGTCAACGTAGCAGTTTCTATCAGGCTATTTTAGAGCAAGGAGTTCCTGCTTGGGTGGGTGCGTTTGGAAAAAAAGATGGACGGGATACCAACAGTTTATACAGCATTAACGGAGAAGGGGAAACCCTCAGTCGGTTTGATAAAGCAAAATTAGTTCCCCTAGGAGAATACATTCCTTTGGAAGCATGGTTAGGAAACTTTATTAATCGTCTGTCTCCCTTAGATTCTCATTTAGCCAAAGGAGACGCTAATCAAACTTTCATCACCGCTTTTGGACAAGCCATTGTTGCTATCTGTTACGAATCTGCTTATGGTGATCATTTCCGTCGTCAAGCAGCAGCAGGGGGAGAGTTTATCCTTGTTGCGTCCAATGATGCTCATTATAGCGAAACTATGCCCGCCCAACACCATGCTCAGGATATCATGCGGGCGATCGAAACTGATCGCGCAATGGTTCGAGCGACCAATACAGGTTATTCTGCGATTGTTGATCCGAGGGGAAACACTCGTTGGATATCTAATTTAAATGAATATCAAACGCATTTGGATACGATTTATAAACGAAATACTAAAACATTGTATGTTCGTTGGGGAAACTGGTTAAATTGGGTTATAATTGGCTTAGGGTTTTTAATTTTAGTTTATTCTGTTTCAGTGACGAACAAATAACAAATTATGCTAGGTGCGATCGCAGGAGATATAATTGGCTCAGTTTATGAGTCACCCTTACGGAATATTAAAACCAAATCTTTTCCCTTATTTCAACCGCAAAGTTGCTTCAGTGATGATACAGTTTTAACGATCGCGATCGCGGATGCAATTCTTAATGGGAGCAGCTATACTGATAAATTAAAAGAATACTATCAGCGCTATCCAAACGCAGGTTATGGGGGATTGTTTCGCCGTTGGGCTGCTTCTGATGACACTGAACCTTATTATAGTTATGGGAATGGTTCAGCGATGCGGGTAAGTCCTGTTGCTTATGCGTTTTCTGATTTAGAAACTGTTCAACAGGAAGCTCTAAAAAGTGCTGCTGTTACTCACAATCATCCTGAAGGAATTAAGGGAGCGCAAGCCATTGCAACTGCCATTTTTTTGGCGCGATCGGGCTATCATAAAGCTATCATTAAACCTTATATTCAACAACAGTTTAAGTATAATCTTAATCTAACCGTTGAGGGGTTACAAAAAACTTATTTTTTTGATGTTTCCTGTCAGGGGTCAGTTCCGCAGGCGATCATTTGTTTTATAGAATCGACTGATTTTGAAGATGCAATTCGTAACGCGATTTCTATTGGAGGAGATAGCGATACTATTGCTTGTATGACGGGTGGAATGGCAGAAGCGTTCTATCAAGAAATCCCCCAAGGAATTATTCAGGAAGTCAAGCAACGATTGGATAATCATTTGACAACAATTCTAGAACAATTTCAAGCAAAATTTTGAGTTGTTTCTAAACAAAGCACTTGACACCCAACCGACATTTCTGTGGGAAAACAACAATTTTTAATTAGATTGTAACTGTTCCCGTAATTGCTCTTGCGCTGTCGTCAAGGCTTGTGGTAACTTAGAAGTATCTTTTCCACCAGCTTGGGCGAGGTTGGGACGACCGCCACCACCACCACCGCAGAGTTGGGCGATCGCGCCGATAAACTTACCCGCTTGTAAGCCTTTTTCGTTCACTTTTGGGCTAAATGCAGCCACTAAACTGACCTTTCCTTCTTCTGGAACTGACCCTAACACAACCGCTGCTTCTCCGAGTTTTTGCTGTAATCGTTCTGCTGCGGTTTGCAAGGCTTTCGCGTCCATGTCTTCGGCTTGGGTCACTAAAATTTTGAATTTTCCGACTGTTTCTGCGTGGTTTAAGAGTTGATCCGACTTGGCTAAAGCTAATTCCTGTTTAACGGCTTCTAGTTGTTTTTGGGTGTTTTTCAGTTCAGTTTGTAAGTTTTCAATGCGCTGGGGAACTTCTTC
This sequence comes from uncultured Dactylococcopsis sp., assembly GCA_964463655.1. Lineage (GTDB taxonomy): Bacteria > Cyanobacteriota > Cyanobacteriia > Cyanobacteriales > Rubidibacteraceae > Halothece. The sequence goes on from CAYXDG010000023.1 coordinate 11,829, forward strand.
TGGTTGGACTTTAAACTGATTGCTGAGACCGCGCACAATTTTTTCACGGAGGTTAAGATATTCTAACACCGCAGGGCCTGCGACGGCTTCGATGCGACGGACTCCCGAAGAGATTCCTGTCTCGGAGATAATCTTAAACAGTCCAATTTCGGCTGTGTTCTTAACGTGCGTTCCGCCACACAGTTCCATCGAAACTCCAGGCACATCAATCACCCGAACAACATCACCATATTTTTCTCCAAACATTGCGATCGCGCCTTTGGTTTTCGCCTCATCAAAGGACATTTCATCAGATTGGGTATCATGAGCTTCCGCGATCCAATGGTTGATGGTATCTTCAACTTGTTGTATTTCTTCGCGAGTAATCTGACGAGGACAGTTAAAATCAAACCGTAGGCGATCGAAGGCAACTAATGATCCTGCTTGGGAGACAGAGGGAGCAATGATTTGTTTCAGGGCTGCTTGTAACAGATGGGTTGCTGTATGATGGGCTTGGGCGCGACGACGACAAGCACGATCAATGGTGGCGGTGATCATATCCCCTGTGCGAAGGATTCCCCGTTCAATGCGTCCTTTGTGGATAAACAGACCCGATTCTTTTTGCACATCTTCAACGCGGACGAGGAGATTGTCTCCCGAAAGATAACCGCGATCGCCGATTTGCCCTCCAGATTCAGCATAAAAAGGAGTGCGATCGAGCAGCAACTGTACTTGATCTCCTGCTTCTGCTTCCTGTACAGTTTTCCCTTCAATTAACACTGCTTCCACTCGCGCTGTAGAATTAGGATGATTGTAGCCCACAAACTCTGTCGGATGAACCGTTTGTGCTAGTTTATCAATACTCCCTTGAATGGTTAAATCAATGGTTTCATGGGCTGCTTGAGACTGTTCGCGCTGTTTTTCCATCTCAGTTTCAAAGCCTTCGAGGTCAACCGTTAACCCTTTTTCCTCTGCAATTTCTTGGGTTAATTCCAAGGGAAAACCATAGGTATCATAGAGTTTAAAGGCATCCTCCCCAGAGATTTGTCCCGTTGCTTTGGCAATAAACTTCTCTAAGAGTTTTTCTCCCCTTTCGAGAGTTTCCAAAAAGCGAGATTCTTCTCGTTGTAGTTCTTGTTTAATTAATGTCTCTCCCTCTCGCAGGTTAGAATAATGATTCTCCATGAGAGAAATGGCTCTTTGGGCTACTTCTGAGGTAAATTCTCGGCTAATCCCCAATAAGCGTCCATGACGCACTACACGGCGAATGAGACGGCGGAGAACGTATCCCCGTCCAAGGTTAGAAGCAGCGACACCATCTGCGATCATGTGAACCACAGCACGAACGTGATCGCCAATTACTTTGAGAGAGACTTGTTGCTTTTTGTCTGCCTTGGCGTAGTCTAACTGAGCAATTCCAGCAGCCGTTTCAATAATCGGGAAAATTAAATCGGTTTCGTAGTTATTGGGGACTTTTTGCAGAATTTGCGCCATTCGTTCCAAGCCTAACCCTGTATCAATGTTTTGATTTTGTAACGGGGTTAAATTCCCTTCACTATCCCGATTAAACTGCATGAAGACGAGATTGTAAAATTCAATGAAGCGCTCATCGTCTTCTAAATCAATGTTTTCGTCCCCTAATTCAGGATGGAAATCATAATAAATTTCAGAACAGGGGCCACAGGGTCCTGTAGGACCAGCTGCCCAAAAGTTATCTTCTTCGCCCATGCGTTGAATACGATGAGGGGCAATGCCAATTTTATCGCGCCATAAGGCAAAGGCTTCTTCATCGTCCTTGTAAACACTCGGAACCAGTCGTGCTGGGTCAAGACCAAACTCTTCTGTGGAGAGTTCCCACGCCCATTTTATGGCTTCTTCTTTGAAGTAATCCCCAAAGCTAAAATTCCCTAACATTTCAAAGAAGGTATGATGGCGTTTGGTGCGTCCCACATTCTCAATATCGTTGGTGCGAATACATTTTTGGGAAGTTGTGGCGCGGTTGTAGGGGGCTGATTTTTGTCCGAGAAAGATGGGTTTAAACGGAAGCATCCCCGCAATGGTGAGTAAGACGGTGGGGTCTTCTGGGACGAGGGAGGCGCTGGGTAACACCTCATGTCCGCGTTTGGCGTAAAAGTCTAAGAAGGTCTGACGAATTTGATTACCGCTAAGATATTGAGGAGAGCTAGGCATTAGTCTTTATTGATATTCTGTTACAAGTTCTGCGATCGCTGTTCCTTCTATTGTAAAAACTTTTGTTACTTGTTAGAGTTCAGAAACTGAGCAATCTTCTCGGCTGCTTCTTCTAGTTTATCGGCATCGCGCACTAAAGCCATGCGGACATAGCCTTCTCCAGCTTTCCCAAACCCAGCGCCTGGGGCGACTGCGACCCCTGTGGTTTCCACTAATTTGATCCCAAAGTCCATTGAGTTTTCTTCCCAAGCGGGGGGCAGTTTTGCCCAAAGATACATGGTTGCCTTGGGTTTGGGAATGTCCCATCCTTTGCGTTGAAGGGCTTCGACAAAGACATCGCGACGATATTCATAAGTATCTACCGTGTGTTGAATGCTTTCTTGGGGCCCTTTTAAGGCAGCGATCGCCCCGTTGAGGATGCCCCGATATTGATTAAAATCGATCACGGACTTCACTTGTCGTAAGCCTAAAATTAGGTCTTTATTTCCCACGGCGAAGGCAATGCGAAAGCCTCCCATATTGTAGGATTTGGAAAAGGTGAAAAACTCAATGGAAATTTCTTTGGCGCGATCGGCTTGTAACACAGAAGGGGCAGCAGGAGAGTCAGAAAACACCATATCCCCGTAAGGAAAATCATGCACCAGCGCGATGTCATGGTCTTGGCAAAATTTGACGGCTTCCTCAAAAAAGGATAACGGCGCGAGGGCAGTTGTGGGGTTATGGGGATAACTCAGCACGATCATTTTTGCTTTTTCCCGCACCTCTGGGGGAATATCGGCCAAAACAGGCAAAAACTGATTTTCTGCTAAGGTAGGTAACCCGTAAATCTTTCCCCCAGCCAGATGAATTCCGCCAGAATGGGAAGGATAGCTAGGGTCTTGTAAGAGAGCTAAATCTCCTGGATCAAGCAAAGCGAGGGGGAAATGGGCAGTTCCCTCTTGACAGCCAATGAGGGTTAGCACTTCGGTTTCTGGGTCAAGGGGAACACCATATTTATTTTCAAACCATTCTGCGACGGCTTGGCGAAAGGGTTGGGTACTTTGAAAGAGGGAATAACCGTGGGTGCTGGGGTCATCAAGAGAGGTTTTGATGGCATCTAACACATGATCTCCAGCAGGTAAATCAGATGATCCTAAAGAAAGATCAATGATTTCTTTCCCCGCAGCTTTTGCTCTGGCTTTGGCTGCATCCATGTCAGCAAAAACATTTCTGCGTAATGGTTGGAGACGTTGTGCAAATTTCATTATTTGTTATTTGTTCTCGGCTAAATCAACGATGAACTGATCACGAATGATTCGTTATTAATTATTAATTATTCAAACAGCGATCGACATTCTCTTTTAACTTATCTTTGGTGATTGCTCCTTCGTAAGACCACTGCACGTCTCCTCCCGACACGAATCTTAAAGCGGGAACCCCTTCAACTTTGTAGGTTTTGACAGCTTCAGGATTAGGATCAACTTCTAGTTTGAAAACTTTGATCTGGTCGCTATATTCATTGGCTAGAGCTTCCACCGAAGGAGAAACTAAACGACATGGGCCGCACCAGTCCGCCCAAAAATAGAGAAGCACTGGCTGGTTAATTTGGGACATGGCTTCTGTAATTTCAGAATCGGTTGTTGCTACTAAGTTACTCATAAAAATTTTTTCTGTATCCTTAAACACACTTCACAAGATAGGGAGGGGTAATCAGTTGCCCAAATGCTACCGTTTCCCCTCTTAATACTAGGTTATCTGCTATGACTCATGGTGACCATGAGAAATAGGACATTGGGAGTAAGTCAGCGATCGAGACAGTGACCTTACTCGAACCCAAAAATGTTCTCATATCTTGGCGTATTATCACAACCATCAGTTAACTACCCAGTTGTTTCCGCAGTTCTTCTAACTCAGCGTCTATGACTTCATTCCCCGCAGTGCTTTGACTTTGTTGTTGACCTTGGGGTAACGCCTGTTGATTGGACGAAGAACCTGAAAGTTGTGCTTTCATGGCAGCTAGTTCATCATCCACATCAGTTCCCGATTCCAACTGAGCGAATTGGTCTTCAAGACCGCCTCCCCCACCGATTAATTGAGCAGCCGCTTGTCCAGAGGCCTCCATTTCCATGACTTTTTCTTCCATGCGTTCAAAGGCGCTCATGGCACTATTATTATTCAGACCACCCACTTGATCTTGCAGTTGCTGGTTAGCTTTGGCTGCTTTGAGGCGAGCGCCGAGCATTTCTTTTTTAGTTTTGGCTTCAGAAATTTTACTTTCTAAGGCGATTAAAGACCTTTTGAGGGTATCAACTTGTGATTTTTGTTGATCCACTTGGGGCTTGAGGGCTGCTGCTGCATCGGCGGCGGTTTTTTTCCGTTGTAGGGCTTGTCGAGCGAGGTCTTCATTGCCTTTGTTTAGAGCCAGTTGCGCCCGTTGTTGCCATTTATTGGCTTCTGATTGCTGTTCATCATACTGGCTGCGACTGCGACGTTCAGCGGCGATCGCCTTAGCGACGGCTTGGCGTAATTGTACCAAGTCTTCGTTCATGTCCACCAAGGCTTGTTCCAGCATTTTTTCTGGGTCTTCAGCCTTGCTGACCATGTCGTTAACATTTGCCCGCACAACGCGACTAATACGATCAAATAATCCCATAATGTAATTTATCCTCTTCGTAGTTTACGACTTTTCAGGGAGATAGCAGTTGACGGTGAGTCATGTCTAACCGTTTCAGGAAAAAGATTGATCTACATAGACCTAATCACTTGACCGATGACAAGATACTAACCCAATTACCAAGGGCGATCAATCTCTCCTTTCTACTCTCTCTATGGTAAGACATTCATTCTTAAGGAACTCAAAGACATTTTATAGCGCTACAAAATCAGGTTAGGACGTTCTTAAAAAGACTAGCGACCGAGACGGTCGCACTCCCACCGTTCGGGAAATGTCCTAATATAAGCACGTAGCACTATAATTGACTACTCGTTTTGATTCAAAAGTTTTCGCCCCCCATCAGCAAGGAGGGTTACTACAGCACTCATTGATATGAGGACAGTTCCAAGATTTTGGAATGTTCTAATCCAAGTTAATCGCCCGATAGAAAACATCATTAGTTTAACTATCCAGTTGCTTCCGCAGTTCTTCCAACTCAGCATCTACCATCTCATCGCTAGCAGTGTCTTGATTTTGGTTTTGATTGTCTTGAGTGCTAGTGGGTTGTTCACTTTCGGGCAGTGCTTGTTGATCTTGAGAAGACCCAGAGAGTTGAGCTTTCATCGCAGCTAACTCATCATCCACATCGCTTCCCGATTCTAGTTGAGCAAACTGGTCTTCTATCCCGCCACTCTCGCTTGTTAACTCAGCAGCAGCTTGTCCAGAGGCTTCCATTTCCATGACTTTTTCTTCCATGCGCTCGAACGCTCCAGCAGCGCTATTGCTATTCATGCCACCTACTTGCTCTTGCAGTTGCTCGTTGGCTTTCGCTGCTTTCATGCGAGCGCCGAGCATTTCTTTCTTGGTCTTCGCCTCAGAAATCTTACCTTCTAGGGCAGTCAAAGACTTTTTGAGGGTCTCAACTTGCGATTTTTGCTGCTCGACTTGGGGTTTGAGTGCTGCTGCTGCATCAGCTGCGGATTTTTTCCGTTGTAGGGCTTGTCGAGCGAGGTCTTCATCACCTTTGTTTAGAGCCAGTTGCGCCCGTTCTTGCCATTTTTCTGCTTCTTGTTGTTGTTCATCGTACTGGCTGTGACTGCGACGTTCGGCAGCGATCGCCTTAGCGACGGCTTGGCGCAATTGTACCAAGTCTTCGTTCATATCTGCCAGTGCTTGTTCTAGCATTTTTTCGGGATCTTCAGCTTTGCTAACCATGTCGTTAACGTTTGATCGAACGACGCGACTGATGCGGTCAAATAGTCCCATAATAAAATTTATTTTCTTCGTGATTGACGACGTTTTCGGGGGAGGTGAGAAAGATTGATTGACGAACATCTAGCGCGATCGCGCAATGGTTAAGATGTTGACGCAATTACCTGAACAATCGATCGTTTCTACTTTTTCTATGGTAAGACATTGACCACTATCAACGAAGTGGAAAGCTATGTGATGGGCTACGTCTTAGGGTTAGGTTATGCGATCGGAAAATGGAAAATATCAACCATCACCAAATGTTTGCCATCGATAAGGTAAAACCTGATAACTCTGGACTCCCGCTAACCTGTTCAGGATTGTCCAGAATTTTCACTTCTTGATTGGGACGGTAAATATAAACAGTTCGCTTTTGGCGATCGATCAACCAAGCCAAAGATACACCATTTTCTAGATACTCCAGCATCTTCTCTTTTAAATCCTTTAAGTTATCACTAGCCGAACGTAACTCAATCACAAAATCTGGACAAACGGGAGCAAAAGAAGCCTTTTCTTCATCTGTCAGGGCATCCCACTTTTTTCGGCTCAACCAAGAAGCATCAGGCGATCGCATTGCCCCATTAGGAAGGGTAAATCCTGTACTGGAGTCAAAACCGAGACCTGTCCCATCTTGTGCAGCCCAGATACCCAGTTGTACAGTCAGATTAAAGTTTCGGTTTCCCGTATCGGAAAAAACAGGTGGCATAATGACAATTTCTCCACTAGCTGTGCGTTCAATTCGGAGATGTCTATTAATTTGGCAAAAATCATCAAACTCCTTGCCAGTTATAGGAGTTGTTGCTGGTAGAGAAATTCTAAAGGGTGTTGTTTTTGTTTGAATGAGTAAGGTTGTTTTCATCGTTAGGTCAGAAATTCCTTTGCTTCTAAGTTATATCAAGTTCGGGGGATTGGTTATAACTCGTGTTGGGTTTCGCTCCTCTTTCCCCCCTAATAGAGGGGATGTAAGGGGGGTTGACTTTTCCAAAATGGTATTAGCTTGAATCTTAAGCAGTAGCGCGATCGCGCTTTACGTCCTAAACCAGAGCAAAGGGTGAGGACGGGGTTTTAACCAGCGCGATTGGTAATAATGACTCCTGTAATAACACTTGCTCCTCCTGTGATTAAAGTTGAGGTAATCGGTTCTGATAAGATTAAAGCGCCTAAAATTGTTGCAGCAATGGGGACAAAATTAATAAACACCGCAGCTTGAGAAGCGCCAATGCGTTGCACGCCCATATAATACCAACAAAACCCCAATGCTGACCCTAAAATTCCTAAGTAACTTAAGGCAAAAAATGCTTTTGCTGGAGGAAGCATCCAGTCATTTTGATACCCTTCCCATAAGCCAAATGGTAAGAGTAAGATCGCCCCAGAAATACAAGCATAAGTTGCAGTGATGACGGGAGATAATTCTCCCATGACTTTTTTTCCAACAATGGTATAAGTCGCCCAACTGAAGAGACAACCGATTAAAAATAAATCTCCTAGTTGTAAACCTTGGCTGAGAAGAAGCAGGGGATTGCCATCACTAATGACGATCGCTGCGCCCATTAAAGAAATTATAATCCCAAAAATTTTTCGGGGAGAGAGTTTATCCTGAAAGACAATTGTAGAAGCCAGGGCGATCGCGATCGGGTTTAAAGCCACAATTAAAGCAGCACGACTGGCGGTAACCGTTTGTAATCCTAAAAAGAAAAACACATTATAAAAAAATACTCCCGACAAACCCAGCATCAATACAGAAACCCATTGTCTTCCCTGCAATCGGGGAAATTTTCCTTCCCAACGCTTCGCAACCCCCAGCAAGCAAACACTGGCGATGGTAAATCGGGTTAAGGCTGCGGTAAATGCCCCCACACTTTCCCCAACAATGCGCCCTGCAATAAACGTCCCTCCCCAAATAAATGCCATAATTGTCAACTGTAAATAAATCATGATCCCACCTGCTTAACGGTTCTTATTGTATGGAGACGTTTCATGGAACGTCTCTACCTTGTTTATGATGAAGCGTTTCTACATTATGATTGTTGGGTAACTGGTAACTGATTACTGTTGTATGCAACTGATTGACTGGCTGATTATCCTCTTCTATCTCCTCTTTTCTCTCGGCTTGGGTTTGATTCTCTCTCGACGGGGGGCAAATAGTCTGGTAGATTTCTTTGTATCAGGTCGATCGCTGCCTTGGTGGTTAGCAGGAACCAGTATGGCTGCGACTACGTTTTCTATTGATACCCCTCTCTATATTGCAGGGGTTGTCGGCACAAGAGGCTTGGCGGGAAACTGGGAATGGTGGAATTTTGGCATTGCTCACTTAATTTTAATTTACATTTTTGCTCGCTTATGGCGACGATCAGAAATTATCACGGATGCAGAGTTAACTGAGTTACGCTACGGTGGGCGCATGGCTGCTATTTTACGAGGCACAAAGGCGTTTTTATTTGCAGTTCCCATTAATTGTATCGCCATTGGTTACGCGATGTTGGCGATGGTAAAGGTGGTGGATGCGTTAGAGTTATGGCAAAGTGTGGGGATACAGCCAGGGCCGAGTTTAAAACTCCTGAGTGTGATTGGAGTCAGTGTCTTTGTCCTCATTTATTCTGGGTTTTCTGGGTTGTGGGGAGTGGTGGCAACGGACTTTTTCCAGTTTTTCTTAGGATTATTTGGCGCGATCGCCGTTGCTGTGGTAGCTGTGAATAGTGTGGGAGGAATGCCAGAATTAATTTCTAGGTTGGAAACGGAAACAGGCGGGGATATTCTCTCGTTTTTTCCCCTGACAAGTAACCTTACTTGGAGTGATACCGCAGGAATTAGTTTAACCACGTTTTCTGCTTATTTACTGGTGCAATGGTGGTCATTTCGGCGCAGCGATGGGGGAGGGGAGTTTGTCCAGCGTTTGGCTGCTGCGAAGGATGAAAATGAAGCAGCGAAAGCAGCATGGTGTTTTAATATTCTGCACTATCTGATTCGCACTTGGCCTTGGATTGTGGTTGCTTTAGTGGCGATCGTGGTTTATCCTAATTTAGAAGACCCAGAACTAGGCTATCCTAAGTTAATGTTAGAGTTTCTCCCTGCTGGACTTTTGGGGTTAGTGGTGTCTTCGCTGGTGGCTGCGTTTATGAGTACCGTTTCCACTTCGATTAACTGGGGGGCTTCTTATCTGACAAATGACTTATATCAACGGTTTATCAATCCCAATGCGGATCAGCCAGAATTAGTTTTAGTGGGGCGGACTTCTTCTGTAATTGTAACAGGGTTAGGGGCGATCGCAGCTTTCTTCGCTAGTGATGTGGCAACGGTTTTCCGCTTAGTGATTGCCATTGGCACAGGTCCTGGGTTAGTCTTAGTCTTACGGTGGTTTTGGTGGCGAATTAATGCAGCAGCCGAACTCGCAGCCATGCTTGCAGGGTTTATCATTGGTTTAGCCACCAGTCTTTATCCTGATGCGTTTAATGCCCTTTTAAATGATTTCGGCGTGCGTTTGATGGTTATTTCTGGACTCACAGCCATCATTTGGATCACTGTTATGCTTGTAACACCTCCAGAGTCTGATGAAACCCTAGATGAATTTTATCGTCGAGTCCGTCCTAGCGGTTGGGGTTGGAGACGACAGCAAGCAAGGACTGGGGTTGAAGCGGGTCAAGACTTACAGAAAGATATTTTAAAGGTCTTAGCAGCCATTTTATTACTATTTGGGGCAATGTTGGCGATCGGGGGGTTTTTATTATTACAGCCTCTCACAGGATGGGTTTCTTTAATCATTGGTGTTGTCGGTGGTATTTGGTTACGGCGCTTGAATAAACAAACCCTTAAATCAATGCCCAGACCCGGGTTAGATGATTATTGAAACCGAATCTGGCTTTTCCTAAGCTGAGTTTGTCCTGTTGAAAGAGAACAATCACCAGTTCTTGGAGCAGTTTGGCTTCGGATAAACCACTTGCTTTAACCAGTTCATCGGGAATCGTGAGATTCATAACAATTTAGGAAGGGAAATCGGCGATTTGGGAGGCTATTTTTTAGTATAGTGCGCGATCGCGCAATTTGAAACTTACATTATTAAGGTTGAGTTTCTAGACTCCGCAGCGCGATCGGATATCAGATACAATAAAATGAGCGATAGTGTAAAGTTTTATGACAGCAACAACAACTCCTTCCAAACAAACCCAACTCCCACCATTAATTCCCCGATCGCTGCTATTTGGCAACCCGAAACGAGCCCGTCCCCGTCTTTCTCCTGATGCCAAATACCTGGCGTATATCGCCCCCGATGAGAAAGATGTCCTCCAAGTTTGGGTGCGGACAATCAGCAAAACGGATGAGCGACAAGTGACCCAAGATAAAAAGCGAGGGATTCGCGCGTTCTTCTGGACATACAAACCCGACCAGTTGATTTATCTGCAAGATTCTGATGGCGATGAAAATTATCATCTTTATGCGGTTGATCTCGCTAAGAATATTGTCCGCGATTTAACGCCATTTCAAGGGGTGAAAGCGCAACCCATAGATTTAGACCCTGAAACTCCCGATCAGGTCTTGGTGGGCTTAAATCTCAACAATCCTCAAAAGTTTGATGTTTATCGCATCAACTTAAATAATGGTGCGGTAGAATTTGACACAGATAATCCTGGAAACATCGTTAGCTGGACAGCCGACGATGAGTTTGTGATTCGCGCTGCTGTGGCTGCGACTCCCGATGGCGGATCGGATTTACTCTATCGGGAAACCCCTGACCAAGACTGGGAATTATTGCGCCATTGGAGTGCTGATGATGAAGGAGGTGCGCTAAGTTTCTCTAAAGATGGGAAAACGCTCTATATCCTTGGCTCTCATGATGCAAATGCCCAACGGTTAATTTCTCTCAACCTTGACAGTCGCGAAGAAACGGTGATTGCTGCGGATGAACAGTATGATGTGGGTGATGTTCTCATTCATCCGACTAAACGCCATATCGAAGCCGTTTCCTTCTACAAGGATCAAGAAGAATGGCAGGTGATTGATGAAGCAGTGGCGAAAGACTTTGAATTTATCCGTCAACTGCGATTAGGCGAATTTGCGATCGCCAGTCGGGATTTAGCCGATCAAAACTGGATCATTGCTTATGTCACTGATGACGGTCCAGTCTATTACTACCACTATCATCGCGAAAGCCAAAACGCAGAATTCCTCTTCACCAACCAGCCAGAATTAGAAGACCTCCCTCTTGCCAACATGAAGCCAATCTCTTATCAAGCCAGAGATGGGTTAACCATTCATGGTTATCTCACGACACCAGTGGGAATCGAAGCCAAACAACTCCCCACCATTTTATATGTGCATGGTGGCCCCTGGGCGCGAGATACGTGGGGATATAACCCTGCGGTGCAATGGCTGGCGAACCGAGGTTATGCGGTGTTACAGGTCAATTTCCGAGGGTCAACTGGTTATGGAAAAGACTTCCTCAATGCAGGGAATCGCGAATGGGGTGCAGCGATGCACAATGATCTCATTGAGGCCGTAGAATGGCTCAAAGAAAAAGACATTTCTGATCCCGATCGCATTGCGATTATGGGCGGTTCTTATGGGGGATATGCGACCTTAGTTGGGCTGACCTTTACCCCTGATGTGTTCGCTTGTGGCGTGGATATTGTCGGCCCCTCGAATTTGGTAACATTAATTAACAGTGTTCCTCCTTACTGGAAACCAATGATGTCTATGTTTGCTCATCGGGTTGGAGACATTGAAACCGAAGAAGAGTTCTTAAAATCCCGTTCTCCTCTCTTTTTAGCCGATCAAATCAAAAAACCCTTACTCATTGGTCAAGGAGCAAACGATCCTCGCGTCAAACAAGCAGAAAGTGAACAAATTGTTGCAGAAATGCGAGAAAAAGGCAAACCAGTTGAATATGCCCTTTATACTGATGAAGGACATGGGTTTGCTCGTCCTGAGAACCGAATGCACTTCTATGCCATTGCTGAGAATTTCTTAGGGAAGTATTTAGGCGGACGGGCTGAAGAAATTGGTGACATGATCGGACATTCTGGAGTGGTAAGTTCAACCAGTGACTAGCTATAGTGTAGGAGGGTATTGTCAATCCTTTTACCTAGTTAACTTGAAACACGGCTTGCGATCGCCTCTCGGCATCTAAGATGAACTCTAAAAAAGACTGCTAGATAAGCAGTCCCCCAGAATTGGGGGGTTGGGGGGCTATCATCTAGACAATCACTGGTGAAGCGCGATCGAGCCAAGTTTCTCAAACAGGGTAGGGTTTGCTTTGCCTTCTATCCTATTAAGCGAGGAAGAGTTGATTCACTATGGAAACCGAAATCAAACCTGAAATTCTCAAAAAGTTGATTGATCATGAAGAACAATTCAAAAAATTTGGGGTCTGCAAATTAGGATTATTTAGTTCTATTATTGCTGGAGACTTAAATGAGGATAGTGATCTGGATGTTTTTGTCATTTTTGAATCAGGGCGAAAAACCTTTAGTAATTGCTTAGCTTTAATGTTTTTCCTCGAAAAATTATTGGAGCGGCGAGTAGATTTATTAACCCCAGAGTCTCTAAGTTTTCAATTTAATGACCAGATTTTGCGTCAGGTGGAATATGTTTCTTTTTCCTGAAGACTGCGCTCAGAACTTATTGCAGTAACCAAAAGCCAGTGTCAGTCATTCCAGAATCATCTGGTTGAATTAATAAAAAGTGCAGTCCATTGCACGCTCGTTTCCGTTGTTCATATTTTTCTGCTGCTTTTGCCACTTCCGCATCTTCAAAGGTAATAATAACCCAGCGATCGCATAATCGGGCTTCTAAAACCAATCCTCCCGACTCTCCCACCGCAGTTGGGATATAATTGATTGTGGCTGGCTGAGCTTGGGCAAGCCATTGCGCCAGTTGCCATGATTGCCGCCCGCCGTAAATAATCATTCCAGGCACTTGCGTCGTTGACCCCAGATTTAACCGAAAAGGAGTTATTTCATCTGGCATCTCACAAATCGGAATGGGACGTTCTGGCATTCGATACTCGATTTCTTCTGCAATCAGACTGGCAAATTGCCATTGTTCCCCCAAAATCTCTTCAGGTAATGGTTGGGGAGGAGGGGATTCTATATTAATTCTGGCTTCTCCCCCGCGATCGCGCAATACCTCTTTGAGCAGATGTGTCCGTCTGGTTCCCTCTACAGGAATCCCCAATTGTTCCCCAGCTAACTGCAATAATTGTAAAGATTCGGGACGAAACACGCGCATTTTTGCGGGAAACTCGCCCTCCGCTAACTCTTTTAGACTCTCCACTAACCAGTTAACGGTTGCTTGCGCTTGCCAACAGGATTTCGTTTTCACGCTGCGATCGCCTTCATCACAGATCACTAATTCCCATTGATTTTTTGGGTGAGCAGTGGGTTGAGGAAGCCGATAAAAATCGACTTGCCAAGCAGAGGAGGGTTGAGGTTTTGAGACATTCATGTGGGAAAACGCTTAACAAATTTGTGTCATCAAGGGAGACTACCCCTCAGATAAATTTTATCGTTTAATGGAATCAGTGATAGCCATTCTTACGGTTATGATCCTCACTCCTCTCTCTCAGATTTGGGAGAGGGGCTGGGGGGTGAGGACTTGGTGGGATGTAGCAAACACTTATCGATTTCAGATTATTAATGACATGACGAATGTTTCTATTATTATTCCCAGCCTAAACGAAGCAGCTTATCTTCCCATAACCTTAAAGTATTTAAGTCTTTTGTCTCCCCCTGCTCAAGAAATTATTATTGTTGATGGTAACAGTGACGATGACACGCCTAGTATTATCAAAAATTTTACTCTAAATCCTTTTCCCTCTCCCATTATTTCTGTCTTGAATGCGACTCCTGGACGAGCAAAACAACTCAATGAAGGCGTGAAAAAATCAACGGGAGACTATTTATGCTTCCTTCATGCTGACACTTATGTTCCTCACGATTTAATCGATATTATTAGTAAAACTCTCTTTGATTCAACGGTTGCTTGTGGTGGTTTTATTTCTCTAATGAGTGGACGCGATCGCATTCGCTGGGGCATTTCTTTTCATAATTTTCTCAAAACTTATTATGCTCCCTTTTTATTTCGTCCTTATCTTTTTTTCCGATATCGGTTACGCCTTTTATTTGGCGATCAAGTGATGTTTTGTCGTCGTCAAGATTTTCTCGATTCTGGCGGGTTTGATCCCACACTTCCGATTATGGAGGAAGCAGATTTATGTTTGCGTTTGTGTCGTTATGGTCGCATTAAACAAGTCAATCGGATTGTTCAATCATCTGATCGCCGAGTAGCTAAATGGGGCTTTTGGCAAGCAAATTTCATCTATTTAATGATTGGTAGCTTGTGGGGAATGGGCGTTTCTGCACAGTGGTTAAAACGGTTTTATGAGGAAATTCGCTGAATCATTGATCATTGAATTTTGGGTGCAGAAAAACTCTAGATTTCTTCAGCAGACCCTAATTTTTTTGCTCTAACAGTAAAAAACTTTCATTAGCTGTTTGCACTAATCGTTGTTGGTAAATTATTTGTTCAGAGTTATCTTCTAAGAAAATGAATAATAAAGAGTCTTTCTCTGATTTTTCTTGGGTTTCATAATCAGCCATAAAATAGAAATTAATATATTTAGGACGACGGGTATTAACACTTCTAGCAACTGTGCAAAGTTCAAATGCTTCTAGTTTCCCATCAATAATATTTTTAATGACTGTTTCCAGTCCAATTAATTCTGGGAATGCTTCTCTCACCCCTTGATTAATTTCTAAATTCTTGGGGTAGTCGCAGTAGTCTTGGCACAGGGGAGAAATATATTGCACTTTTAGGTTACGATCGATAACGATATATTCGATCGCCTTCGCTTTTATAAACTTTTGCATTAATGGTAAAGATGGGGTATATTTTGCTTGTGAGGGAGACTTTAAGCGATAGCCAAAACCATGCACGGTTTCGATAATTTCTGCTGTAACATTAGCTCTTTTAAAGGATTGTCTCAGTCGTTTAATATGAGTTCTGACGGTGCTATAAGTGGGAATTTTATCTAAGTCTTCCCAAATTTGATCGACAATAAATTGATAACTAAGTACATGACGAGGATGCTTGAGAAATAGTAACAGCAACCGATATTCTTGAAGGAGCAAAAAAATTTCTATTCCGTCATAAGTTACGATCGCGCTTTCGGTATCAACCGCTATTTTCTCATAAGTCAAGATCATTTGTTATTCGTTATTTGGTAACTGTTCAGTGGTCACTAATTACTGATTCTGCTGGCGAGAGTTTCAAAAATCTGATCCACTTTTTCCCCAGTTTTGGCTGAGGTTTGATTTAAATTTAATAAACGATTTTGATCAAAGATTGGGGTGGTTTCTGCTAAGGTTTCTACTTGTTTAGATGGTAAAAGATCGCATTTGTTAAGCGCGATCGCAATGTGGGCTTTGGGATTAATGGATAAGAATAACTCTTGGTGATGAAAGAGATTTTTAATAGTTTGAGGACGACTAACATCAGCCACGAAAATCGCACCTTTTGCCCCTTCTAAATAACTGGGGGTGATTGCCCGAAATTTAGTTTCTCCCTCAATATCCCAGATAATCAAACGGATTTTACGGGGGGTTTCTGTTACTGAGAACGAGGAGAGAGTAATATTTTTACGAGATAGTTTTACCCCCACCGTTGATAGATATTGGTCGCTAAATTCACGATCTACAAAACGCCGAACAAGACTCGTTTTTCCCACGGCGAAGTCTCCAATTAAACAAATTTTGCGAGTGACAATTGGCATAATCCTTGATTTTATCACAAGGGAGCAAGTGAAATTGCTGAGACTCACTGGAAAGTAGATGTGGACTGAAAAGCCTCAAAGCGGACAATACGATTGGCTTGTGAGGGAGAATCAGGAGTTAACGCTGAGGTCAAGAGTCGGTCTGGGGAGATTCCCTGCTCCATTAAGATTTGTTTCACTGCTTGCGATCGCGCTTCGGCGATTTTTTGTTTAACGGGTAGCTCCCCAACCAAGTCACTGTAACCAACAATTTTCAAATTGAGGGTTGGGTCGCGTTTCAAGATGGCAGCGATCGGGTTAAGCTGACGATCGAACTCATCCGAATTAACCGTAGCAGAATCACGATCAAAGGAAATTTCTCCCCGTAAGCTAATGGGTTCTAATTGCCAAGTTGTCGTGACTGAGGTAACCCCTGGAATTTCTTGCAAAGCTGCTGTAATGGCTTCTGCATCGGATTGATCAGAGATAACTCCTGTCACATTTACCCTTCCCTCTTCGTAAGTCCCATTAATTCTAATTCCTTCGTGCTGATTAAACGCGGTGATGATGCGTTGCACTTCTGCTGCGGTGATTTCTGTGGGTGGGGGAACATTAACCGCCGTGATCTGGTTATCAATATTTAAGTCAGATGGTGCTGCTGCTTGCGCGATCGCTGCTGCTTGTTGGCGTAGAGACTCACTGGGGACACGACCAGTTAAGGTGAGGGTATTCTCTGTGACATCAGAGCGGAGGGCGTACACAGATAATTCTGGGGTCTCCTCAAGGGCGATGGCGACTGCCTCTTCAATTTGGCTGGCTATCCGTTGCCGATGCCAAAAGACCCCCAAAGGAATCAAAACCAGACTTCCTAAGCCTAAAACCAGCAATAACAGAGCAATTGGGAACTTTTTCTTGGGTCTATCCCCTTCGCTGTCAGTTTCTGGGATTAATAAAGTATCCAGTCGGGATTGGATTTCATCAGGAATGGTTTCAGGATTGCCCTCGTAGGCTTGAATCGCCTCCCCTTGGCGTTGTACAATTGCTGCTAGGGTTTTCTGCATTTTTGCTGGATAGGCTTGGGAAGGAACACCTTTAATGATGACAGCGAGATAGCAATACCCCGCCACTTCCAAGATAATGCGAGAATCCCCATAGTCGATTTCATTTAATTCAGGAGTTTCTCCAAATTCAGCCACACAATCGTTAATAAATTGGCGAATTGCACTCAGCATTCCCGCCATCATTTCCGATTCTAATTGGTAAGGAGTTGAACGGGGTTTAGCTTCGCCAATAACTAAACCCGAGGCTTTCTGGATTAATAATACAGCTTGCACCTGAAACGGTCTTGATTCCCAGAGAATTAATTCAGCTTCGGAAACCCCTTGTAAACGAGCGCGAATTTTCCGACGAATTCCAGAGGGAGACAGCGCCTTTTCCACTTTTTCATTGATGGATTCGACCACTTGCACCATATACTTACGAATGGTGTCTCCAATGACAGGATAAAGTGCATCCACCATTGCATCTCGCTCTAAGTCAATTTGAGTTTTAATGGCTCGTCCCATCTCAGGGCCCAATGCTTCCGACATCGCTTCAGGTTGGAGACGAGTCTGTTCTTTAATTGCGAGGGCAACTTCTGGGGCGATCGCGCTTCCGACTTCATTGGGCGCCACTTTCATCTGTTGCTCGATCGCAGGAGCAACACTGGCGGCGATCGCCTTTGCTAGGGCGGTGCGGTCTTGTTGGGAACGCTCTGCGATCGCTTGGTCAATCAGAGGAATCAAGGCGTTTAAGAGTGCTGTGCGCGATGCTTCCGTTTTCAGTGCTAAGAATTCCTGAAGCAAAGGAAAGACTTGTCCTGAAAGATCAGGGAAAGTCTCTAGGCTTTTTTCCAGAGCCTCCACTTTTTTTTCTAACTCTGTGATGTCTTGATGGAGTTTTTCCATTTCCCAAGAGGAAAAAGACGCTCGGCGTTGAGGACGAGATGGCGATCGCTTCAATCTTCTGCGCCAAGGCGGTTCACTAGGAGAGACAGTCCGATAATCAGGCTGTTCATCGTAGGAATCGCCTTGTTGTTGAGAATCTCCTTGAGATAAAGAATCGGAATCGAGCAAGTCAGCCATCAAGTCAACTAACGCGGATTCCGAAGATTGAGGTTTTTCCTTTGCTGCTTGTCCCGATTGTTGATCTTCTGCGGAAGATTCTTTGTGAAACCGCTCATTTTTTTCAGACATATCCCTTCTCTGCACGATCGCAGTTTTTTTCTCTAATCACCAATCACTTTAATCTTCTGAGCGAGGGTCTGGTAATAACAGATCAGCCAGTTGATCGTCATCATCATCATTGTCTTCTTCTTGCGCCTCTGGTAAAAAGTCAGAGCCTTTTACTTTTAGACACATATTAAACAAAATCTCAGCAAAATCATCGCGAGAGACTTTGCTATCTCGTAACTGAGTAAAGTATTGGTCGATTTCTTCGTCTAATTGTTTTTTCCACTCCCGCATTTCTGATTGTAGTTCTTCCTTCGTTTCCGAGAGTTCGCTTTTGAGAGCATCACTACTTGCTTGTAGGGTTTGATCCAGCGCTCTAATGCGAGTCATCGCTTTTTTATGGTTAGTATCAAGAGTATCTCGCAGATGATTGGTTTCATCTTGGGCATTTAAGCTCACATACTTAATCCGCTTTTCAAAAGTCTTGATTGCTGCTTGAATCTCACTGGATAATTCTTCATGGAGTTGAGCGAGGTGATCGTTCATTTCCCGTTTAAACCTTGTTAAATCTGACTCAAGTTTTTCAATGCGATCATTATAGTCTCTGGATTGTTCTCCAAATAACAACTCACGAATTTGTTCTAAATTGCCTAAGCGATCGCGCATTTCTTCTCTAGAAAGTTCAGCCATACCATCCTCTCGGCGTTAGTCTTCGCATCCATCTTAATATAGTTTTGAGCAATCTCATCTCAAATTGATCAAAGTTGGCGACAGATTGATGGGAGAGATTCAGTGACCAGTTACCAATGACTCATTATTCATTATTAATTGTTAAGACAAATTTTTCCAAAGCAGCCACGACCCCATCCGCTTCCACATTGGGCGCAACCCAGTCTGCATAGGCTTTAACCTCAGCAGGGGCATCGCCCATCGCCACCCCTAAGCCAGCATACTGAAGCATTTCCACATCATTAAAATTATCCCCGATCGCGATCGCATTTTGCGCTTGCAACTGCAAGACCTCTTCCACGAGATAGCGTACCGCTTTTCCTTTACTTGCCTCTGGATGACAGGCTTCCACAAAATAAGGATTAGACTGGGTTAAGTAGAGTTGCTCCGCACAATAGCGCTGTTGTAGGGTAGAAAGCAGGGTTTGGGTTATTTCGGGATTGGTACTCATGGCTAAAATTTTGGTTGGCGGCGCTTGAGCCAGAATCTTCCGTAAATCTCCCACAGCATTAGCCTCGATACGACTGCGTTCGATATAAAGACGAGTTTCTTCTTTGATTTCTCGTACATACAGTTCATCATTAAAATAAAAATGAACATCTAAATCTGTTCTTCGTTCAGGCTGTTCGCAATAGTCTAACAGTTCATAAGCTAAATCAATGGGGACAGGTCGATGCCAGAGCATTTCCTCAGTGTGTGCATCTTGAATCCAAGCACCGTTGTAGCAGATAATCGGCAAATCAGCACTGATCGCTTGAGCGAAGTATAAAGCCGATCGATACATTCTTCCAGTGGCGATCGCCACTTTAATTCCTTTTGCTTTCACCGCTGCGATCGCATTGACGACTTTGGGCCTGACTTCATTAGATTCTCCCGCGATCGTGCCATCGATATCTAGCACCACCAGACGGATATCTTGGCGGGTTGGCGAAACAGAAGGTTGAGTATTGAGAGCAGATTCAGTCATCGATCCAGATTAAATCCCTGCGTTAGTGAACAAAACTATGTTACCTTAAAAAAAGATTAAGTCATACCAACTGCTACTTTTAGGGATTCAAGATTTACTCATGGTCGGATTCATTAAAAACCTTTTCGGTTCTAAAAATAATAACGGCGAACAACTGCCACGTCAAAAACAAAAAGCCTTTTTCCTCGACCCAGATGAAGCCAAAACCTACGGCGACATCGAATATATGCGGAAGCCAAATACAGTCAGAAGAAGTTTTCCAAAATCTCTGGGTAATCCAGAAGGAGGAGAACAAATTGAGGAAGTTTCTGCATTAGAGAAAAAATCGCTTTCTAAACCCAAGAAGTCTAATCAGCAAACTAATAATCAAGCCGCTGCTTCTTCTCAGTCAATGGCTCAAGAAGGTCAAGTGTATTCCGCACAAGATGATCCTCAAATTGAAGAACGTCGTAAATCTGATTCTAGTCTAGATATGTTTAGGAATATGGCACGGGACATTAAGAAATAAGTCCTTAAACCGTACCCCCTTTTTTTAAGGGGGGAATCATAAATTGTTAATTACTAATTATTAATTGAAACTATGCTTTCTCAAAAAAAAACAGAAAGTAATTTCTATACTTGGAACAACTATCAATGTGCTTATGAAGTCATTGAGACAACTGCAACCGATAAAACCTCTCCCTTTGCCATTTTATTAATTCACCCGATCGGGGTGGGATTATCTCGCAGATTTTGGGATCGATTCTGTCAACAATGGCAAGGACGCAGTGGGTTAGAAACTATTTATAATCCCGATTTAATCGGTTGTGGAGAAAGTGCTTTACCCCGCGTGACTTATACCCCAGAGGACTTTGCAGCACCGTTAAAAGAATTGATTGAAACCGTGATTAAAAAGCCTGTGATTGTTATTTCTCAGGGTGCTTCTTTCCCGATCGCTCTAGCTTTATTAGCCTTAAAACCGTCTCCAGAAATTGCAGGTTTCATTCTTGGCGGACCCCCTGCTTGGTCAATTATTACCAAAGAAAAGACGGAAAGAGAACAAATATTATTATGGAATTTATTTGACTCTCCCCTTGGCGGATTATTTTATCGCTATGCGCGTCGTCGAAATTTTTTAGCGTCTTTTTCCGTGCGCCAACTATTTGAAAAAACAGAGGATGTCGATCAAGAATGGTTGGATATATTACAAGGGGGAGCGCAGGATTTAAACACTCGTCATGCAGTCTTTTCTTTTTTAGCAGGATTTTGGCGGAAAAACTATGAAAGCGCGATCGCGCAAATTTCGCAACCGACGCTGGTTTTAATGGGAGAAAATGCTTCTAGCATCAGCAGAGATAGCCAAACCGAATCTGCCCAAGAACGGATCAATAGCTATTGTAATATTCTTACCAACGGACAGGGAAAAATATTACCAGGACGCAATGTTCTTCCCTATGAATCGACAACTGCTTTTACCACCGCTTGTGAGGAGTTTATTCAGAAGTTGAGGTAGAAAGGAGTTGAATTTTCTTCTCAAACCCTCCCCTTGCTTCTCGGCGTTGCTTTTGCATTTCAAAGACAGTTATTTCCTCTATGTTCGTAACAGCTAACAAGGCATCAATCACTTCATAGAGATCAGCCAATTCTTTCACTAATTCCTCTCTCGGCGCTGTGACGACTTCTGTTGCTTCTTCAATCAGTTTTTGATACAGTGCTTCTTCATATTCAGCATCAGATAACACAATCCATTCGCATTGATTCCCAGATTGTTCAATAATTTCAGGAATTTTGTCTCGGATGAGTTTACAGTGAGATTTTTTCATTAACTTTCACAATCAGTATTTATTTCTATGTCTAAAGTATCTTCATTAACACTTATGTATAAGACATTTGGATGACAGCAAACTTGACAGTCTTCAACGTAAGACTGTTGACTTCCGCTACTAAGATCAATAAAGGTAGGGTTAACTTCACCGCAAAAAGCGCAGATAAATTCCGCCGTTGCTTCCATAATAGATATTTAATGAGATTTGAGATACACTGAAACTAAAATACAATCTTCCGCTTACTTTAAACTGTAACCGAACTGAATCATACGGCTTTTACTCCCAAAAGATTGGGTTTGAAGACTTAATATTTTGTTACGCTGTAGATAATTGCATGAGAACGCAAGGAACGAATAGCAATGAATAACAATATCCGCGTCGGAAACTTATTTGGAATTCCGTTTTATATCAATCCCTCTTGGTTTTTAGTCTTAACGTTGGTTACTTGGGTCTATGGTAGCCAGTTACAGAATTTTCCGCAACTGGTCGGTCTAACACCCTGGTTGTTGGGGTTAGTATCAGCTTTACTGCTGTTTTCTTCCGTTTTAGCCCATGAGTTAGGACATAGTTTTGTGGCGATTCAACAAGGAATTAATGTTAATTCAATTACCTTATTTATTTTTGGCGGATTAGCAAGTTTAGAAGAAGATGCTAAGAAACCAGGGGATTCTTTTCTAATTGCGATCGCAGGACCTGTGGTTAGCTTAATTTTATTTGGTTTCTTCACTATCATTAACCTCTCAGTTCCTCTGCCTCAGCCATTATCTGCTATCATTGGCTTACTGGCAACAGTGAACTTAATCTTGGCGTTATTTAACATGATTCCTGGTTTACCTCTTGATGGTGGAAATGTCTTAAAAGCCATCGTTTGGAAAATTACAGGAAATCAATATCGAGGCATTTTTATCGCCAGCATTGTTGGTCAGTTTATTGGTTGGAGTGCGATCGCGTTGGGTATTTTCTCAGTTTTAGGAATTACCCAATTTGGCAGTTTATGGACAGCATTAATCGGCTTTTTCTTACTACAAAATGCAGGGCGATCGGCACAATCGGCGAATTTACAAGATAAACTCAGTCGCTTCACCGCAGAAGAAGCAGTTAGCAAAAATAGTCCAGTTGTTGCTGAAAATTTAACCTTACGGGAGTTTGTCAACGAATATGTTATCGGAAAAGGGGAATGGAGTAAGTTTCTGATAACAGATGAGGAAGGAAAGTTAGTCGGTCAATTAAATGTTGATGACTTGAAAATTATCCCGACCTCAGAATGGACAGAGAAAACTGTTCAAACCATTACTAAACCCCAAGAAGTTAGTTCAGTAAAACCCAAACAAACTCTGTTAGAAGTCGTCATGATGTTTGAGCAAAACAAACAAAGTGAAGTTGCTGTAATTGGAGAAAATGGGGTGGTCTTTGGCTTAATTGAAAAGTCTGGAATTGCTAGCTTTCTACAAGAACATCAAGAAGAGTTGAAAACAGCATAGACTGAAGAATGCTTAGGGAACGATCGCGCTTGTGAGGGTAAAAGTCAGCGCGATCGTCAGCTATTTAAATCAGCGTTAAAATGGCTTTTCCTGTAATCCCAGCGCCCACCAAGGTGATTATGACCGCGCTAAAAATTGTTAATTTCTGTAAGCCTAGTTCTCCTTTTGGTAACTTTTGAAACTGTTTTTTTCCGTAAATAAATAATATCCCTAAACCGATTAAGGTAATGGCTAAACCGAAACTAAACACTAAGACTAAGAGCAATCCATAAGTAACATTTCCTAGTGCGATCGTGCTTAATAATAACACTGTTGCTGCGGGACAAGGAGCTAATCCCCCAGAAATTCCTAATGCAAAAATCTCTCGCCAAGAAGCAACAGAGACCTCATGATGATGATGGTGATGATGTTTTGATAATCTTAATCGCTTGCGAATTAAATTAAACCCGATCGCGAAAATAAAGATTCCAGAAACCAAACTTAACCAAGGAGAAAGTTGTTCTGGTAAAATATATTGAGAAGCAAGCCAAGCGATCAAACCAAAGGCAAAAACGCCAATTGTATGGGTCAGAGTTGTTGTTAAACCAAGGGCGATCGCTTGATTGAAAGTTGCTTTTGTCCCTGCTAAATAAGCGCTAATCATGGTTTTTCCATGTCCTGGGGAAAGAGCGTGAAAACTTCCCCAAATCAAAGCCCCTAAAATGGCAAGAAATCCTCCCTGTGTATCTTCTAAAAACGGTAATCCGAGGGAAGTTTGCTGTAAATGTAAAGGAATACTTAACTGTTTATTGGTAACATTGAAAACATGAGTTTTAATGTTATCTTCCCAGCGAATTGTTGCGAGACAGTGGGCGCTAGGTAAACCCGGAAACCCCAAACCCAAATTAGTGGGAAAAAGATTATATTCAAAGTTAAGCGTTTGGAGTGTTTCTGACCAAGAATAGTTGAGAATTAAGGTGGTGTGAGTCTCAGCAGTAATCTGAGAATTGGGAGGAACAATAAGAGTAGAAGCGGGTTGCACAGTCAGCGTTCCTAGGGTATTATCTTGATTAGAAAGACGAGCGCGATCGCGGAAAAAGGTTTCTAGATTGTCTTGATACTTCCTCACTTCTTCTGGTTCAATTTTAGCATTTTGATTCTCATCAACAAAACGAATAAAATCGATGGGGACAGTAAAATTTATCGTTGCTTTTTGAGGAAAAATTTTCACATCAGCGAGAGATAAATCATTAATGTGAGCAACAGTTGGACGAGAAAAAACTCCTGAGAAAAGGAGGATTGTTAAAAAAGAAATCAATCCCAAGATTATCCATTTATAGTGTTTCACAGACTTCCCTTTTGACATTTACGATTGATTTAGAATGGCTATAGCGCACCGCTGTCGTGTTTGCCTTGCCCATCATCAGATTTAATTAAATGCTACCATTAATTGATGATAAATAACGTATCTCGTTTTCATGGTAACAATAGGAACGTCGGTTTAATTTAAGACTATGGCGTTAAAACGAGTCCTCGATTTTAAACATTCACAGCGCGATCGCAATCCTTTAAAATAAAACTAACTATACCAAAACTGAATTTGTGGAATGCTACATCTCGAAACAGCTTTAAAACAATATTTTGGTTACGAAACGTTTCGACCTGGCCAAAAAGAAATTATCAGCGCCGTTTGCAATCAGCAAGATGTCCTCGCAGTAATGCCCACAGGTGGAGGAAAATCTCTCTGTTATCAACTTCCTGCACTCCTCAAACCTGGTTTAGCGTTGGTTGTCTCCCCATTAATCGCGTTGATGCAGGATCAGGTGGACACGCTGCAAAATAATGGCATTGCTGCAACTTTCCTGAATAGCAGTTTAAGACTGGAAGAATCGCGATCGCGCCGTAGTGCCATCCTGCAAGGGAAAATCAAACTCCTCTATCTCGCACCCGAAAAATTAGTCAGCCCCACTGCAAAAAACTTTCTTCAGTCTATCCATAAGAAGCACGGATTATCCCTTTTCGCCATCGATGAAGCTCATTGCATCTCAGAGTGGGGACACGACTTTCGCCCCGAATATCGGCAGTTACAGACGTTGCGGGAAATGTTTCCAGAAGTTCCTGCGATCGCCCTGACCGCCACCGCCACAGAGCGAGTCCGAGACGATATCATACACCAGCTTACCCTAAAACAGCCAAAAATACAAATTACCAGCTTCGATCGCCCTAATTTATATTACGAAGTCCAAGCAAAACAGCGACAACATTATAATCAGTTATTCAATTTTATTCGCCATCAAAGTGGGTCGGGAATTGTTTATTGTCTCAGTCGTCGTCGCGTCGAAGAAGTAGCGCATCGTCTGCAAAAAGATGGCATTTCAGCACTTCCTTATCATGCAGGAATGAGTGATGATAATCGTAGTAGTTACCAAACTCGTTTCTTAAGAGATGATGTACAAGTCATGGTAGCAACTATTGCCTTTGGAATGGGAATTGATAAACCTGATATCCGCTTTGTGGTTCATTATGATTTATCTAAAAATCTAGAAAACTATTATCAAGAAGCAGGACGCGCAGGAAGAGATAATGAACCCGCGCAATGTTTACTTTTATTTGGACTCCAAGATATCAAAACGATCGAGTATTTAATTTCTCAAAAAGAAGACGAACAATCCCAACGCATCGGACGACAACAACTGCGAAAAATGATAGACTATGCAGAAGGAACAGATTGCCGTCGCACCATTCAACTGAGTTATTTTGGAGAGATTTTTGCAGGGAATTGTGGGAACTGTGACAACTGCTTAAACCCCAAACCGATCGAGGATTGGACAATTGAAGCACAAAAATTTTTATCCTGTGTTGCTCGTTGTAAAGAACGTTTTGGGATCAGTTATATTATTGATGTTTTACGGGGGTCTAAAAGCGAAAAAATTGCCAAAAACGGACATCATTTATTATCTACTTATGGGATCGGAAAAGATAAAACAAAAGACGATTGGCGAAACTTAGCTCGTTCTTTACTCCATCAAAATTTAATGACAGAAACAACAGATGGTTATCGAGTGTTAAAATTAAATCAGCGCAGTTGGGAAGTTTTCCGATCGCAGCGAAAGGTTTATATTGCTGTCCAAAATAGTTCTTCTCAGAAAAGTGCTAGTCAGAGCAATATTGATCTTGAAACACAACAGTTATTGATTCGATTACGACAAAAACGGAAGTGGTTAGCAGATGCTCAAAACAGCGCTCCCTACATGGTTTTTCCAGACCAAACCCTTAAAGAAATGGCAAAATTAAAGCCAACTGATTTTAAAAAACTAACGAACCTTTCAGGGGTAACAGAACATAAAGTGAATCTATATGGACAGTCTTTTATCTCAGAAATTCAAGCATTTCTTAGCGAAAAAAGAGCGCCCATTCCTGTTCCCTCGGAAACAAACATGAAAACTCTAAGATTAGCACAACAAGGTTATGGACTCGAAGACATTGCGGAAACAAGAGGATTGAGAGTTAGCACGATCACGCAACATCTTTCTGAACTCATTGACATGAATCAACCCATAAAAATAGAACAGTTTGTTCCTTCTGATGAACGAGAAACCATCTTAGAAACCATTCGCATTGTTGGGGATCAATCCTTAAAGACCATTAAAGAAACCCTTGGAGAAGACTATAATTATGAACAGATTAAATTAGTGCGATCGTGGTGGCGAAAACAACAGAAAACAATGAATAATTAATCATTATGTAGAGACGTTCCATGCAACGTCTCTAAGGAATAATTTCTGTCACCACCCTTTCTTCTTCCGTCCCCTGAACCACAATATTTTCTTGTTGTAACACCCCCCTTGCTTGATCTCCTCGCGTTGTCAGTGAAGGATTCTTTTGCTGATAAACCACATTTCCTTCCGCTTCTATTTCTTCTGTCGGAATTGTCCAGCGTAGCTGATTCGCAAGCAGAGTCCCTTGATTCTCCAGACTCACCCCTTTCACATCTCCTTGAAACTCAGCGACTTCTGTATTGAGATTAACCTGACCTTGGTTTCCACTCAAAGCTAAATTTTCTTGAAATACTTGGATTGGTTTGGGGCTGGTAATGATTTTTTGATCAACATTCCAAATGATCAGATTACTGGTTACTTGTAGCTTGGGATCATTAGAATCAAAAGCGACATTTTCTTCTAAGGTGACAACTTTTTTGTCTAATTGGACTTCTCCCGAATTAGCAGTTACGCGATCGCTGACTTTTTCCGTTTCAGGATTATAGCGATCGACTTTCAAAGGTTGATCACTTTTCACCGTTTCTTGGGGAATAAACCAGCTAAATTTTTCTCCTTGTAACTGAAGTCTGGGATCATTAGCATTCCCTTCCACCTCACCGATTAAATCTAATTGTTGGCGATCGGTGTAGTATTTCCCTTGATTCGCAGACGCTTTAAATTGTGGATGATCTCCTGTTAATGGTTGTGGAATGACTAATAATTTATCTTCAGGATACCATTCGATTCTTTCTGATTTCAGGACAGCACCATTACGGGGATCAGTAGCAACTACTTCCCCCTGAAGATTAATTTGTTCACCATCATTGATAATTTTCCCTTCATTAGCTTGTATTTTCAGAAAAACACTCCCCGCTTCGTATAATTCTCCTGTGATCTCTTCAATCTCAGCATTTTGATTATCTTGTTTATAAACGGCTTTTTCAACATTTAGTTTCCAGAGGGTTTGTCCTTGAGAATTCACTTGATTTAAAGTGGCATTCTCTAAAATTAAAAGTTCTTGTATGGTTTCTTCTTCAGTAGTATTGTCGAGATTAGGATCAGTGACTTGCTGATTGTTTCGACAAGCAGACAGACTCAAAAAAAGAACCCCAATTAATATCCAAGCGGTTTTTCGATTAAACCGAAACGAGGGAGAAATTGGGGTAAGAACATCATGATTATTTTGAAGAATCTTCATCAAAAATTAACGTCGGTAAGGGTCGATAGGGATGATGGGGAGAGTGATTATTATGGAGTTTAGCAGGTTTCTGAATTTCTCCTTGAATTTGGTCTAAGTCAATATAACGATCAGCGACATTAATTAAACTATCGCTAGTCATCGATCGCAGACTCACCACTTCTACTCTAGCCCCACGATAACTTACAGCATCAACCGCATAAGCCAAGTCGCCATCGCCACTGACTAAAATCGCCGTGTCATAAGCACCCACTAAAGCCATCATATCAACTGCAATTTCTACGTCTAAATTCGCCTTTTTTGAACCGTCGGGAAGTTGAACTAAATCTTTAGAAATGACTCGATAACCATTGCGACGCATCCACAGTAAAAATCCCTGTTGTTTTTCGTTGGTGCTATCAACACCTGTGTAGAAGAAAGAACGCAACAAGCGAGAACCAGAGGTCAAGCAAGACAATAATTTAGTATAGTCGATTTCTATGCCCAATTGGAGGGCTGCATAAAACAAATTCGACCCATCGATAAAGATTGCGACCCGACCACGATTCTCTAGAATCTGTTTTGGGGTAAACACGGGATCGTGATCAAAGTTTTCCAACATTTTTTTATCCTTATTTTTAAGTTATTTAAGCGGGTTTATGAAAGGGGTGAGTTTATAAAAAAGTAATCTACTCTTACCTTACCCAAAAGTTTAAACTGATGTCAGTTTAGAGAGGGTTTTCTTCAGGAAGTTCTAAACGTAGGAATATAGGTTTGGCTTCTCCTAGAGGTTGAAGGGGAGGTAAGATTCCCCAGCAGTTATGGACGTTGTAGGTGATTTCTTGACCAAAGGAGGAGGGTTGATTAAAGTCAATCTGAAAACCAAGTTGCTGATAAATTTGACTACTCAGGGTCGGGGTAATGGGAGAGAGGAGATAAGCGCTTAAACGGATCGATTCTAAGATACTGTAGAGGACTACTTCAACTTGGGTTTGTTCCCCTTGTTTATACAGACTCCAAGGCGCTTGTTCATCGATGTATTTGTTGCTGCTAGTGACCAGATGAATGATTTCTTTACAGACTTTACTAAACCGAATAGTGTTATACCCTTCTGTCACGCGATCGCTGAGACCGACCCCGATCGCCTTTAACGGGTTATCTTCAGCAATATCCTCTCCTTTCAAGTTGGGAGTCTGATTACCACAATACTTATTCGCCATCTTCAGGGTGCGATTTAAAAGGTTTCCTAAATCATTGGCGAGATCAGCGTTGAGAATGTTGACAAAACGGGTTTCATTAAAGTCCCCATCTTGCCCGAATTCAATTTCTCTGAGAAAGTAATAACGGACTGCATCTGCGCCATAGCGATCGAGTAAAGCGATGGGATCAAGAGTATTCCCCATACTTTTCCCCATTTTCTGTCCATCTTTGGTTAAAAAGCCATGTCCGAAGACTTTTTCGGGGGGAGCAATCCCAGCAGAAAATAACATCGCCGGCCAATAGACCGCATGGAAACGGAGAATATCTTTCCCGATCAGATGAAGATTCATCGGCCACCAGCGGGACAAAGCGTTATCGAGGGTGGGTTCGTCTTCTGGGTCAAGCAAAGCGCTCACATACCCTAACAACGCATCAAACCAGACGTAAATTGTATGTTTGGGGTTGGTGGGAACTTCGATTCCCCAATCAAGGTTAACTCGCGAAATGGAGAAGTCTTGTAACCCTTGCTTAACAAAGTTGAGGACTTCATTGCGACGACTGCTGGGTTGGATAAAGTCTGGCTGTTTCTCGTAAAGGGTTTCTAACCTAGTTTGGTATTTAGAAAGACGGAAAAAATAGTTTTCTTCATCCCGCCATTCCGCCTTTTTATTGATGTGAATGGGACAATATCCGTCGTTGACAAGTTCTCTTTCTTCCTTAAACTCTTCACAGGAAACGCAGTACCATCCTTGTTTTTGCGCGAGATAAATGTCGCCATTGTCCCAAACACGCTGGAAAAATTCCTTGACGATCGCCTCATGACGTTCTGCTGTTGTCCGACTAAAGCGGTCATATTGGATGTTTAATTTTTTCCACACACTATCAAAACTGGCTGCAACCTTATCGCATTGTTCTTGAGGAGTGACTCCTTTTTCTGCGGCTGTTCGTTGGATTTTTTGCCCATGTTCATCTGTTCCTGTTATTAATAAAACCGCATAACCTTCTAAGCGCTTGAACCGCGCGATCGCATCTGCTGCCATTGTTGTATAAGCGCTTCCGATGTGCGGGACATCGTTAACGTAGTAAAGCGGAGTCGTTAAAGCAAAGTTTTTCTGCTGTTTTTCCATAAGTTATTGTTATTTTTTGGTTATTCGCTTATTTTAAGTGTTAAAGCAAGTATTTTCAAGGAAAAAGTTATATTTTTTAAAGAGAATTTTGATCCAAACTAAGCACAATCTTTAAGTTTTAATTACTTTTTAATTTGATTCATTGATCCCCCTTATAGTTTTTATAACAATTTCTTATAAAACTTATTTAACGGAAAAATCAATTACCAAATCAAGTCAAATTATAACGAAAAATCGAAATTTATAGTTCCACCTTAAGAAGTGCCTAGGCTGCCGTCAATTGAAAACTTTGTAAAAATCATTAAAGCATTAGCGAAGATTGAACTAAAACGTTAAGATTTATTAAGGAAAGGTCAATTATTTTTAAGGAAGGTCATGTCATCAAAGCGACCGCTAAACCTTTCGCAGGGATTTCTCCAAGCGTTGGGAACAAAAGTATTTGTGTATTATGAAAATCGTATTCCCCAAGATGCTGCGGTAGTGGTGGTGAGTAACCATCGTAGCTTTATGGATCCAATGATGTTAATGGTGGGACTGGATCATCCCTTACGAACCGCTTGTCATCACTACATGGGAGAAGTGCCTTTGTTGCGGGAGGTGGTTGAGCTTTTCGGGTGTTTTCCCTTAGCTGACCAGTCTCAGCGCGGAACGAATTTTCTGAAACAGGGAAAGGCTTTTTTAAGGGGGAATGAGTGGTTAGCGGTGTTTCCCGAAGGCGCACAGCCAATGGTTAATTTAACGGCGCCTGGAGAGATTAAATCCTTTCAACCCGGATTTGCTCATTTGCTGTTGCGATCGCCGATTCCGAATTTAGCCGTTTTACCGATCGCGATCGCCCCCCAACAAGAAATCATCACCGCAACGATTCCTCTTAAAATTTTACACTGGTTTGACCCAGAAGAAACGCTGTTTGACCAGTGGACACCACACCCAATGGTCATTTATGAAAGAGCCAATCTTCTCATTGGTCGTCCTTTCTGGGTGACACCGAAGTTTCGACAGGAATATCAGGGAAAACGAACCAGAAAAGGAATTATTGAGTTAACCCGATATTGCCAAACAGAAATTTATAATTTGTTACAGTTATGATCAATCAGTCCGATCGTCCTTATTTTTTGACCCCAAAACCGACTCATCCCCATTTCCCTCTCTTTGTTTTTTTACCAGGAATGGATGGGACAGGAGAGTTAATTCACACGCAAACTGAAACCTTAGACCGATGTTTTGATATTCGTTCCCTCGCCATCCCTCAAGACAACTTTAGCGACTGGGAACAACTCACTGACGCGGTAATTGAATTAGTACAAAGGGAACAAGCGAAGAAACCCGAAAAAACGACTTATCTGTGTGGAGAATCCTTTGGCGGGTGTTTAGGCTTAAAAGTATTAGAAAAAGCCCCAGAATTGTTCGATCGCGCTATTCTGGTTAATCCCGCGTCTTCTTTCCGCGAACGTCCCTATTTATCTTGGGGCGCTGTGGGGACTGGTTTTATGCCAGAACCGATTTATCGCTCCTCTACTGTGCTAATTTTACCCTTTCTGGCTGCCATGGGACGCATTGCCCCCCACGATCGCCGAGCGCTGTTAAACGCCATGAAATCAGTTCCTCCGCAAACCGTGCGTTGGCGACTCTCCCTGTTAGATAATTTTTCCATTAATCCTCAGCAACTGCAAGCGATTTCTATTCCCGTCTTACTCTTAGCTGCTGGCTCCGATCGCATTTTACCCTCTGAAAAAGAAGCAGAACAGCTAGCCAGTTACTTTCCTAACTCAAAGATTGTCACCTTACCCGATAGCGGTCACACTTGCTTATTGGAAACGGAAAATCGCTTGTGTGAGATTCTAGAAGAGGCTGAGTTTCTGGATCAAACAGCGCGTCAACGATTGGTTACCAGTTACCAGTGATCACATAAAGGGGAGAGAAAACCTTGACCTGTAAAAAAAGAATAACTAACTAATCACCAAAATGATATTCTGTTAATAAAACTTTATAATAAGGATTGGTTAATCTAAGGAGAAAATGGAAACATGGTGCAGATGCAACAGTCATTGCGAGTCCCAAAAGATTATATTGACCCTGATGGCGGTTGGAATGTAAACGTTTGGATGTTCCTCACAGCATTGGCGCTGTTCATCATATCCCACTGTGGTTATTGGCTGTGGGATTGGAAAGGCTGGGTTTGCTTTTGGCTGAATGTCCTCTGTTTACACCTAGCAGGAACAGTCATTCATGATGCGTCTCATCGGGCAGGTCATCGCAACCGCGTCATTAATACTATTCTAGGACACGGCACAGCGTTAATGTTAGGCTTTGTGTTTCCCGTCTTTACTCGCGTGCATCTGCAACATCATGCTCATGTGAATGATCCGCAAAACGACCCTGATCATTTTGTCTCCACTGGCGGCCCTCTGCTGTTCATTCCAGCACGATTTTTCTATCATGAAGTGTTCTTTTTCAAGCGCAGACTGTGGAAAAACTATGAGCTTTTAGAATGGCTTGTCAGCCGTTTAATCGTGGGGTTTATTGTTTATTTATCCTTTCAATATGGCTTCTTTCCCTACTTGGTGAATTACTGGTTTTCCCCTGCATTAGTGGTCGGTTGGACATTAGGTTTATTCTTTGATTATCTTCCTCATAGACCATTTCAAGAGCGCGATCGCTGGAAAAATGCTAGAGTTTATCCCAGTAAAATTCTTAACTGGCTAATTTGTGGGCAAAACTATCATTTAGTCCATCATCTTTGGCCGTCGATTCCTTGGTATAAATATCAACCTGCTTATTATCAAATGAAGCCGTTATTAGACCAGAAAAACTGTCATCAGTCGTTGGGATTGCTGGCAGGGAAAAAGGATTTCTTCGGCTTTATTTATGATATCTTTTTCGGCATTCGCTTTCATTAATTGTCCCGTTCTGATAAACTTATACAAAACTGACCAAAAAGGACAATCTTGCTGTTAACTTCCTGCTTCCTACCACGAGGGTTCTT
>CAYXDG010000024.1:0-1928 GCA_964463655.1 uncultured Dactylococcopsis sp.
CTCATTACCTGTTAATTTTTCAGGAGGCGTAAGCCATTCAGCGTCACCAGCAACGTTGAACCTTCATGTCCAAAAACGCCAGCAGGAAGGGTTAATTCTCCGAGAAAGTTTGCAATCATTAATAAACCGATCGAGCTTAAAGCAAGAGTCATATTTTGCGTGGTGATGCGCTGTGATTTTTTTCCGATGCGAATCGCTTGCTCCAATTTTCCTAATCGATCGGCCATTAGCACAATATCGGCGGTTTCGAGGGCAACATCACTGCCGATTCCGCCCATGGCAATGCCGACATCTGCTTGCGCTAATGCGGGTGCGTCGTTAATCCCATCCCCAACCATCGCAACGGTGTAACGCTCTTGCAGTTGCTGAATGATCTTAACTTTATCTTCTGGCAGAAGATTTGCCTCAACTCGATCGATACCCAGACTAGCAGCAACGGTTTCAGCAGTGGCGGTTTGATCACCAGTGAGCATAATGGTTTCTTTTATCCCCATCTCTTTGAGCTTTGCTAGTAACTGCTCCGCTTGGGGATGAATCTGATCAGCTACGGCGATGATACCCAAGAGCCGTTTTTCTTGAACCACCCAAACGACACTACAACCTTGAGCAGCTAACTGTTCACTTTTTGCCTCGATCGCGCGATGCCCGAAGGGCGGTCGCTTCGCGACATCGACCTCGATTTCTTCGGTCAAGACAAATTGTTTTTTGCCCACCGTAACTGATTTTCCCGCAATCTGCCCAGTAATTCCCCGTCCCACTGTGGCAAGAACATCGATCGCGCCAAGTAAAGACAAATTCTCAACTTCAGCAGCCCTTAAAATCGCCTCGCCAATGGGATGTTCCGAGTAGGCTTCCAAAGAAGCAGCAATCTGTAAAAGTTCTTCTTTGGTGGTATCAAAAGCTGGAATCACCTGTTTAAGTCGTAACTCTCCTGTGGTGAGCGTTCCTGTTTTATCAAACGCGATCGCGCTGATTTTGCCGATGGTTTCTAATTGTGCGCCATCTTTGAACAAAATACCATCTCTTGCGCCACGAGCAATCCCAGACAGTAAAGTCGGCATAATTGCAGCCATTAACGCACAGGGAGAAGCAACCACCAGAAACACTAACGCTCGATAAATAGTCGTTTCCCAATCCCAAGCGAAAACCAAAGGCGGAAGGGTTGCTAACCCCACACCCATGAACACAATCAAGCGGGCATAACGACGCTCAAATCGTTCGAGAAACTGCTGGGAAGGAGGCTGAGAAGTTTTTGCTTCTTCCACCAACTGAATCACGCGCTGAATCAGACTGCTTTCGGGAGGTTTATGCAGTTCAATGGTTAGCGCCCCATTACCGTTAATCGTTCCCGCAAAGACTTCATCAGTTACTTGTTTTTCCACGGGAATGGATTCTCCTGTAATCGGTGCTTGGTTCACGGTACTGTATCCTTGTTGGATAATGCCATCGGTGGGAAACATTTCTCCAGGCTTGACCAAAACGCGATCGCCGATTTGCAACTGTTCAGTGGGAATCATGGTTTCCCGTCCTTCCTTGAAAAGTCGGGCGGTATCAGGAGTTAGTTCCATCAAGCTGCGAATATTGCGCTCAGTGCGCTGCATGGCGATATCTTCTAACGCGCCACTGGTGGCAAAAATTAAAATTAGAACTGCCCCATCTACTAAAAGATAATAATCCTCTTGCCACAGCCCCAAAATGGCAGCCCCTAAAGCAGCAATAATCATCAGCAAGTCCACATCTAATTCATGGTCTTGCCAAAGGGTTGTGACTCCTTCACGGGCGTTTTCGTAACCGCCGATAATATACGCTGCCAGCAATAGCCAAATCCCAAATCCGAGCAGATTTCCGTTGAAAGCCAGCCAACCGATAAACGTCAAGACAGCGCAAGCGATCGGCGCGATCGCTTCGGGATAATTTTTAATCCAATT
>CAYXDG010000024.1:2028-43283 GCA_964463655.1 uncultured Dactylococcopsis sp.
TCAAGACAGCGCAAGCGATCGGCGCGATCGCTTCGGGATAATTTTTAATCCAATTATGGTTGCTACACTCCCCTATAATCCCCCCTAACCTCCTCACTAAAGCTCCGGCTTTGAAAGGGGGGAATAAGTGAATCGGTGTGTGGCAAGATTTCTTGTGTTTCATATCACGAACCATTTTAAAAGTCAGTCTTCATCAGCTTAGTTATGATAAACTTTGACATTGATGTGAAGGTCAAGGAATCAATGCTGACCATTAAACAACTCACTGCAGCCGTCGGCGATCGCGTTACCCCGCGTATGGTTCGCCACTATCACCAAATTGGTTTAATGCCTTCTCCTCAACGTTCAGGGAGCAACTATCGCCTCTACACAGAAGCGGATGTGCAACGCTTACAACGAATTGTCGCTTTGAAACAGCAGGGGTTTCAACTCTCTCACATCCGACAAATCTTGGAAGAAGATGCCAATACTGACTCGGACTCTCTCTTACAGAAGTTACAGGAACAATATCAGACAGTTTTACAGCAACTGGTGAAATGGCGCAAAACCGCGATCGCGCTGGAGGGATTATTAGGTCGAGATGAGCTTTGTCAATCGCACCAAGGAGAGGCTTTAGCCCAACTGCGACGCTTACAGGCAGAAACGGAAACAGCGCGATCGTTCAGCGAAGCCCTCTGGGAAAACTTAGACGCAACGGTCTGTGATCATCCTGAGAATTTTCAGCAGGCTTTACAGCACTTGTTGCCTGATCTGTCTCAGCGATCCGAAATTGAAGTCGATATCCTATCTCATTTAGTGTTAGCTTGCGGAGATGTCAGTTTAGCTGCCTTTATTCGTTTCAGCCCCGATCTCATTAAAGTAGCGAGAGAAACCCTCAGCGCTGGCTGTAAAATTGTCACTGATGTTCCTGCTGTCCTCAATACCCTCGACCAGACTCGCCTTGCCCATTTAGGCTGTGAATGGGTTTCTTTAATGGACGATCCTCACTTGGATAGTGCTGCTGATGCAGAAACAGAGTTTTGCGCCCAATCGAAAATTGAGCAACAACATCTCGCCGAACAAGTTGAAGGGAATATCTGGGTGATCGGTTACGCTCCCTCTGTGCTGCTGAAACTCTGCGAATGGGTGGAAACGCACAATTATCATCCTGCCTTCGTGATTGGACTGCCCATTGGTTTTAGTCACGCGCCAGCAGCGAAACGGCGACTGATGCAGCTACAAATTCCCTATCTGACCAGTGAAAGCGCTCTTGGTGGGGGGTTACTCGCAGCAGTTGCCCTAAATCGACTGGCAGCCTCTCTACTAGAAAAGCCAAATTGTCATTGCTATTTGGAAAGAGTCAATGGGGGCTAACCTAACCATTCATATAGCGCTACAAAATCAGGTTAGGACGTTCTTAAAAAGGCTAGCGACCGAGACGGTCGCACTCCCACCGTTCGGGAAATGTTCTAAAATAAGCACGTAGCGCTATAGCACTTTTCAAGGTTATGACCCTCTCCCAGATTTAGGAGAGGGGTTTGGGTGTTTAAATTACCGCCAAGCGGTCACAACTTACAATTCTTGTAAGAGAAAACAATTTGTGATGAATTCATTGAACACGATTTATTAGTTAGTCGCTACTGTATCTGAGGCGATCGGGGTTTCTTCTTCCTCCGTCGCAGAGACCGCTTCTGCTGGTTCTTCTGGTGTTGTTGCTTCAGGTTGCGGTTCAGGTTGTGGTTCGGGTTCAGGTTGTTGGGTTACGGTTGGCGTGGGTTCAGATTGTGAAGGCGCTTCGGGGATACTTTCAACGGTTAAGGTCAGGAAACGGATCACGTTTTCACTGATTCGCATTTGGCGCTGCATGGCTGCGATCGCGTCACCATCAACCCGATAATTCATCTGGACATAAATGCCATCCTGATGCTTATTAATCATGTAGGCTAGTCTTTTTTTACCATGATTGCGAACGGTTAAATCTTCAACATTGCGCTCTTTTAAGAAGTCTTGATATTTCTTCACTTCTTGGGACACCTGATCTTCGGCAATATCAGGACGAATGATGAACATGGTTTCGTAATTGTTTAACATAACTTGTGATGCTCCTTTTGGACGTTATGGCTTGCATTTCTATACAAGCAAGGATTTCTTAATATACCACAAAATTTTTTCAGGCTACGTGCGTTGTCTCAGCAGTGCTTGTAAATACATCACTACTGGAAACTGATAGTATTCGATCGCCAGCCACAATAAAATCCCCAAATGAGTGATAAAAGTCAAAGCTGTCCATGCAATCGGAAACCAAGCCAAAGGGGTTTCAGGCACAGGAGGAAATAAAAGAAGACCAAGACCCACAATTAGAGGGGGGACAATTAAGAAAAATAGGGCAGCGATCGCACTTTCCCAGCCTAACTCAATCCCTTTACGCTGAGGACTACTCCATTTTTTCCCATTCCAATACCAACTCAAAGGAATTTCACTATCCATCATGGTTAATAATTGTTGGGAAAAATCAGCCGTGAACAAATGTTGACAAAACTGACAGGAAAAGGTATCTTCCATTAAAGGTAAGGGTTCAACTTGACCCGATCGACACACGGGACAGGGATAAGTTTCATCGGTGTTTAATTGTTTCATAGGGCAATAGCAATTAAGCAAGATTAGCAGGAGGTTGTTGCTGTTTTAATTGTTTCAGTTTTTCGCGAATCGACTCTTGTAGCTTGTCTCGTGGAATGTCAACTCCCTTTTCATAATTTCCCGATTGGTCAAAAAAGATCACACTATCGACTTGTTCAAAGGCTAATAATTCAAATAAAATATGGGTGACGGGAATGGATAAAGCCATCAATTCGGGATCGTCGTTATGTTGGGCAAAGGTTCGAGCCTCTTCTAAGCTGGGAAACCCGTAAATAACCCGTTTCTGGCGGTTATGGTCTTGACGGTGGCGCAGGGTTGTCACTTGCCATTTTTCTTCTGTATTTTGCAAGATATAATAGTTTTCATGTTGGAGTTTTTGCGCGATCGCCCTTAAGATTGGCGCGATCGCTAATTCCATCACTTTGGGCATTCCCCCCTCAGTTGGGGCTTGTTGTATTAATTGCTCTAATTGTTGATCAATACTCATTATTTTTAAAGACCCTTACGCTTTTTGGTTTCATTAATCCCTTGCTTTTATTATGTCGAATGCCTCTAGTCAAACACAGCAAAAACTTTCCATTTTTGGACAACTTCGAGAACAGTTCAAAGCGATTCCTTCCCCTAAACCTGAAGAATCCCTTGCCTTAAGAATTTTAGTCCAAATCTTAGTCGCAGTTGGGATTATTGCCACTGATTTAGCAGCCCAAACCAGCTTTAGCACTTGGACAGTTCCTGTTAGCTTTGTTGGCGCTGCATGGAGTTGGCAACGACGATACCAGCGTAACATTACCGTGAAATTCTTGATCGCGATCGGGATGTTGATTGCCCTAACCATATTTTTCGGTAATTTAATTGGCAGTCTCAATGATACTCGTTTAGTTTTGGCAGAACTGCTCATTCATTTACAAGTTTTACACAGTTTTGACTTGCCCCGACGAAAAGATTTAGGCTACTCAATGGTGATTGGGTTGATTTTATTAGGAGTCGCTGGAACGCTTTCCCAAACTTTATCTTTTGCCCCACTTTTAATGATATTTCTCATCATTGGTTTACCTGTTCTTGTTTTAGATTATCGATCGCGTTTAGGATTAGCAATATCCACAATTAAAGACTCTAATCATTCTTCCCCCCCCATCTTCTCCCCCTCTGTTCTCCCTGTTCGTCGCCTCGGAATTTTCTTTTTCCTAACCCTCAGTTTAGGATTATTGATTTTTGCCTTAATGCCTCGCTTTCCAAGTTACCAAATTCAAAACTTTCCTGTCAGTGGCGCTCAAGAATTAGAAAATCAGAGGTTTGATGCTAATAACCGCAGCATTACCAACCCAGGTTATGTTCAACCAGGAGAGGGAGACGCAGAAGGGGGTGGGGGAATTGGAACCAGTCCTCTCGAAGGTCCAGGAACTGTTGATGCTGAATTCTATTATGGCTTTAGTAGTCAAATTAATCAAAATTTAAGAGGGGAGTTAACCCCAAAAGTAGTGATGAGACTGCGATCGCAAGCGGATGGTTGGATTAAAGTGTTGGGGTTTGACTATTATACAGGACAAGGTTGGAAAGTTGAACAAGAAGAACCCATCTCAGATTATCAACGTCATCCTTGGTCTTATCGCTTCCGCATCCGAGAAGCAGAAACCAAAGCAGAAACAGAAGACATTATTCAAACTTACACCATTGTCTCCGACTTACCCAATATTATTCCCGCTTTACCCCAAGCAGATAATCTTTATTTTCCCACCCGTGAAGTTTCCATTAATTTACATGGTACGATTCAATCCCCGATCGAGCTTGAAGAGGGATTAACTTATACGGTGATTTCAGAAGTTCCCTATCGCGATCGCACACAACTACGCACAGCAAGCACCGATTATCCCCCTCAAATTCTAGAAACCTATCTACAAGTTCCCCCAGAAATCAAAGACAGAGTTCGTCAAGAAGCAGAAAGACTCCTCGCAAACTCCCCCAACCCCTTAGACTCCACCTACGAAAAGGTTTTATTTCTCGCACAAGCCATTAAACAAGGATATCGCGTTCGATCAGATATTCCCTTCTTGGAAGAAGACCAAGAT
Source organism: uncultured Dactylococcopsis sp. (assembly GCA_964463655.1). Classification (GTDB taxonomy): domain Bacteria; phylum Cyanobacteriota; class Cyanobacteriia; order Cyanobacteriales; family Rubidibacteraceae; genus Halothece. Next base: position 6,711 of record CAYXDG010000024.1, read on the forward strand.
TTAGTGGAAACCTTTTTGTTTGAATGGGAAGGAGGCTATCAAGATCATTTCTCCACCACCCTTACCATTATGTTACGCTCTTTAGGGATTCCAGCCCGTCTCGCCACTGGGTTTAGCACAGGTCGTTTTAATCCCTTCACCGGACTCTATTTAATTCGGAATACTGATGCGTATGCGATCACAGAAGTTTATTTTCCCGAGTATGGCTGGTTTACCTTTGATCCGATCCCAGGTAATGACTTAATTCCCCCTTCCATCGAACAATCAGAAACTTTCACGGTTCTCCGTCAGGCTTGGAATTGGGTCGCGGGTTGGCTTCCCTCTCCTGTAGCTGCTGCTTTTAATTATATCTGGAATGTGATAATTGGTGGTTTGATCAACATAATCACACGATTATGGCGGTTTTTCTCTCAAGGTTGGGGAGGATTTCTGATTGGATTAATGAGTTTAGTTGGGGTGAGTTTCTTAGGATGGATAGGTTGGGAACAATTCCAACGTTGGCGCTATCAACGATGGTTATCTAAATTGCCTCCAGTAGCGGGTTTGTATCAACAAATGTTAGGACTTTTAGCCCAACAGGGAACCGTCAAAGCATCTAGTCAAACTCCCTTTGAATATGTAGAAACTCTCAATCCTCATTTAGAAACAGCGCAAACTGAGGTGGTACAAGAGATTTCTGAGGCTTATGTTTCTTGGCGTTATGGTGAATATAGTGCTAACGTGGATTACTTACGGGATGGGTTAGAACGCCTCAAACGTAGTTTCCAACGTCTGAAAAAAAACCAGCAGAATTAGATCAGTTAATCCATCCTACCAACAGCAGGAGGCGATCGGGCAAAAAATGTCTAAATTGTGCTTCTCAGCACGTAACATTTCAGGAGAAACAGGGAATCAGGGACATCATGTTTACTATCATTTTATGCCACCAAACTGCTGATTTTGACGCTTTAGGCGCAGCAGTAGGATTAACTCGTCTTCATGCTGGCGCAAAGTTAGTGTTAACTGGTGGCGCACATCCAGGGGTACAATCTTTTTTAAGGTTGTATCGGGATGAATTAAACTTGATAGAACAGCGCAGTGTTCATCCAGAAGAGATTGAAACACTGATTGTTGTTGATACCCAGCACCGCGATCGCCTAGGAAAAGCACACAAATGGTTTGATTGCTCCCAAATTAAGCACATCATCCTCTACGACCATCATCCCTTCTCTGGAGATATTCCCGCAACGGTTACACACATCGACAATGTTGGCGCAACTACAACCCTAATCGTAGAAGAATTAATGCAAGCAGGAGTATCTCTAACCACCATTGAAGCAACGGTTATGGCGTTAGGAATTCATAGCGATACAGGATCATTAACCTTCCCTCAAACCACTGTCCGTGATGCCAAAGCGCTAACTGGGTTATTGGAACAAGGAGCAAACATTAGCGTCATTGCTGACTATGTTGAAACCAGTCTTTCCCCAAAACTGCAAACCTTACTCTCCAGCGCCCTAAAAAACAGCCAAACAGAGACGATTCAAGGCTATACCTTAGTATGGGTCATTTTGCAGGGAGAAGCCTTTATTTCGGGTTTATCCATTGTTGTAGAGCGTTTGCTGGAAATCATCGAAGCGGATGTGTTGTTATTTGTTCATACCTATGATCAGACTCAGGAAGGTCGATCGAGTTTGATCGCGCGATCGCGCCTCCCTAATCTTGACTTAAATCACTTGTTAACCCCTTACAATGGCGGAGGTCATGAAAACGCAGCTTCAGCTAACTTAAAAACCAATCATCCTGAAAGTATCATCCATCAACTGATTGAAGAGATTAAAAGGCAACTCCCCCATCCTCCCACCGCACGGGAGTTAATGTCTTCGCCAGTGCGTACCATTCCTCCTCATACCAGTATTGCACAAGCGCAACGCATTCTCTTCCGTTATGGGCATTCTGGTTTATCCGTTGTAGATGACAATCATCAACTGGTCGGAATGATTTCTCGGCGCGATCTTGATTTAGCTTTACATCATGGCTTTGGTCATGCTCCAGTTAAAGGATACATGAGTCGGAATCTAAAAACCATCACCCCTGATACACTTTTGCCAGACATTGAAGCGTTGATGGTAACTTATGATGTGGGAAGATTACCTGTTTTAGACGGCGATCAACTGCTTGGCATTGTTACCCGCACTGATGTTTTAAGACAACTGCATCAAGAAAGAAGTGGGAAACATCAAGATCAAGAAACTTTGGTTTCCACTCGCCTACTTCCCAACTTCCAACAAAAACTCGATCCTGTATTATGGAAACTATTGTCTCATGCTGCCGAAGAAGCAGAGAAACGAGGATGGCATCTCTACATTGTCGGTGGTGCGGTGCGCGATATTCTCCTTGCTGATCAAGACACTTCTCGCTTATTTCTCCCTGATCTTGATTTAGTGGTAGATGGCTTTCACCGTGCTGCGGATGTGGGCGCTGGGGTAGAATTAGCCAAAGCATTACAAGCGCTCTATGCTCCTGTACGGTTAGAAGTGCATGGAGAGTTTCAAACCGCAGCCTTATTGTGGCATAATCATCCTGAACTGCAATCTTTGTGGATGGATATCGCCACTGCAAGAACAGAGTTTTATCCCTATCCCGCAGCTAACCCAGAAGTTGAAGCGAGTTCCATCCGTCAAGACCTCTACCGTCGCGATTTTACCATAAACGCCCTTGCCTTATGCCTAACGAAACCCAAAAGCGGGGAACTTTTAGACTTTTTTGGGGGGATAATTGATCTGAGGTCGCGTTTAGTGCGAGTGCTTCACGCCAACAGTTTCATTGAAGACCCTACCCGTATTTACCGCGCTGTTAAGTTTGCAGTTCGTCTCGGCTTTAAGATTGAACCTCACACAGAACAGTATATCCGTTATGCGATCGAAAGTGGGGTTTACGATCGCTCTCGCGCTGAAAATCCTAAAACCCCTGCATTGCAAACTCGTCTCAAAGCTGAATTAAAGTATATCTTAGAAGCGCCGTATTGGAAACCAGCCCTAAAACTTTTATCTGATTTAACAGCGCTGAAATGTTTACATCCCAAGTTAGGATTAGATGAGGAATTATGGCGACAAGTGCGATTATTAGGACGAGGTTTAAAACGATTTGATCCAGACCAAACTCTGACTCATTGGCAAATGCGCTTAGAAACTATGATCGCCTATCTTCCCACAACTGAGGAACGAGTTTTTGTCGCGCAACAGTTAGAACTTCCTAATGATAGCATTAAACGTCTTCACAAGCTAGAGAAAGCCAAAGAAACTCTAACAACACGGTTGTCAGTGTCTTTTTCGGATGAGGAGGCAGTTGCTGTTTGTGAAAGATTGAGGGAAACGCGATCGCGCCTTCTTAATATACCATTAAACCCGATAGAGATTCCGATCGAAAATACTCTTTTGCAAGAGAGATATCGTCCGCAAACCCTTGTCAAAACCTTACACGCTTATCAGCTACCCACTCTCGTTTTATTATCGGTTAAAACGCCTCGCATTGTCAGAAGACGTATTTGGCATTATCTAACCCATTGGTCACAAATAAGCGCCCCTCTTAATGGAAATGATCTCAAAGCATTGGGTTACAAACCAGGGCCAAAATACAAAGAAATGTTAGAGAGTCTTTTAGATGCAACCCTTGATGGTTTGATTCAAACTCAAGCAGAAGCAAAACAGTTTCTTACCTCTTATTATCCTCTATAATTATTGTAGGGTTTACCTTGTCCATTCGGATTTTAATTTCAAGGTCAAACTGATTTAAATAGACTGTTGCGTTTTCATCCGTGTCCTCTGACAGTTTTTAAGAAATGTTCAACCTGAATTTTATCTGATCGATGATTAAATATTCTCGAAAACTGTCCATTGTGCGATAAGCAAGAAACTTTTCACTGCGATCGTAGTCTTGAGTTGATTTGGATAAAACTTCGGCAATTAAACAAGGATTAATCACTGTATCTGTGCGTCCTGTCTGCAATTGTAGTGGCTTTTCAATGACCCTGACATCAGGATAAGTGTAAATATTTCGCTCAGGAATCCATAATCTTTGAAAGGATTAATTATTTAACTTGAATACCGTAGCTAGTTAATTCTGTTATCCAGAATTCAACGGCAGGATCGTTGATTTTTGATCGGACTTTTTCGACAACTTGTTCAGCAATATCAGGGGAAGAACAAAGGGCAAAAACAGTGGGGCCACTACCAGACATCATCGCTCCCAGCACTTCATTTTCTGTTTGAAAGGCTGATTTTAAAGCCTTGACTTGGGGATAGGTGGGAAAAACAACTTTCTCTAAATCATTGTATAAAAGTTGTCCAATTTTGAGATAATCATGCTGGGCGATCGCGCTAACTAAATCAGCAGCATGAGCTTGTTTTTTTCTCAGATCAATGGTTTCTGGGTCTTCCAGATAAGTCTCTTCAAATTCTTGGCGATAGGTTTGATAAGCCCAAGCAGTAGAAATAAATAAGTTTTTATGTTTTGCTAGAATAACGCTAGCATTATGTAAGCTATCAAGGGCGTTTAATTCTTCTCCTCGTCCCAATGCTAAAGCGGTTCCCCCTTCTAAACAAAAGGGAATATCTGACCCTAACTGACTGGCTAACGTTTGCAATTCTGGCTGCGTTAAGCCTAACTTCCACAATAAATTAATTCCCACTAATACGGCGGCTGCATCCGTTGATCCACCAGCTAACCCCGCAGCAACTGGAATCTTTTTCTCAATGGTAATTTCTAGTCCACCATATTGAGCGTAGGCTTGAGAATATTCACGACACATCAACTGCGCTGCTTTATAGGCAATATTATCTGGTCCAAGGGGAACATCAGGATGTTCGCAGTAGAGATGAATGTTTTGGGTACTTCCCGCGTCAATATCAATCTTATCTTCTAAGCCAATTCCTTGCAAAATCATGACTAATTCATGATATCCGTCAGCGCGATCGCCGATAATTTCTAAGTGGAGATTAATTTTTGCGGGAGCCGTGAGTGAGTAATGGTGCATAGGTCAATATATTTTATCAATGACAAAAGCGATCGGGGTAGTTGTAACCTGATTGTAGCCATTTTGTTATCTGTTTTCCCCTACTGCTATTTTTCCGACTGAAAGTCACTACTTAATTAATTTGTTTAAGATAAACGCGATCGCAGCGTGCGGTTTCGACTCCAGTAGCAGGTTGATAACCATTATTTTCATAGAGTTGAACCGCTTCTTTCAAGACACTAGCGGTTTCAATCCAAATTTCTTGATAATTCTGTTGCGCGATCGCTGTTTCCAAGCGTTGTAATAAAAACTTTCCTAATCCCTTTCCCCGCACTTCAGGTAACAGATACATTTTCCGAATTTCAACGGCTTGAGTTCCGCGAGAAATGGGATAATAAGCAGCCGTTCCCACTAACTTTTCTTGTGCTTCTATCACCCAAAATTCTCCCCCTGTTTGTTGATAGAATGTTTCGATTTCAAGAACATCCCGATCAGCTTCTTGGGGGTCAAAACTTAGCCCATATTCAGCTAAAACTTGAGCAATCATCGCAGCAGCCGCAGGGCGATCGCGCTCTTCCCAAGAACGAATGATAAAATTTTGATAGATTTCATACATAGACAATTACTTAAGTCATGTTTCTGGTTAATCATTGAGAGCAAGCTGTATTGAATAGCGTCTTAGTTGATTCATTAAAATATCATTTGAGATAAGCAACCGTTACCCCATTTCCCCCTTCATTTTGTGGGGCGATTTCATACCGTTCTACTTGTGGATGTTGTTTCAGAAATTCTTGGATTCCTTCTCGAAGTTTTCCTGTTCCTTTGCCATGAATAATCCACAATGCGCCACTATTTTTTGAGCGAATGGCGTTTTCTAACTGGCTTTCTGCTTGAGCGACCCGATAACCGCGAATGTCCAAAGTATTGTTTTCTGTGCGAACAGTGGGAGCATTACTAGCTGATTTTTTCTGTGCTGAAGTAGAGGCTTTTTGCTTTTGAGGAAGTTCAGGTTTTTTCCCGTCTAAAGATTCAATATCCTCCAAAGAAACGGTCATTTTCATTAAGCCAAAGCGAATGGTTAATTTGCCTTCTGAGTTGGGTGCGGTTAACACTTCTCCTGTCTGATTAAACTTAGGCAGTCGCACTTGTTCACCAACCTGCGGTTGATAGTTAGGTTTCGGTTTTGGTGCTTCTTGTTTTGGAAGATGACGAGTTGCAATTTCATTAACGGTTGCGGTGGCTTTTTGTGCGGATTGTCCTGTTTTTTCCCCTTTTTGTAATTCTTTAATCACTTGAGCAATTTCTTGTCTAGCTTGGGAGACAGCTTGATTAACTGCTTCTTCCTGAGAGCGTTTTAAATCCCCTTCTCGCGCTTCTAATGCTTTGGCACGACTGGAAACTTCTTCATAGAATTTTTCTGCTTGTTCGAGCAATTGGCGGGCTGCTTGGGCTTTTTCCTCCTGTTCTCGGCGTTGATTTTCTAACCCTGCAATCACTTGGTTAATATCTTCAGAATAGCCTCCCATGAGATTTTTAGCATTGTCCAAAATTTCGGGGTCTAATCCTAATCGACCTGCGATCGAGAGGGCGTTAGACCGTCCTGGAATGCCCCACAACAGCCGATAAGTAGGGGAGAGGGTTTCTTCGTCAAATTCAACCGAGGCGTTTTCAAAGCGCTGATCTTGGTATTTCAGGGCTTTTAATTCTCCATAGTGAGTGGTGGCAATGGTTAAGCGGACTCGTTCTGCTAGATACTGGAGGAGCGCGATCGCGATCGCGCTTCCTTCTGCAGGGTCAGTTCCAGCGCCCACTTCATCCAGTAAAACTAAGGAGGGTTTAACGTCTTCTGCGGTTGCCGACCGTTGTAATGCGTCGATAATGCGAGTAATGCGTCGAATATGTCCTGAAAACGTCGAAAGACTTTGCTCAAGGGATTGTTCATCACCAATATCAGCTAAAACCTGTTTAAACCAAGGAATCTCCACAGGTTCTTTTGCCGGAACAAATAACCCCACTTTTGCCATCAGCGCCGCAAGTCCCACTGTTTTCAGCGTCACGGTTTTTCCACCAGTATTAGGTCCTGTGATGGCAATAACGCGAGTTTCTGGGTTAATCTGAACATCAATGGGGACGACGGGCGTTCCTTGTTCGTGATGATGTTGCCAAACTAATAGGGGATGACGCAAGCGACGCAAGGTGACCGCTTCGGTACTGTCCACAAAATGGGGAGGGTTGGCTTCTAACCAAACACTGTAACGCGATCGCGCTGTGGCTAAGTCTAGTTTCGTCGCCGTGGCTAAGAGTAATTCTAAATCCTCTTTCACCTCCGCCACTTGTTCGGTTAACATCTCTAGGATGCGTTCTTCTTCCCGTTGTTCTTGGCGGATAGACTGACGCTGTTGATTTCCTAATTCTACGACCGAATTTGGCTCAATGTAGAGGGTTGCGCCCGTGCTAGAGGTATCATGGACAATACCACGAATGGACTCCTTCTGACCCGCTTTTACAGGCAACACAAAGCGATCGCTGCGCTGAGTGATCACATACTCTTGCATCGCCCCTGCATTTTGCTGCATAATATTCTGCAACTTTTGATAAATGCGATCGCGCCGTTCCTTAATTTTTTGGCGAATTTCTGCTAGTTTCGGGCTTGCTCGTTCCGTCACTTTTCCCTGATCATCCAAACAACGATTAATTTCCCGTTCCAACTCTGGATAAGTCCGCACTTGAGACAGTAATTCCTTGAGACAAGGGGAGTCTTCCAACTCATCAATCACCCTTCGTAGCCGTCGCATTCCCGCTAATGTTGTCGCAATTTGAATCAGGGTTTCTCCTGCTAAAATTCCCCTATATTCGGCTCTTTCTAACGCTGCGCCAAAATCGTGAATCCCATCAAACTTCCAACCGCTAGTCAGGTTGGCTTCCAGTTGATAGACCTCTTGGGTTTGGGTCAATAGCCTTAAGCTAGCTTCACGGTTGTCAGGGATAGGGAGATGACGAGCCGCGCGTGCGCCAAGTTTGGTGCTGGTGAAGGTCGCCAGATGTTCGCCTAAGCGTCGCCATTCTAAGAGGGAGAGAGTTTCTGCTTCGATCAAGGTAAATTTCGTTTACGCTTTGTGTTCCTCCATCTATTTTAATGTGCAAAGAGAACTCCCGTTATCGCCGTTCGGGAAATGTCCTAATATAAGCACGTAGCGCTATACCAGTGGAGAGGATGTCAACAACGTTAATGTTATGATAATTGTAGGAATGAGCTTACTGTCGCTCCTACAAAATTCATGGCTACTAAAAGCCCGATCGCCCCCTTCAATTAAAAAATATGGCACTCAAAATTGGTGACCAAGCCCCTTTATTTACAGGAAAAGATCAGCATGGCAATCTCATAAACTTAGAGAATTACAAAGGAAAAAAAGTCATTCTCTACTTTTACCCAAAAGATAACACAAAAGGCTGTACCGCACAGGCTTGTAACCTTCGTGACCACTACGAAACCCTGCAAAAAGAAGGCTACGAAGTGATTGGCGTGAGTAAAGATGACGAAAAATCTCACACAAAATTTATCAATAAATTCAACTTACCTTTTACTCTCATCGCTGATCCAGAAACGACGATTAATCAACTCTATGGGGTCTGGCAAGAAAAGAAAATGTTTGGTAAAACTTATATGGGAACAGTCCGCACCACCTTTGTTATTGATGAGGAAGGAAAGATTATTAAGATTATTAATAAAGTCAAAACCGCCGATCATACTCAGCAAATATTAGAGAGTCTTGCTTGAAACTTGATCGCACCCCTGTTTTAGCAATATGTTCTCATTCGTGAGACCTTCTTGTCGTTCCCAAAAACTTGGGGGTTATAGGGCAGCTTATCTCATCAGCTTGTCTATGATAGGCGTTATTTCTTGTCTAAAGGTTAACCATTGATTAACAGATTCTAAATCATTGTTCGCACCTTTTTCTAATAAAATCACCCCTTCCACAAAATCAATGATTCCATATTCCCCACTGTTGGTAATCTCTTCAATCCTTTGGGTCATCGTCTGTAAGCGCCGTAAGTCATCATCAAACGCCACTTGATAACGACGCAAGCGCCACAAGTCAGCCATGACATATTCCACTCGTTCTACTTCTCTTTGGTCATTACGGATGTCTAAAGCGGGAAACCGAATAATCTCTCGTCGTCCCGATAAATGAGGGATAATATAGGTGGTGGTGGTGACACTGGCTTCATCAGGAATCTTAGCCATGAGACGATAGATATTCTCAGAATGATGCCATTGTTCAGAAAGCGATACATATACCCAAGGCTCGATCGAGTCTGGAATGAGAAAATAAAGAGTACGGTTTGGGTTAGAGGTAATGGTAAACAGCAGGGTTAAACAGATACAAAACACCCAAAACCGACGAAACTTCCGCGATAAGGGACGAGGTTCTAAGGTTTCTAAAGGCTGATTAAACCGTAACACCCCTTGCCCCCCCCACCATAAGATAACGCCGTAACACAAACCAGGGACAACCCCCATTGCATAACGAATCGTAATCGCAAGCACAGAAAATCCTTTTCCTAACAAAAGTTTGAGCAGGGGAAACCCAGCAATAAACCAAGCACCAGGGGCCACCGCAGGAATAAACGCAAAGGGAAGCAGATGTCCAAGAAGATAACGAAGGGTGCGATCGAGCGGTGTCACCAACTCCATCAATAATAACCAAGGCTGGGTCAACATTGCCCAAATCACGTCAAGGGTACTGGCTTCATCTCCATCTACATATTGCCCAAATCGCTCTAACATAAAGCGTTTAGAAATATCTTCCGAAAAGATGGGCATAATCAGATTAGTGAGAATCAGAAGATAGCTGAAACTCACTGTACAGACGATTAAACCAATCCTCGGAAAGCGACGACTCAACACCATATAAACCCCGATTCCGAATAGAGTAATCCCACTATCTTCTCTGACAGCTAGAATCAAAACGCTAAACAGCGCAAACACCCACCACCAGCGTTTTTCCATCCCTAGGAGCAAGGTGAAGACAAACAAAGGAATCTGACTGATATCGTGGAAATTAGCCAGCGTCGGCGCAAGAATGGCGTTTCCAGCATAAAAGCTGATACTGATGAACGTGGCGACAGTATTATCAACGTATTCTCTCGCGAGAAAATAAAGGACAATCCCCGCACTGGTGACAAACAAGACTTGTAAGACGGAGAGAGTTGCAGGATAGGGAAACAGAGCGTAAATGGGCAACCAGAGCAGCAAAGCAGGTGTAAAATGCTGTCCAAGGCGATGATAGTAAACGGCAGGAACTTCGTTATTGTGGACAACATTGGTGGAAAGTTGGGAAGAGAGGGAACTCTGAAAAAAGTTGCCATGAATCCCATTCCAGAAGACTTGGTTAAAAATCCCTTGGTCATAAGAGGAATAAAAGGTAAAGTGGCGATGGAGGATTAAAATGAGCGCAATGGCAAAAAAAGCGATCGCACTCACAATAATTCCTGTCTTTTCCATTTTCTGGTCTAACTGAAATTGCATTCTCTCCCCTTAACGACACCTCTTGAGCATCTTTCCCGATTAATGGTCATCTTGACTGAAGATAATCCCGCCTAAGCAGAAATTTTCCATAAATTTGTGTTATGTTGTCTCGTTTTAACAAATTTCTCCACCCCCACCGACAAAAACGAATTTTCTTGCTTACAATAGGAATTAGCGGAGACATTCGTTTCCGTTCACTCCTCACACCACACTCCGTCCGAACAGCGTTCGGGCGGCTTCCTTTAAAATACACTAGGAAAAAGCACTTATTATCTTATCAGTTTTTGGAAAAAAAAGAAGAGCTTGTGTTTTAAGTTATCTTTACCATTCCTTATTGAAGTGCAAAGCAAGGAACAATAACTGATAGAATAAAATGGCATCAGAGTTGATATTCCAACCTGAAATAACAAGCTGATTCAAACTAAGGATTTTAAGATATGGTAGCAACAGCAGAAGTGACAGATAGCAGTTTCCAGCAGGAAGTCTTGGAAAGCCAACTCACCGTTCTCGTTGACTTTTGGGCCCCTTGGTGTGGTCCGTGTCGCATGGTCGCACCAGTGGTAGAAGAAATATCAGAACAATATGAAGGTCAAGTGAAAGTAGTGAAAGTCAATACTGATGAGAATCCGAATGTTGCTAGTCAATATGGGATTCGGAGTATTCCGACTCTGATGATCTTCAAAGATGGTCAGCGTGTGGATATGGTCGTTGGGGCTGTTCCAAAAACCACTTTAGCCAATACTTTAGAAAAGTACATATAACCGATCGCACACAGCCCAGCTAAAAGTATCAAAAAAACTTATATCGCTAATGTGATGGAGTGAACTCGTCACTGATCGCAAGTAAAATCATTGAGGAGAACTGAACTGATCACAGTGAGGTTCTCCCCTATCTTGATCAAAAACTCTGGTGTGTTGTTCGGGTAAATGTGTCCACCTCACCAGTAAGACAGGAAAATTATGGATGTATCTCCCCACAGCGCTAGTTCAGAACACCTAACTAGCACCCTGAAAACCTTAATGGATCGTCTTCCTCAGACAGAAAAAGGCAGTTGGATTAAACAAGCGATTCAAACGTTACTTCGCCTCGCGGAAGAGGATATCACCACCGCCGATTGGAAAATTATCACGCGAACATTACAAGACTTAGAAAAAGGCTTAAATGTCTTCCAGCACCATCGCCATACTCGTAAAGTAACAGTTTTTGGCTCGGCTCGCATGACTCCTGACAAGGAAGAATATACTCTAGCAAAAGAATTTTCTCATCGCCTCGCTAAGCAAGGATTTATGGTCATGACAGGGGCGGGTGGAGGAATTATGGCGGCGGGAAACCAGGGCGCTGGTCGTGACAACTCCTTTGGTTTAAATATAGAACTTCCCTTTGAACAAGGAGCTAATGAATATATTCAGGATGATGAGAAACTGATTGGGTTTAAGTATTTTTTTACAAGGAAACTGTTTTTTTTAAGAGAAAGTGACGCGATCGCGCTATTTCCTGGGGGATACGGAACGCAAGATGAAGCCTTTGAATGTTTAACCTTGTGTCAAACGGGAAAACAACCCCCAATCCCTTTAGTTTTAATCGATAAACCGAGAGGAAACTATTGGCAAGCGTGGGACAATTATATTCAAAAGCATCTGATTAAAGACGGTTTAGTCAGCCCAAACGATAATTGTATCTATACCATCACCGATAACTTAGAAGTGGCTTGTCATGCGATTAACCACTTCTATCGCGTCTATCACTCTAGCTGTTATGTGGGGGATTTATTGGTGATGCGCTTGAATGGTGAGCCCACCGATGAACAAATAGCTTGGTTAAATCGGGCGTTTAGTGATATTTTAGTCAAAGGAGAAATTGAAAAAAGTCTCCCTCTCTATGAAGAAAATGGCGATGGAATAGACAAACTGCCTCGCTTGGTCTTTCACTTCAATCAGCGTGATTTAGGACGATTGTATAAGCTCATTCGCACAATCAACGAGTTTCCCATTGTGGTTTCTCCTCGCGTCGAAACTCACCCCGAACAAAAATAATTTTCAGCAAGGGGTTGACAAAACCCGATTGCCTATGCAATAATACTTTAAGTGTTGAGTCTCACGCGGGTGTAGCTCAGCGGTAGAGCGTCACCTTGCCAAGGTGAATGCCGTGGGTTCGAATCCCATCACCCGCTTAGATTTCCCAGATATCACTAATTCAGATGGTTGAATTGTGGCGCAACATTTAAAATTTCATCCAAATGGGCGTGATAGTTGGTACGATTAATGCTTTATTTACACCATTTGAAAAAATGTCTCGCTCTTTTATGAGAGGCAGTGGTACGGTTGGTTTAGTGATCACTTAGAAACCTAAGCCCGTGACGAGACTTGAACTCGTGACCTCACCCTTACCAAGGGTGTGCTCTACCGCTGAGCTACACGGGCATGGGATGGGCCAGGTTGGATTTGAACCAACGTAGGCATAGCCAGCGGATTTACAGTCCGCCCCCATTAACCACTCGGGCACTGACCCTTTTGCCACGCAATTACTAATGATAGCACAGCTTTTAAAAAATAGGAAGGGAGGAGACAAATCTTTTTGCAGGGAAGAGTTGTCGCCAAGGGTTCTGCTCTGCTATATGATCGCTGAGAATTATCAGTTTCAATTTTTCCTTCCCCTAAATTGGGTGGAGCAAAAGCACAGCGATCGCCTAAAATAGAACAAAAAGTCAACCATGATTTCCCCAGCCCCATGATCAACAAAATTACCCCTTCCAACTTCCTCGATGGTTTAGAACAAGTCCTAGAACTCGCGCAGAAATTGCGAACAGTCTCTACCAGATTAAAACTGTCATTGAACGTGCTGAAACGGAAGCAGAAACTCAATCGGGAAAATTAGAGTTAGACCAAAGCATTGAAGACTTAGACCGTATTGGTGAAAACATACGTTATGGGGTTTTTCGACTCCTCGTTTTAGGCGATATGAAACGAGGGAAAAGCACATTTCTCAATGCGTTGTTAGGGGAAAAACTGCTTCCCAGCGATGTTAATCCTTGTCCCGCTATTTTAACCATTCTTCACTACGGAAATAATAAACAGGTTAAGGTTTATTTTAATGATGGAACGCCTCCACAATCTATTGATTTCACTAGCTTTAAAGCTCAATATACCATTGACCCAACTGAAGCAAAACAGTTAGAACAAAATCAAGAGCAAGCCTTTCCCAAGGTTGATTATGCAGTAGTAGAATATCCGTTGCCTTTGCTCCAAAAAGGAATTGAAATTATTGACAGTCCAGGATTAAATGATACAGAAGCCCGTAATGAATTATCTCTTGGTTATATTAATAATTGCCATGCCATTTTATTTGTTTTAAATGCGATGCAGCCCTGCACTTTAGCAGAACGGCGGTATTTACAAAATTATATTAAAGATCGCAGTTTGACTGTTTTCTTTTTAATTAATGCTTGGGATCGTGTGAAAGAAAGTTTAATTGATCCCGATGATCCTGAAGAATTAGCAGAAGCAGAATCAAGATTGAGACAAACTTTTCGCGCCACGTTAGGCGAGTATTGCCAAGTAGAAGAATCCGATCTTTATAAGGAACGAGTGTTTGAAATTTCCGCATTAATGGCTTTACGGCGACGGATTAAAGACCCTAATGCTTCTTTAGAAGAAACGGGATTTTCTTCTTTTTTGAAAGCTCTCAATACTTTTTTAACGGAAGAACGAGCAACCGCTGAATTTCGACAAGCAAGAGTGCTTTCTCGACAGGCTTATGCAACAGTACAAAAAGCTGTTGAACGTCGTATTCCGCTTCTGCAAGGAGATGTTGAACAATTGAAAGCTAAAATTAATTCTGTTGAACCAGAGTTTGCTAAATTAAGAGGCATTCGCAATCAGTTTCAGGAAGAAATTCGTACTGTTCGTAATGAAAAAGCCACCGCGATCGCGAACTCTTTTCGCAGTTATGTTTTAAGTTTAGGGGATACATTTGAAAGTGATTTTTTACGCTATCAACCCGATTTAAACTTCCTTGATTTTTTATCCAATAACAGGCGAGAAGCCTTTGAACAATATATTAATGATAAGTTGACTGCTTGGACACGCACCGCAGAAAAAGAAACGGAATTAGCTTTTATGGAACTCTCTCGTAGCGCTGCCAGTTATGGCACATCTTACAGCGAAGTGACCGATCGCATCACGGAAAAATTAACAGGACGACAAGCACCCCAGATTAGTGGCTTTAGCAAAGACGATGACTCCCGTTCTGAGGAACTTATACAAATTTAGACAGGTTTTTGAGAAACCTTACTATACTTGATGTCCACTTCCTGCTTCTTTCCAAAAAGGCTTCTCCTAGTCACGTCGGCGTTATCTAGTCCACAGAGCCGAAACGATGTAACTCACCGCCAAATAGTGACTATTTATTAAACTATCTGGGTTATCGATTAGCTTAATTTAGCCACATTCCTATTATATCCTAGATTTTGACTAACTTAATTAAGGAATGTTTAAGTTTTATTTTTCTGTTTATAGCCCTGAGTTAACATTAAGATCAAGTCCGATTAACTGACTATTACAGCATCTGCGATCGGGGCTAAATCTTGGAATAAGGGTGTACTCAGATAACGCTCCCCATAACTCGGCTGTACCATGACAATTAATTTTCCCTCATTTTCAAGACGTTGAGCCACTTTAACCGTTGCAGCCAAAGCAGCGCCTGTGGAAATCCCTGAGAGAATTCCCTCTTCTTTTGCTAAGCGACGGCCATAGAAAATCGCTTCTTCATCGCTAACAGTGATGACTTCATCTAAAATATCCACATTTAGCACTTGAGGAATAAACCCAGCGCCTAAGCCTTGAATTTTATGAGCGCCTGGTTGCCCACCTGATAAAATGGGACTACTGCTCGGTTCAACCGCGATCGCCTGAAACTCTGGTTTTCTTGCTTTAATCACTTCAGCGACCCCTGTAATCGTGCCACCCGTCCCCACGCCAGCGATCACAATATCCACCTGACCGTCTGTATCTTCCCAGATTTCTTGAGCAGTGGTTCGACGATGGATTTCTGGGTTGGCAGTATTATTAAACTGTTGCAACATATAAGCGTTAGGAGTGCTATTCACAATTTCCTGCGCTCGTTGGATACAACCCCCCATTCCTTGACCCCCTGGAGTTAATTCTAAGTGCGCTCCATAAGCGCTTAACATGGCTCGTCGCTCGTTGCTCATTGTTTCTGGCATCGTTAAGATGAGCTTATAGCCTTTTGCTGCTGCCGTCATCGCCAAAGCAATGCCTGTATTGCCCGAAGTTGGTTCGACTAAAATCGTTTTTCCTGGTTCAATAATTCCTTTTTTTTCTGCGGTTTCAATCATGCTAATGCCAATGCGATCTTTCACGGAAGCAGAAGGATTCATTCCTTCTAGTTTCAGCACGATTTTACCTAAACATCCTTCACTCTCAGGGATACGATGCAATTCGACTAAAGGAGTGCGACCAATGAGTTCGGTAATATTACTGGCGATACGCATAGTTACTTGTTATTTTGTTATTTTGTTATTTGTTCTTCAGGATACAACTTGTGGTCGTTAACAATGAACCGTTTGAGTTCTCCACGTTTTGAAAAACGTGGATTCCAAACGTGGTTACGAAACGCCCCCCTTACATCCCCCCATGAAATGGGGGGAGCGAGGGGGGTCTCCACATTTACGATATGATTTCTTCAGCGAACTGAAAACATCATACCGATTGGGAAGACTCAAGGCTTCCCGACATACCTCGGCTAGACAATAGCCTAACTGTGTACTTACCTTTTTCAAAATATTCGCTGCGCCATTGGTGTCGGCATTGACCAGCTTACCACTACGAGTTTGATATAGTCCTCTTTTCACTCTTTTTCCTGATGGTTTCCAGTTAGCAGGTTTTTCGCCGCCAAACACTGGTAACTCGTCATTATCCAAAAAGGAGCTACGAGAGGTGTATGATTTTTCCGTTTCGGTAAACTTGATTCCCACTGCTTCGGCTAACTCTTTTATTCGATTTTTTAGCCTTGCCATAGGAATCTGGACAAAGTTTTGATTATTCTTAGAACCGAGATTACAATTCGTCTTAACACCTTGTCCCCAACCAAAGACGATGTTTCCAATACGATGGGATAAACAATAGTTAATAATAAACCTTGCTGCTTTATTTATTGCATCACGCATGAAACAGGAACGTTTATGGGTTAACTCGTCTAAGTATTCATCCCAATAGAAATCTGTCTTTCCTTGCTTGTATTTAGCGACTTTCTTGTTGTATTTGGCATTCGCTCCTTTAATCTTATGTCCATCAACGATGAAACTTTTACCCAAAGTGGAAACACAAGTTAATAAATTGTTTACCCCAGGGTCACATCCCAGAGCTTGAGAATAATCTAATTTGACGGCAACTTTTTCTTTTACTTGATAAACCAACTCAGCCCAGAGTTTTCCATGCTGGGGAAGGATTCTGATTTCTGCGATATTTTCCTCCCCAATATAATTAACCGAGGGAATTGAGAACTCTTCTTCTACCCAATAATCTTTGATTAACTTACTCATGGGTAAGAGCAAAAAACATCCGTTTTCATAATTCAAACGAAGGCTTTGAGCGGGAAAACTAAAGTCACATAAGCCACCTTTGGTTCGATAACTGGGAAGTTTTGGTTTGTAATCAATCTCTCCATTAAACCACATTTGCTTAAGCTCGTTATAAGATTGAAAAGCCTCAACTACTGATTTAAGAACTTGTTGACCCTGTTGTCCTCCCAGCCACTGATAATGAAGATTCTCCTTAAACTCTTGACAGAGTTGAGAGTAACTAATTTTTACTTTTTTATCTTTGAACTGGCGACGAAAACAGTCATTTTGATCAAAAAACTCTCTAATTCCATAAGTGGAAAAATGAGCTTGTCTGACTTGGTACACTACTGTATTCCACAGGTTATTAGCCTCGTGGCAAAGAAAAACCAAGACATCCCTTGTCTGATCAGTTATCTTTCTCGTAAGAAGGAGTTTGGTTGTCTGATAGGACATTGCTTTTATTTGTTGTAATGTATTTATTATACTTGTGGTCTCCAAGCTATTTTGTAAGTACAGCAGGGAATGTTAGTTCTGATACAATTCAGAAGTATATTGAGAATCAGAAAGGAAAATGACACAGAAGGCTAAAGCCTTTGTTCGCCATTCATGAGGGGCTGTGTGCGGAGGTTTCCTCCGTCCTCACCTTCGCTCCAGTCTGAAAGCCCCGTCCATCGGTTTTAAACCGATAGCTCTCTGACTGGTTTTCTGTAGGGCGTAGCAACGCGCGAAGCACCATGAACCAATTACTAATTATACCATTTTGAATAATTAGCACTACAGATCGACTACCTTAAGCCTCCCCTTATTTGTGGGAAGATGAGGAGATAGGAGTAAACCAACCCCATCACCTCACCACGTCTTGACGAGACTTTACTCTGAGAAAGAAAGACCTTGGGAGGGGGTTTGGGTGGCTTGCCAACACTGGACATTACACACCATTAATCAATCCAATCGTCTATATTTTTAATCAAAAATTCGTTGCCACCAAGGTTGCGAAGAATTCCCCTCTACGGCGATAAAATCAATAGAATCTTTGATTTCTTTTAACTCCCATCCTGTTAAATAAGAAAGGTTTTCTGCATTTCGTTCTTGTCGATCGCGCACTTGTTTATAATATTGATTGGCTGCTCGACAATTGGCTTCTCCTTTATAAGGATGACGAATCACATAACGTCCTTGGAAAAATTGACGGTTTGGGGTTTCTTGAAAACGCAAATCTTGGGGATACAAATTGCGATTGTAACGCACATGAAGTCTCGTAATAAACACCGATCGATTTTCCCAAAAGACTCCCACTTTCTTCAATTCTTCTCCATTAAGATTCGGAGCAGAACAAGGATCGCAACTGCTCATATCCCAAGCATACTCTAAAAAGACCGTTTTTCCATCATTTCGATTCCAGCTTCTTTCAAACATAGATTTATAAAAGTCTGGAAACTTTTCTTTCTGTTTGATATAGACTGGAATATCCATATTTGAGGGAATTTTTACCGTGCGATAGTTAGTTACTTCAATTTGCCCCCGTGGCGACAGTAAATAAACCAATAAGTCTTGATTTCCCTGAGCATTCAATGTTCCTAAACGAATGGGTAACATAAAACGAGGGGATTCATAGGCCATTTGTAAGGGACGTAAAGCCGTAAATTCTTCTGGATTGTATTCATCAAGATTGACTTTTGCGACAAAGAATTTTAAGTTTTGACGAATGTAGGGCTGTAATAATTCACTTGCCCCATCAGGAATATTATAGTTATTTATTTGTAACCATGTTTCTAATCCTTGGGATTCTGTTGCGCTGAGAATAACAATAGAATATTCTCCCACATTAAATTCTTCTTCTACGGTTACACCAAGAGAGTTTGCTCTTCTAGTGAGACCTGAAAAATCTCCTGCTGCACTTTGCGGAACAGTTTCGAGAGCAGGCATTCTTCTTTCTTGACAAGGATTGGGATCGAAATATTCCACTAACCGAGGGGCGCTAAAACTATCAATTCGTTTGATAATTTTTGGGTCTTGGACTTGCACTTGTTCTTCTTTTAACACAACTGGAACAGGAACAACAAGGGCAAAGTTTTCGATTTTTCCCTGATAGTCATTTGCCATTGTTAAGACCGTGCGATCGCCGTCCCGTGCTATAATTACTTGTGAGGCTTGATTATAAAGATCGCCATCGGCTTGGGCGACATAAAACCCACAAAATGCTACGGCAGTTGTTGGATTAAAAACAAAGGCTGCGATCGCGCTTAACAGTCCAATCATTATTTTAAAGATTAGCGATTTCATTTTGATTTCCTCCAAAATAATAAGCTGTCCAATGCCATTGAAAACGTTTTCCTTGCCAGATATTATCAAAGATTGGGGTTAAAAAAGAGATAAAAAACAGAGCAAAAAAGGGAGCAGTGGCAAGGTAAAACTGATATTTTAGGATCAGAGTGAAGAGCGCGATCGCACTTGACCACAAAATTCGGCCCCACTTGCCATCAGGAATCGAACGAGGATCGCTGAGCATAAAAAAGGCAAATAATAATAAACTGCCACTATTCAACTCATGCAAAAAAATATCAATTCCAAAACCCAACCAAAGATTTCTAAGAGCAATTCCTAAACTATAAATTAGCAGGAAGACAAAGGTTGTTTCCCAGCGTCCCAGCCAACTTAAAATTAAACCGCCAACCCCAATAAAGAGTAAGGCTAAGGAAAAAGATTCTCCCCATTGTCCAGGAGAAACCCATGCTTGATCTGTGAAGCACAAGACAACAACAATGCCAAAATTAGCGGGATTAAATAAATGTTTTCCGCGATATTTAATGACAAATTTACTGAGGATAGCAATAGCAGCAGCAAATATCATGACCGCTAAAGAATTTGTCCGTAGCAATAAACATAATCCTAAGCTGGTAATCAAAGCGCTGCGAGAAATAATTTCTACAGTTTCTTTTTGTTTTAGGAAGAAATCAGCAAGATATTGAATGGTCAGCGCCGTGATCATTGTAATGATGATTGCAGATGAGTTAATTGTCTCAAAGCGATGACTAATTAATCCCAATCCTAAAAACCAACTCAAGGCAAAAAATTGCATATCTCGCAAATCAAGTTTCAATTCTGGTATTGTTTTCATGAATTGATTCAACCTCTTGAACACTCAGCAGGGAAGTATAATTAATTTTTAATTATAATCAGCCATTGTCTAAAACTTGTGCTGATCTCTTTACAATTATTCATAACCTCTTGAGTTCTGATGAGATTGAGGAAAAAAAGTTCCCACAGTTTAGCTTGGGGTTGCGGGGATATAGCAATCCCATAAGTGATCCCTGCTATCCTCACCCTTTGCTCTGGCACAATTCTAATGACTCATGAGAAATGAATTGCCCCCTAGCTCCCAAGTTTGGGGGAACTACAAGGGATTGCTATATGTTATTATTGGCAGTGCGATCGCGCTGAGAACTCTTTAAATTCTCCTCAAAAATCCTTGACTGATGAAAGATTATGAAAACTCTATTTTCTTGGAAAAAATTATTTCTTTTCACCATCACTTTGATTTTAAGCCTTTTCCTTTTCTTGCCAAATGTTGCTGAAGCAGCGGTTCGGAAAACGCAAGAGCCAGATGGACAAACTCTCTATCAATCTCGTCATCAGTTACGAGATTATAAACAACAATCTTGGCAAGTTGTCTTATTCAAAAGAGAAAAAGAAGATAAGGCAGGGGAAGTTAAACTGAGGTTGGTTGGCTTTCCTGGTAAAGTAGAAATCGCCCATCCTGAACCCTTAATTTTAGAAACTGATCGCGCAGCTTGGCAAGCACCAGACTTATTTCCTGAAAAATCTCCCGCCCCTAATGTGGGACAATATGACTTAGGAACTATTATTTTTGAACTCTCACAAAATAATGATTTACTGCTCAAAATTCCCGAAGTAAATCAGGAAGAAATCATTCTAAAAGTGCCAGGGGTGATTGTTTTAGAATGGAAAATTGTTGCGGGTAAAAACTAAATACTATGTCTCAGCACGCGCAATTTTGGATGGTGATTGTTTTGGCTTTAGAAAGCGCGATCGCCCTGAAAGCATTCCCTAAGATAGATTTTCTGATCACTGTATTGTTATTAGACTAGGCATGACTAAAATAAACTATTTAAGGGTCAGTTCAATGTTAAAAAGTTTAATCGCGATCGGTCTTAGTCTTTGCGTTTGGTTAGGAACTGGTTCTAATTTCATCACTCAAAATAAAGCTGTAGCTGCTAATATTTCCTCAGAGGTAGAAACGGCTGTTGATGAGTTTTTGACCAATATTCCGAGGGATTATTACACCGTCAAAAAAGTGGAGGAAATTGAAAGATTAGTTGAGCAAAAAGATGCACAATTAATTGATGTTCGTGAGCCGATCGAATATGTAAGAGGACATATTTTAAACGCCATTAATATTCCCTTACGAGACTTAGCCAAAAAACAGGATAAAATAGCAACTGATCGACCAGTTATTTTATATTGTTCTGTAGGGTATCGTACTGCGATCGGGCTGGCTACCTTGCATCTTTTAGGCTATGATAATGCAATTGGATATCCGCCAAGTGTTGAAGGTTGGAAAGCAGCAGGAAAATCCTTGAAGAATTGATAATTGATAATTAGCGATTTGTTCATCGTTAGCCCCCCTTTGGGGGTTGGGGGGATGATTCTTAATTAACTTCTAAAACGTCCCAAACCCAATTTAATAGCCCATCTAACCCCTCTCGCGTAACCGCAGAAATGGATAAAATCGGAACATTAACCACCTGTGAAAACTCTTGTTTGACTTCCTCTTGTCTTTCTGTTTCCACCGCATCTATTTTATTCAGCACTAATATCTGTTTACGCTCAATTAAGCTAGGATTATAGGCTAATAATTCCCCTTGAATTGTCTTGTAATCTGCGATCGGGTCTGCGACGTTTAAATCAATGACATGGAGTAAAATTTTCGTGCGCTCAATATGACGTAAAAATTCATGTCCTAACCCCACACCTTGA
Source organism: uncultured Dactylococcopsis sp. (assembly GCA_964463655.1). Taxonomy (GTDB): domain Bacteria; phylum Cyanobacteriota; class Cyanobacteriia; order Cyanobacteriales; family Rubidibacteraceae; genus Halothece. Next base: position 28,812 of record CAYXDG010000024.1, read on the forward strand.
TGCGCTCCCGCAATTAAGCCTGGAATATCAGCAAAAACTGTCCCGTCACCAGTGGGTTTGCGAACAAGACCTAAATTAGGCACTAAAGTTGTAAAAGGATAATCTGCAATTTTGGGGCGTGCAGAAGAAAGGGCAGCAATCAGGGTTGATTTTCCCGCATTGGGTAAGCCAATAATCCCCACTTCTGCTAGTAATTTTAACTCTAAACGCAGTTGCCGTTCTTCTCCATCCAAGCCAGGAAGCGCTTTTTCTGGAGCGCGGTTGTGGTTACTGAGGAAGTGAGCATTTCCTAAACCGCCTTTTCCTCCTTTAGCGACACATAACTGTTGCTGGTGTTGGGTTAAATCCCCTAGCACTGCTTCTGTTTCTAAATCATAAACAATCGTACCACAAGGAACTGGTAAAACGCGATCGTGCCCATTTGCCCCCGTTTTATTTTTCGGTCCCCCGCGTTTGCCATCTTCGGCTTTAAAGCAATGCTGATACTTAAAATCGAGGAGGGTTTGTAAATTTTCATCTGCTTCTAGAATGACAGACCCCCCTTTCCCGCCGTTTCCGCCAGATGGCCCTCCTGCGGGAACATATTTTTCGCGACGAAAGGCGACAATCCCATCACCGCCTTTGCCAGCAATCACTTCAATCTCTGCTTGATCAATAAACTGCATAGCGATCAGTGGAGATAAACTCCATTATGGTTTAAACTATTCAATGAGCAGGTCTTAACTCTACAATATTTCTGATGGTATTTGACCCTAACTTCTTTAATTCTGACGCAGACAACTACGAATCTGACACATCTAGTGATCAGCAATCCGATAATTCTCTTCTGCAATATCTCCAAAAACAAAATCCCGATGTTTTAGCGCAAATCGCTCGCTCCATTAGCCCCGATGCTAAACAGATTGTCTCACAAAATGTTCAAGGTTTAGTAGGTGTGTTGCCTTCAGATCAATTTCAAGTGCAAGTGACTACCGACCAAGATAATCTCTCGAATATGTTAGCTTCAGCAATGATGACAGGCTATTTTTTGCGCCAGATGGAACAGCGCATGGAGCTAGAAACCCGTATGGATGGTACAAACGATATTGATTCTTAAATTTTACGCGATCGCCTTCTTCTCTGGCTGATCAAAAAAACCTCACCCCATTACGGGCGAGGTTTTTTACGGGTTAACGAAGCAGTAAAAAGTCTAAAGCTGTTTAACTTCAGCAGCCAACTGGGTCAACACATCTTTAGCGCTACCAAAAAGCATGGTAGTTTTGTCTTGGAAGAAGAGTTCATTCTGAATCCCAGAAAAGCCAGTTCCCAAACTCCGTTTAATCACGATCGTCTGCTTGGCTTTATCCACCTCTAAAATGGGCATTCCATAAATCGGACTCCCTTGGTCGTGACGAGCGCCAGGATTCACCACATCATTTGCTCCAACAACTAAGGCGACATCGGTTTGTTCAAATTGGGGATTAATGTCATCCATATCATAGAGTTGAGTGTAAGGAACATTGGCTTCAGCGAGTAAAACGTTCATGTGTCCTGGCATTCTTCCTGCTACGGGGTGGATGGCATATTTGACTTCTACGCCTCCTTGTTCAAGGAGAATGGCAAGTTCCTGAATTGCTTGCTGGGCTTGAGCGACGGCCATCCCATAACCGGGGACAATCACCACCGATCGCGCATACCGTAACATCATTGCTGCTTCTTCAGAACCAATGCTGCGGACAACTTGATCGCCGAGGTCAGCACCGCCAGCACCCGCAACACCGCCACTGTCACCACCGCCAAATGCGCCAAATAAGACGCTGATGAGAGAGCGATTCATGCCTTTACACATGATTTCTGTGAGAATCAAGCCCGATGCACCAACAAGCGCCCCTGCGATAATCAGCATATTGTTCATGACCACGAAACCCGCAGCACTCGCGGCTAACCCAGACAGGGAGTTTAACAATGAAACCACAACAGGCATATCGCCCCCACCAATAGGAAGGACAAACATCACCCCGAAGAGACTGGCGAGTCCAATCATGGTAAAGAAAGCAGCTTGATCTGCAGGATTAGCGATTAAAAAGCCACTGACAACAATAAACGCACCCGCGATCGTGATATTAAGGAGTTGTTGGAGAGGAAAAGTCACCGGTTTGCCTGTAATAATCCCTTGCAGTTTCCCCACCGCAACCAAGCTCCCTGTCAGGGTTGCACCACCGATAAAGATGCCGAGAATCACAGTAATCGTCGCATCAAGAGGAACGTTTCCTTCCGAGTGAACTAAGCGCCAAAATTCGCCCATCGCCACTAATGCTGACGCGGCGCCCCCTAAACCATTGAGGAAGCCCACCATTTGCGGCATTGCGGTCATGGCGACGGTTTTAGCAATAATCACCCCGATCGCGCTCCCAATGGCAATTCCGATTAATACCCATTGATACTGTAAGATTTGTTGGTCTAAGAGTGTCACCACCACGGCTAGTAACATTCCCCCCGCCGAGAGAATGTTGCCATTACGGGCCGTAGCTGGAGACCCCAATTTTTTTAACCCCAGAATAAACAGAGAAGCCGCCACTAAATAGCTGATTTGAATCCCTGTGGGTAAAAACGCAGTTAAATTGTTCACGTTTGATGTTCCTCCTTATTTCTTGAACATTTGCAGCATTCGATCGGTCACCAAAAAGCCACCGACCACATTGATTGTCGCTAAAATCACAGCAATAAACCCCATCACCGTCGTGACCGTCGCGCTACCACTAATTCCAGCAATCAGCACCGCCCCAAGCACCGTAATTCCAGAAATGGCATTCGCCCCCGACATCAGGGGAGTGTGTAGAGTGGGGGGGACTTTGTTAATCACTTCAAACCCCACAAAAGCAGATAAAACAAACACAAATAAACTTGCAATGATGGTTGTTTCCATTAATCCTTTCTCCTTGTTCTATACTTTCGATTGCGTTTTCAAGCCTAAGATATCTTTCACCCGTTGATTACGGAGTTCGCCATCGTAAGTCAGACAAATACTGCTGATAATATCGTCTTCAAAATCGATTTGCATTTGTTCCTCTTTCACCAAATATTCCAAGAGGGTAGAAATATTTTTGCTGTACAACTGACTCGCATGGATGGGGAGGGAAGAGGGAAGATTAATCGGACCGATCACGGTGATCCCTGGTTCGACCTGAATATCTTTCCCTGCTTCAGTGGGTTCACAGTTTCCCCCTTGCTCTCCGGCAAGGTCAACAATCACAGACCCTGGTTTCATTTGCTTGATCATCTCGCTTGTTACCAGTTGCGGGGCGCGTTTTCCTTGCACCTGTGCGGTTGTAATCACGATATCGGCTGTGGCGACGTGCTTGGCGATCAGTTCTTGGGATTTCTGTTTGGAGTCTTGAGACACTTCTTGGGTGGTGGTCTCTTCGGTCATCTCCACAAACTTTCCGCCCAAACTTGCCACTTGTTCTTTCACTTCAGGACGAATATCAAACGCTTCCACTAATGCACCCAAACGGCGGGCTGTGGCGATCGCCTGTAACCCCGCAACCCCAACCCCAATCACAAACACCATTGCAGGACGAATCGTTCCCGCAGCCGTGGTTAACATGGGGAAAAACTTAGGAAGTGCTGCTGAGGCGATCAAAACCGCTTTATATCCCGCAATATTGGCTTGGGAAGACAGTGCGTCCATGCTTTGAGCGCGACTGGTACGGGGCATTAATTCGAGGGAAAAAGCATTAACCCCTTTCTCAGCCAAGGTTTGAATCTGTTCAGGTTTCCCAAAGGGATTGAGTAACCCAATGATTGACTTTCCTTTGGGGAGGAGGGAGAGTTCTTCGTCTTTGAGGGGAGCAACTTTGGTGATAATATCCGCATTTTGCCATAAAGTCGCTTTATCCGCGATAATGGTTGCGCCAGCTTCTTCATAAGCGCGATCGCTGAAAAATCCCGCTTCACCAGCCCCTGCTTCCACTTCAATCTCCCAACCTTTTTTCACCAAACGGGAGACAATATCTGGGATTAACGCCACTCGACGTTCTCCCACTTCGATTTCTTTTGTGACTGCTATTTTCATTGTGACTTTCGTGTTTCTACAAATTCTTGAACAAAGGACAATGAGTATCCCATTGTCAATTCCCACAAGTAAGTTGTCCAACATCTTAATGGCTTCTTCCTTGAGAGTCTTGGAAATTTTAGGTTCTCTTAGGAAAAGGAAAACGGCGATCGAATTTGTTATCTTAATTTTTAGGGGTATTGGGCTTTTAGGAAGAGAAGGTAATATGAAATTTGATGGGCGATCGCTGAAACTGTGCTTAATTTTACTGCTAATGATTGTTTTAACCGCTTGTGGCAATAACACCCCCCCCAAAGGATTCGCCCCAAGCAACGAAATCGTGAGACACGCGATCGCCCGCAAACTAACCTTAACCGAAGATCGTCTCACCGCCCAACTCGATCAACCCACTGTCACAGACATTAAAATTCAAAATCTCAAGATTCAAGCTCTCAACCCACTCTATATCGCTGACTTACCCACCTATCTCGTTAGTGGCACATATACCCTCAAATTAAATTTACCCCGTCAAGAAGTTACCCAAAACAAAAATGAGTTTGAAGTCTATCTCCAACGACAAGCAGAAGGGAAAACCTGGCGCTTACTGATTCCAGACACTTCTCCCCCAAAAGCAGCAGAAGAGGAAACCGACCAAGACCAAGCAACCGCTTGGGCGAGTTATCTGGTCACCTGATTTAGCGATATTATAGACAAAGTTAGAGTTTGGTTAATAACAAGCAAGGAAGGCAATTATGAGCGATCAACAAAAAATCCTTGGGTATTTTATTGAAGAAGCCAGAGAACACTTAGAAACCCTTGAACAAGGTTTAATGAACCTCTCTCAAGCCAGTGAAGATAAAGAACAAGTTGATGAGTTATTTCGCGCTGCACATTCCATTAAAGGGGGAAGCGCCATGCTTGGCTATGGTAGCATTCAAAAAACGGCTCACCGCCTCGAAGATGCGTTTAAGGTCTTTCGGGATGGCAAAGTCAATGTCGATGAGAAGTTAGAATCTTTGTTTCTAACTACTTATGATGTCTTGCAAGACTTGGTAAACCGCTTACAATCCCCTGAAGGATTGAACGATCGCCAAGGGAGAGAATTATTAAAGGCAGCCGATCCCAAATTTAAAGCCTTACAGGAACATCTTAACCACTGCGCTCAAAGTTCGGTAAAATTGACTGGCTTAAAAGAGTCGGTCACACAAGAGCCAGAAACGCTAACCGATCCAGGGAAACAAACTTTAATGAGTAGTCCTCTGGGAGAAATTCGTCCTCTCTTGTTAGAAATGTTACAATCCTTTCGAGAAGAAGATACCCCAGAAACTCGGGATCATATCTGGCACATCTGCGATCGCGCTAAAGAGATAGAACCTGATTATCCAAGCTGGGTGGACTTAGTGGAAACGGCCAAAGCGGCGATCGCCAACCGTCAACATTCTTTTGTGACCCTCGCACCTGTGATTATTCAAGAACTCAAACGTGGTGCAGATTGTTTAGAGTTGGGTTATACAGACCAGATTAAAGTAAGCTCAACCTTAGAACAACTGGCTAATATTCCGACCCCACAAGTGCTGATGCCAGTTGAACCCAATGCTGCTGCTCAATTGCTCAAACGGGTCTTTAGCCAGCAACAACTCTCCCAAATTCAAGAAAAAATTCAGGTTTAAGCTAAAAATTATAGGGGGATTTTTGAGAAGAGGTTTTGTGATACAATAAAGAATTGGAATTTTTCCCAGCGTAGGAAAGAAACCAATTGCAGTTAGCAAGTGTGAATCAGCAATCATGTTTAAGATTCTTGACTTTCTCCTTTCATTGATCCAGCCATTTCTCGTTCCCCTTTGTTTTATTTGTGCTTGGGGATTCATGATTGTTCTAATTTGGTCGCTGATTAGTGCCATTTTTGACACCGTTAAACGCAGCCAAACCATGCACCAAGTTCCTTGTACAAATTGTCAGTTTTTTACCAACGATCACCGACTAAAATGCACCATTAACCCCCTAAGTGCTAACACCGAACAAGCGATTAGTTGTCAAGATTATACCCCAAATTAAATTGATAAAAAAGTTAGGATTCACTGAATAATGTTAGTCAGAAAATTGCAGGAATGCGAAGAATTTACGGCGGGAGACGGCACAATTTTAAGAGAACTCTTACATCCTGATAAACAGCCCTTAGCCTTACGTTATAGCCTAGCTCACGCGATCGTCCCCGTTGGTCAAACCTCCATTCCTCACTCCCTAACCACCTCAGAAGTTTATTATATTATTCAGGGAAAAGGGGAAATGCACATTGATCAAGAAACCCAAATGATCGAACCTGGGGATGCTGTCTATATTCCTCCCCATGCTCGTCAATATGTGCATAATTGTGGGAATGAGCCATTAGTTTTTGTGTGCATGGTTGACCCCGCTTGGCGCGAAGAAGACGAAACGATCTACAATGAATAATTAATAATTTTTTGTTATGGGTTCATTAATTTGGTTCATGGTTCATGGTTCGCGTGTTAACGACCACAAGTTGTATCCCGAAGAATGATCCCCCCTAGCTCCCCTTAATAAGGGGGGAACAAATAACAAATAATAAATCAAAATGTCCTTTTCTAAAATTTTAATTGCCAATCGTGGGGAAATTGCCCTGCGAATTTTACACAGTTGTGAGGAACTCGGAATTGCCACAGTTGCCGTTCACTCGACCATCGACCGCAACGCCCTTCATGTGCAACTAGCTGATGAAAGTGTCTGCATTGGCGAACCCCCAGCCAGCAAAAGTTATCTCAACATCCCTAATTTAATCGCTGCGGCCCTGACTCGCAACGCGGGAGCGATTCATCCAGGCTATGGTTTCTTGGCTGAAAATGCTAGATTTGCTGAGATTTGCACGGATCATCAAATTCACTTCATTGGGCCGAGTCCTGCTGCAATTCAAGCAATGGGAGATAAATCAACGGCTAAAGCGACCATGCAGAAAGCAGGTGTTCCTGTGATTCAGGGCAGTGATGGCTTACTCGCCGATGAAACTACCGCTTATCGAGTGGCGCGAAACATTGGTTTTCCTGTGATGCTAAAAGCAACGGCGGGGGGAGGGGGTCGCGGGATGCGCTTAGTCCATCATGAAGGGGAATTAAGCAAACTCTTCCAAGCTGCGAAGGGAGAGTCTGAAGCAGCTTTTGGCAATAGTGGGGTTTATTTGGAAAAATTTATCGAGCGCCCTCGTCACATTGAATTTCAAATCTTGGCCGATCGCTATGGTAACGTGGTTCACTTGGGAGAACGAGATTGTTCTATCCAGCGTCGCCATCAAAAACTGTTAGAAGAAGCACCCAGCCCCGCCTTAGACAGCAATCTGCGCCAAAAAATGGGAAAAGCAGCCATTAAAGCCGTCCAAGCGATTAATTATATGGGTGCAGGAACAGTAGAGTTTTTATTAGATGCTCATGGTAACTTTTATTTTATGGAAATGAATACTCGCATCCAAGTTGAGCATCCTGTGACAGAGATGGTAACAGGGTTAGACTTAATTGCTGAACAAATTCGGATTGCTCAAGGGGAAAAACTCAGTTTCCGCCAAAAAGATATTGAGATTCGCGGACACGCTATAGAATGTCGCATTAACGCAGAAGACCCCGATCATGATTTTCGCCCAGCACCCGGACGAATTAGTGGTTATCTTCCCCCAGGTGGGCCGGGCGTAAGAATGGATTCTCATGTTTACACAGATTATGAAATTCCCCCTTATTATGACTCTTTAATCGGAAAATTAATTGTCTGGGGCCCAACCCGAGAAGCAGCCATTAAACGCATGAAACGAGCATTAAGAGAATGTGCAATTACTGGGGTAAAAACAACGATCGGGTTTCATCAGAAAATTTTAGAAACCCCTGCTTTTTTAGCTGGGGATGTTTATACGAACTTTGTGCAACAACATTTATTAAAATAGTGGAACATCTTAGTCAAATTGACCCCTTTGCTGAAGGAAGAAAGACTCCTTCCCCTGAACAGAGAAAACGACTCTTCCAGAAAAAACAGCAGCAGTTGCAAGAACAAGAACAACAAAAACAGCATGAATTAAGGTTAGTTGAAAGAGTCATCAGTGGCTAGTGATAGCGAATAGCGATGGCGTGCTTACAATTTATTGATGCAAGGGGACAAATAACAAATAACAAATATCAATTATCAATCAACTCTTTTGGGAGAGATTGTAATAAGAAAATTGGCATTGCAGGACGGCTAATTTGATCAGTGTATTCATTGGTTAGATAAATTTTATAGCTTGTTTGATTGGGTAAATAAGTTTTAAAAAAAGCAAGACTCAGCACCTTCATATAATTCTGAGCGATCGCGGGATCAGGGCCAATCACCTCTTGGGGAACGGGAACTCCCTCTTCTGTGCTTTCTTTTAAGGTAGAAAAATGAGTTCCTTGTTTCAGTAACACTAAATACTTTTCAGGGGTTTGTAACCAAGAAAACGGACGAATTTGTTCAGCTAAAGCAGGAGTTACATTGTCCGCGCTTCCCGTAACAATTAAGGTAGGAATATTAATGGCGGAGATTCCATTCTCGCCAAAAATTTGACTGGTTAAGGGATTAATCGCAAAAATCGCTTTTACTCTAGGGTCTTTAAAGTTATAATCTTCCGCAGGAAGACGCAATAATTGGCATTGCAGTAAAATTGAAAAGTTGAAAATGGTTGCTGTTTCTTGATTGCTACAACGATCGGCAACTTCTTCATAATTAATAGCAGCACCAGCGATCGCTAAACTGGTATAAGCGCCATAGGATTGTCCGAAGATTCCCACTTGATTAAGATTTAAACGAGTGCTGTAATTTCGTTCAAGATAGTTCAGTAAAAATTGAAGATCACGGGGGCGATTAATTAATTCGGATGGGGGACTCACTTCATTGGCTAAACCTGTCAACAGATATTGTACTTGACGAGCATTGCTGCCAGGATGTTCAATGGTAGCAACGGCAAAGCCATAAGATGCCAGATGTTCTGCGATATAGGAATAAGTTTGACGATCAGACCCAAGTCCGTGAGAAATCACAATTAGGGGAGGGCGCTTGACAGAAGATGAGTCTGGTAAGTAGAGATTGGTGGGGATGTTGCGATCGATCAAAGGAGGGTAGGTTTGGAAGGAAGGTCGTTGTTGATCGACTAAATCAATGGTCTGACGATGATAAGGGATATTGCCAGGAGACTGAAGATTTCTCGGAAAGTTTGTTGGTGAGGGGTTTATCCTTTCAAGGGATTGTTCTATCGCCTCACGTTGGATCATGGCGACTGCTTCATCAGTTTCCTGAATAAAGTCACTCAGTTCATTGACTAATTCTAAACCCCGACCTGAATTAATCCGTAACCCATCAGTGGGAAACTGTTTGAGAAAATTGAGGAGGGTTAAACCTTCTTCCTCCGCTGCTGCTAGGATTAAAGCGCCTCGAATGGCGTAAAATCCTCCTTGTCGAGCTTTGGTATCCATAATGCTTCCGAGTTGTTTGAGAATGGCTTCTCCTTGGGGAGAATAGAGAAATTGTGCGATCGCGATCGTGTTTAACTGTGCAGAAGCCGTTAAAACTTCTCGTAACTGCTCTCTCTGCTTTTCATTGAGATAACGAGTATAAGCAGATAATTCCTCAGAAACCATTCCCTCTCTCGCGTACTTTTCCAGAGATTCTACAGAAACTGAAATCTCTAACAACCCCAAAGAAACATAAACCCTTTCTGCTGCTTGCGTCGGAAGACATAGCAGGATTAAACTTGTAGCAGAGAAAAAAACTTGTAGCGATCGCAGCAGTAGATTAGAGTACCATCCCATTGACTGTAACTCCCAGACGAAGAGAATCCTCATTAATCTTAACAAGATTTGCCTTGTCGCATTAGATTCCTCAAAGTATGATAAATGGGGTATTCCAAAAGTTAGGTGTTGACCAATGGGCGCTCTTTCTCGGACAATGGCTGGCGCGATCGCAATTGCTAGCCATCTCTAGTCACAGGTTGTAACTTGCTCAGTAGTAACAGCAATCCTAACAACAACACTCGCTACGAAGCAATCTATCTCAAAGCAACCTTTACCTCCAATTTAAGAGCGATTCTCCCCCAAGAAAAAATTGCCCTAATTGATTTTGACTCTCCCATTCAACAACCCGTTATCGTTTGATGTCTGATTTGCAATTAGAATTCTAATCAATTAAGATGATTTGTCGGAAATATTTAGGAACTTGAAATGATGACAAATGTTGGCGATCAGATTGAAGCGGAAAATGCTAACTGGTCATTTAGTGGAGAAACCAGTCAACACTTTAATCAACATATTCGCAAATCAATTCCTTTTTATGAAACGAGTCACGAATTAGGGGTTAGTCTTTCTGACTTTTTCTTGCGCGATCGCTCCGTATGCTATGATTTGGGTTGCTCTACAGGAAGGCTACTCGATCGCCTCGCTAAACATCATCAAAACAAGCGTGTTCAATTGATTGGCGTTGATCTTGAACCAGAAATGGTTAACCATGCTCAAAAGTTATGCAACCATTACTCTAATGTTGAAGTTCGGTGCGAAAGTTTAACTGATCTAGAATTAGAAAAAGCAGATTTGATTATGGCTTACTACACAATACAGTTTATCCCACCCAAATATCGCCAGCTATTATTCGATCGCATTTATCAAGCCTTAAACTGGGGAGGTGGGTTTTTACTGTTTGAAAAAGTCAGAAGTCCTGATGCTCGGTTTCAAGATATGATGACCACCCTCTACACAGATTATAAACTCAATCAAGGCTATTCAGGCGATGAAATTGTCGCTAAAAATCGCAGCTTGAAAGGAATTTTAGAACCCTTTTCTCATGCTGGAAATTTAGGTCTGTTAGAAAGAGCAGGATTTGTTGATATTACAACAGTTATGAAATATCTTTGTTTTGAAGGATTCTTAGCAATTAAATAAGAGAAAGCGTTATGCTAGTTGCAACCTTTTATAAATTTGTCCCATTAGAAAATTTAGACGAATTGCGCGGTCACGCTCTCAGTTTTTGCCAAAATCTTGATTTAAAAGGAACAATCTTACTGGCAAAAGAAGGAATTAACGCCACGATCGCAGGAGAAGAAAATCAACTTAAACAGTTTCTCAAATTCCTAAAAGAAGACAAGCGGTTTAGTGATATTGAACCGAAATTTTCCCATAGTGAAAAATATCCTTTTCGACGGATAAAAGTGAAAATTAAGTCCGAAATTATCACGATGGGAATTGATCATCTTCAGCCATCCCTGACCACAGGAAAACATATCAATCCTGAAACTTGGAATGAAATAATTGCTGACCCAGAAGTGTTAGTCATTGATACTCGCAATAAGTATGAATATAAAGTCGGAACTTTTCAAAATGCCATCTCTCCAGAAACAGATAGTTTCCGCGAATTTCCTCAATTTGTCGAACAAAATCTTGACCCGAAAAAACATAGAAAAGTTGCCATGTTTTGCACAGGAGGGGTTCGCTGTGAGAAAGCAAGCGCTTATTTATTAGAACAAGGATTTGAAGAGGTCTATCAACTCAATGGCGGAATTTTGAAGTATTTAGAAACCGTTTCTCCCGAAGAATCTTTGTGGGAAGGGGAATGTTTTGTGTTTGATGGTCGTGTCGCAGTGAAGGAAGATTTAGAAAAAGGAAATCACGAACTTTGTTATGGCTGTCGTCATCCCTTATCAGAAACAGACCGACAATCAGAGAAATATCAAATTGGGGTTTCTTGTCCCTATTGTTATGATGACTTAACCCCGCAAAAGCGCGATCGTTTAATCGAACGTTGGCGACAACATCAACTAGCGAAACAACGTAATCAAAAGCATATTGGGGCAAAAATGCCAACGAGAAACCATCAGTAATTCTTGATAATTGATCAACGATGCAATTTACGCAATATCGCAATCCTAAATGAGTCATGAGTCCCTCACCCCCCTAACCTTCCCCAACTAAGGCGGACTTGGGGTTTGATTAGTTTGACTTTCGGGCAAAGGAAACCTGTTTATTTAATCCCGACTTTTTTGGTCGGGATTGGTTGCAGCCCCGATCGGGCTGTGTTAGCATCAAGCGAACACGAAAAAAAAAGGAGATTAACCAATGGCTGTTACAACTGAAACCACCACAGCGAAGCCAACCTATACTCATCTCGTCTCCAAAGAAGGAGGCACTACTTATGACTTACTCCCGCTCCATGTTTGTGAAGAAACCTTCGCTCCCTTAGAAGTGGCTTATGATTATGACGCAATTCGCGCTCAAGTCACCCGCGAAAGCATTGCAGCAGGTCCCAAGTCAATTTGGCGTTACAAACCCTTTTTACCCGTCACAGGAGACGTGATTGATGTGGGAACTGGGATGACTCCTCTGGTTAAGTCCAAGCGCTTAGCGCGTCAGTTGGGCTTAAAAGAACTTTACATTAAAAATGATGCGGTGAATATGCCCACATTGAGCTTCAAAGACCGTGTGGTTTCAGTGGCGCTGACCAAAGCGAGAGAATTTGGTTTCTCCACCGTTTCTTGTGCGAGTACAGGTAACTTAGCTAACTCTACCGCAGCGATCGCAGCCAGTGCTGGTTTAGAATGTTGTGTGTTTATCCCTGCTGATTTAGAAGCGGGAAAAGTTATCGGAACATTAATCTATAATCCTACTGTTATGGCGGTTAAAGGCAACTACGACCAAGTAAACCGTCTTTGCAGTGAAGTCGCCAATGGCTATGGCTGGGGCTTTGTCAATATTAATCTTCGTCCCTACTACTCCGAAGGCTCAAAAACTCTTGGTCATGAAGTCGCCGAACAGTTAGGCTGGAAACTACCTGATCATGTAGTCGCGCCTTTAGCCTCGGGTTCTCTCTACACAAAAATTTACAAAGGCTTCCAAGAATTTATTAAAACAGGTCTCGTTGAAGAGAAGCAAGTTCGCTTCAGTGGCGCACAAGCAGAAGGCTGTTCACCCATTTCTCAAGCCTTCAAAGAAGGACGAGACTTTATTAAACCTGTTAAACCCAATACAATTGCCAAATCGATCGCGATCGGAAACCCGGCTGATGGGGTGTATGCTTTAGACGTGGCTCGTAAAACCAATGGCAACATTGAAGATGTCACCGATGCCGAAATCATTGAAGGCATCAAACTGTTAGCCGAAACCGAAGGTATCTTCACCGAAACCGCAGGGGGAACGACGATCGCCGTCCTGAAAAAATTAGTCGCAGCGGGTAAAATTGACCCTGAAGAAACCACTGTTGCTTATATCACAGGTAACGGACTGAAAACTCAAGAAGCCATCCAAGGCTATATTGGCGAACCCTACGCGATCGATCCTAACTTAAGCAGCTTTGAACGCGCATGGCAACGGTCACGGACGCTCGATCGTTTAGAATGGCAACAAGTGTTAGTCTAATTTTTTCTCTCCTCTAGAAATTAGATGCAACTGATTGTATAGTTAGTAAGTTGTTATTGGTCATTATCAGATTAATCCTTACCCCCACTGGGGGGAAGCCAAGAAAAAGACTTCGTAATCACCAATAACAAATAATCAATAACGAATAACGAAGGAAACAATGAGCGTTAAAGTTTTAGTTCCTACTGTTCTACAAAAACATACAGACAACCAAGCCACTTTAGAGTGCAGCGGAAGTAACATTAGCGAATTAGTAGAAACTCTAGAAGCCAACTATCCAGGCTTTAAAGGAAAACTACGAGACGAGGAAGGAAAACTGCGTCGCTTCCTCAACTTTTATGTGAATAGTGAAGATATTCGTTTCTTAGAAAACGAAAAAACATCCCTCAAAGATGGGGATGAAGTTAGCATTGTTCCTGCAGTTGCTGGCGGTTGACCAGTGACCAGTGACCACTAAACAAAGAACCAATTATGTAGAGACGCTTCATGAAACGTCTCACACATAAAGAACAAATAGCGAACAAAACGATGTCAGAAGAAGAAAAATCCCAACAAACAGCCAAGAAAAAAGAAGAACCCCCTGTTGAAGATAAACCCTTTCCTGAGTTTATCCAGCAACATTATGAACCCGCCTTAAAAGAAGCTCTCACAGAACAAGGACTCGATGACCTAGAATTAGAATTTAAAACCGATCAGTTTCCCTTACTAGGTGTGGGAGAATGTCCCCAAGTTTTTGGCGAATGGGATGGGGGAAAACGTCGCTTTAATGTTTACTTTTTAGACGAAGACATTAGCGGTCAAAAAGCCTTTTCCTGCAGCGCTAGTGGCGGGTCTCCTAGTACCATTGAATCTTTTATGATTGATGAGAGAAAAGTCAGTTTAGAATTATTAGTCATGTACACTGTTCAACGCTTGAACGGTCAAAAATGGCTCACTCGCAACTAAATTAACCTCTTATCCCCCCAATGGGGGAAAGAGGAGGGGAGGTGGTTTTGGGGGATCAACTATCAACTATAACTTAGTACGGCAGCCATC